>JABDHF010000004.1 GCA_013285595.1 Bacteroidota bacterium
GGCATTCATCTTTCAGCCAACACACCCGCAACACCTCCGGGGGAGAGGCACACAAAAAAAGGGCCGGTATCACACCAGCCCTCCAATCATTTATCATTAACCATTACTACTGTTCCACCACTATATGGAACACCCGGCTGCCGCCGGCTGTCTTCAGGTTCAGCAGGTACATGCCGTTGGCTATGCCGCCCAGCTGTATGCGCTCGTTCACCTTACCGCCCGGAGCCTTCGCCTGACCGCGGTATACCACCTGCCCAAGCATGTCCGTCACCTCTATCGTTACCTCCCCGTCTGCGCCCTCCAGCGTTCCCTTCACCACAAACGATCCCCGGTTAGGGTTCGGTACCACCGTGAAGTCCTCACCAGCGCTCAGCGTACCTACACCCTCGGCATGCGTGCCTATATACACCCACCCGTAAGAGGTAGCCCCGCACGCTCCGTCCGTTGTCACAAGGCACGTCACAGAGTCCTCATGGGGATAGTTGAAGTTATTGCTGATGAACGTATTGCCTGTAGCTCCGGCCACCGGAACATTGTTCACCACCCACTGGTAGCTCACATGCGCATCGCCGCTGGCAACTGTTGCCGTCAGCGTATCAAACTTCCCGATAACCACACTCGTATGGCCGCTGATCGTTACCACAGGGATATACGGCGTGTCCACGCTGATCGTTACCAGGTTGCTCACCACCGTCGTCGCCGTACGGCACAGGTAGTCGCTGTTCATGCTCAGCTGTAATATGTCTCCCGCATCAGGGATATACGTATACGAGGCTGATGTAGCCGCGTTTGATCCGTTCTTTATCCATGTATATGCCGGCGATGCGCCGCCATATACCGGCGCCGCCGTCACCGTCACCGCACTGCCCCGGCATACCGTATCGCCCGGCGTCGCCACCACGCCGGCTACCGGAAGCTCCAGCGCCAGCACCGTCATCCGAAGGCTCGTATCGGCCGTTACAGGCAGCGGGCACGCAGCATTGCTTGTCAGCACCACGCCCACCTCGTCGCCATCGGCGGGGATGAACGTATACGTACTGCCCGTACCCACCGCTACGCCGTTCACAGACCATGCATAGGCGGGGGCCGTGCCACCGTAGAACGGCACTGCCGTAAAGACCGCAGACGTACCCGTACATACCGTGCTGCCGCCCGGAGTGCTGATGCTCACAGACGGAGCTGTAGTCGCCAGCACCGTTACCGTGGCGCTGCCACCCATAACATTCGTACACCCGGTGGTTGTATTGATCGCCGTCACCGTATAGGCTCCGCCTACCGTCTGCAGCCCGAAGTCAAGGGCCGAGCCCGTGCCAGGGAACGTACCCGTCGGCGTAGCCCCGTGGTACAGCAGGTAGTTGACGCCGCCTGTGGAGCCATTTAAGCCTATGTGAACGCCTGCGCCACCGGCACAATAGCTGTCGCCCCCCCGTCAGCGCAAACACTGTCGGCAATGGCTGAACCTGGATGATCTTACCCGCAGAGCAGCCAAACCCTAATGAGTAGCTGATGATCACAGAACCTATGGCTACGCCATGGACAACGCCGGAGGATGACCCCACTGTCGCCACGCCGCCGTTGCTGCTCGTCCATACGCCCCCCGTGACCACATCCGTAAACAGGTCATCGGCATGAAGGCATACATTCGATGGGCCCGTGATAGCCTGTGGCGACGGATGCACCGTTACTGCCGCCGTGGCCGAACAACCCGTCGGCAAACTATACGATATCGTCGCTGTGCCGGCAAGGAGGCCGCTCAGCGCTCCCGAAAACGGGTTGATACCCGCTACCCCGCCATTGCTGCTGCTCCACAGTCCCCCTGTCGTTACTTCAAACAACGCCACTGTGGCCCCTTCACACACGCCCAGCGGTGATGACGGGCCGGTTACCGGGCCCGGGGCAGGGTTCACTGCTACTGTTATATCCTGCGTGCAGCCCGCTCCCAGAGAATACGTGATACCGGCAAAGCCGCCCAGGGGCGTCACCCCAAGCACCGCGCCCGTAACGGAGTCCACCGTTGCTACCGATGCGTCAGAACTGCTCCAGATACCGCCGCCGGGGCTGTCGCCAAGAACCGTGACAGCTCCGGTGCATACCACCGGGACGCCCGTGATGCTGCCCGGCATAGGGCTTACCGTCACTACCTGCACGGCCGCACATACACCCGAAGAATAACTGATAGCCGACGTACCAACCGCAAACCCATATACATTACCCGCAGCGTCTACTGTCGCTACGCCTGTATTGCTGCTGCTCCAGTCCCCGCCAACACTCGTTTCCGCAAGCGTGATGCTCGTGTTGATGCAGATATAGCCTGTCCCTGTTATAGGGTCCGGAGATACACTCACGCACACCGTGGCCGACACACTACAGCCGCTGCCCGTGGTATACGTGATACCCACGCAGCCTGCACTCACCGGCAGCGCCATCCCTGTCGCCGCATTGATGCTCACTACCGATGCATCGCTGCTGCTCCACGTGCCGCCGGTCGTCACCTCTCCAAGGACTGATGGCAGCCCCTGGCATAATACCGCAGGGGCCATTATCGCGCCCGGCTGGGGGGGTACCGTTATCGTGGTTCCCGTACCGCAGCCCGCGGCTGTCGAATACGATATCGTCACTGTGCCTCCGCTGCCGCCCGTTACAACACCCGTTACAGGATCCACCGTAGCTATCCCCGTAGCCGTGCTGCTCCACGTGCCGCCTGTGGCCGCATCCGTTAAGGTTATCGTTGACCCCACACATACTGCTGACAACCCGCTGATAGCAGCTGGCGTGGCGTTAACCCCTATATGCTCACTTGCCGTGCAGCCGCTGACCAGCGTGTACACCGCTGTCGCGGCGCCGCCGGTGGTGCCTGTGCCCGTAAGCACCCCTGTTACAGGGTCTATCGTAGCTATCGCTGCAGGGGAAACACTCCATGTGCCGCCGCTCACCGCATCTGTTAATGTTATCGTCGCGCTGCCGGTAAGGCATACCGATGACGGGCCGCCGATCGCAGGAGGCACAGGGTTCACCGTTACCACCGCTACCGCAGGACAGCCCGTGCCAGGGCTTGTCGTCGTGATCGTAGCAGTACCATACGATACCCCCGTCACCACGCCACCACCCGATATAACCGCTACAAGCGTATTGCTGCTGCTCCACGCACTGCCCCCGCTAAGGCTGCTCGTGGAACCCACACATATATTCAGCAAGCCGCTGATCGCTGGCGGGGCCGCGTTGACCGTTACCGCTACGGAGGTCCCGCAGCCTGTCGGCAGCGTATACGTGACCGTCGCCGTTCCCGCGGCCACTCCCCCAATGAGCCCTGTCGTTACTCCGCTTGTTATTGCTGTCGCTATCCCCGCGTCGCTGCTGCTCCAGCTGCCGCTGCCCGTCGTATCGGTAAGCGTCATCGCCATCCCCTGGCACAGCGGCGCATTACCCGCTATTGGCGACAGCGCATTTACTATAATGCTGCTGATCACGCTGCAGCCCGTACCTATCGTATAGGATACGATCACCGTTCCTGAAGACACACCCCACAGAACGCCGCTAGTACTATTGATCGTCGCCAGCGAGGACGGGCCCGTAGACCACGTGCCCCCGGTAGCCGCATCTGATAAAACTGAGGAGGAGCCTGTGCACACCATCGCGCTGCCAAGGATAGGAGGTGGCGGTGGCAGCACGCTTATCAGCTCGCTCACCATGCACCCCGGGCCCAGCGAATACTGGATCGTAGCAAAACCACCCGATATGCCGCATACCTGCCCGCTCGTCGCGTTCACCACGGCGACCGCGGTATTGCTGCTCGTCCACGTACCACCGGTGGTAGCATCGCTGAGCAGCGTACACGGGCCCTCACAGATACTCACCGGCCCACCGATCGCTGCAGGGGCTGTGGTCACTGTAAATAATTCACTTATAGAACACCCGGTCGGGGGCGTATAGGTCACTGTCGTTGTCCCGGGGCCTGCCCCGGTGATGATCCCCGAGGTCGCAGGAAGGAATGTCGCTACTGCGGTATTGCTGCTGCTCCAGGTGCCGCCGCCGGCCGTTGAGCTCAGCGCGGTCGACGATCCCGCACACTCATGGCTACCGCCGCTGATAGAGCCCGGAAGCCCGTTCACAGTCACCACTACCGACTTCGTGCACCCAAAACCTAAAGAATACGTTATCGTGGACGTACCCGCTATATTGCCGCATACCAGGCCGCTGCTGCTGCCCACCGTAGCTACCGATGTATTGCTGCTCGTCCACGTACCACCGCTGATCGTATCGGACAGCGGCGTGCACACACCCATGCATACATGCGTCGTCCCTGTTATAATAGAGGGCGCAAGGTTTACAGTTACCGTTACCGATGCGCTGCAGCCCGCGGCCGTAGTATAAAAAATAGCTGCCGTACCCTGGCTTAACCCAAGAACCGTACCGCCGCTTACCGTGGCAACTCCTGGTGCTACGCTGCTCCACGTGCCGCCAGGGGTCCCGTCTGTTAACGTTGTCGTCGTGCCAAGGCACATCCCCGTGCTGCCAACGATAGCCTGTATCGGGTTCACCGTAACTATCTTCTGCACCACGCAGCTGCCGCCAAGGGAATAGGTTATCGTAGTAAGGCCGCCGGTAAGGCCGCTTACATGGCCGTTGCCGTCTACTGTGGCCACTGTTGTGTTGCTGCTCGTCCACGTACCGCCGCTGATGCCATCAGACAGCGTGGCCGTTGCACCTGCACATACCGACGAAGCGCCGCTGACCGGAAGTGGCGCGGAGTTCACCGTTACCGTCACCGACGCGCTGCAGCCACCCAGCGTATACGTGATCACCGAGGTACCGGGGGTTATGCCCGCCGTCACCGTGCCGCTGATCACCGTTACTACTGTATTGCTGCTCGCCCAGCTGCCCCCGCCTATCCCATCGGTAAGCACCGAGGTAGCTCCCGCACAAAGGCCCTGGGAGCCAAGGATCGCAGAGGGAGCTGGGGTTACCGTCATCATACGCGTTACCGTGCAGCCCGAGCCAAGGGAATACGTGATCGTCGCCGTGCCCCCGGATACGCCCGTTACCGTACCCGCACCGGAGCCTACCGGTACTACCGTAGCCACCGAGGTCGCCGAAGACGTCCACGAACCGCCCGAAGGAAGGTCGCTCTCTATAGTTGCAGCGCCAACGCATACAGTGCCCGATCCCGTGATAGGGCCGGGGGAAGAGCTTACCGCTACTGTGGTCGTAGCCGTGCACCCGCCGGTGGTCGTATACGTTATCGTGGTCGTTAAGCCAGAGCCGGAGATCGTACCCGTCACCAGGCCGGTGCCCGCCACCACTGTCGCCGCCAGCGTATTGCTGCTGCTCCACGTGCCACCGGTAAAGCCCGGGGCCGACTCCGGGATAGAGGCGCCGGCGCATACTGCCGTCGGGCCCATGATCGTCGGAACCGCGCTGATCGTTACCGTAGCGCTGCCCGTCATCAGCTTCGTACACCCTGTCGAGGTGTTCGTCGCCACTACTGTATAAGTGCCCGCTGCCGGCTGGGCGCCAAAGTCTATAGATGCTCCTGTGCCGGGCATAGAAGCACCCACCATGGACGTGCCAAGGAACAGCTGGTACCCAACGCCTGCTGCTGAGTTGGACAGCAGGATATGAGGGCCCGCGCCGCCGGGGCACACCGTACCGCTCCCCGTTACCGTAAAGGCTGCCGGTAACGGCAGTATCGTGATCACCGCGCTGCCGGGCATAGCCGCAGGGCACCCGGAGGTTGCCGTAACCGTATACGTGCCAGCTACGGTATAAGTGCCAAAATTAAAGGAAGATCCCGTGCCGCTTGTCGTGGTGATCGTTGCAGCCCCGTTATGTAAAGTATACGTTACGCCAATGTCTGATCCCGCAAGACCTATCAGCGCACCGACACCGGGACAGATGTTCCCGCCGCCGGTAACTGCATAGGATGACGGGACAACCGCCGCCGTCACTATCGCCGAGCCTGTCATCGTGCGGCTGCAGCCCGTAGCTGCATTTGCAGCTACTATAGTATAGGTCCCAGCTGTGGTCACCGTGCCCAGCGTCAGCGCTGAGCCCGTGCCCGTAACAACGCCGCCCACAGGCGTCCCGCCCACGGACAGCTGGTAATGAACCCCTACTACTGACCCGCTGAGCGTAATAGCTATACCCGCGCCGCCGGCGCAGTAAGACCCGCCGCCGCCTACCGTAAATACCGCGGGCAGGGCATACACCGTCACCACTGCTGTGGCTACGCACGTGCCGCCCGTTGAATACGTGATCGTCGTGATACCGCTCGGGGCCGTCCCCGACAGCACGCCCGTGATAATACCGGTAGTAAGGCCTGCCGTAGCAACCGTTGCCGTGCTGCTCGCCCACGTGCCTGTACCCGGAGGGTCTGTTAACGTGACCGTAGAGCCGGCACATACAGACAAAGTACCCGTAATAGGGCCCGGGGCTGCATTTACCGTTACCACAGCTACCCGCGTACAGAACGTGCTCGGCTGGGTATATATGATCGTATCTGTTCCGGGGGTAACGCCTGTCGTCACGCCGCCGCCCGTCGGGCCGGGCGTAACCATCGCTATACCGGGGTGGACACTCATCCACGTTCCCAGACCCGGAGGATCCGATAAGATCACCGACTGACCCGCACACACATGCAGCACGCCCGAGATCGGGTTGGGGGGTGGGTATACCGTGATCAGTGTCGTTATAGAACAGCCCGAAGGGGCAGTATACGTGATCGTTGTAAAGCCGGAGCTGCCCGTTACCGTGCCGCCCGTTACTATGCCGTTCGTAAAGCCTATCGACGCCACCGCCGGGTTGCTGCTCGTCCACGTACCACCCGTGATCGGGTCGGTCAGCGTGATCGTAGCTGCGGTACAAACAGTACCCGGGCCCGCGATCGGCGGTGGGGACGGGTTCACCGTCAGCACCGCTGTTATAGGACAGAAAGAAGAGTTGGTATAAGTGATCGTAACCAGCCCGGCAACAATGCCACTCTGCACTACTCCCAGTACCGCGTCTATCGAGGCTATATTATTATCGCTGCTCTGCCAGAAGCCCCCAACAGAGGTATCGAACAAGGTCGTAAAGCTCCCGTTCTCACACAGAGACAGTACACCCGTAATTACACCCGGCAATGCACCTATCGTTACCGTAGTGGTCGTATCACAACCCGACGGCAGTGTATACGTGATCGTAGCCGTACCGCCCGATACACCCCATACCGCACCCGATGAGGAGCCCACCGTAGCCCTCGCCGTATTGCTGCTCGTCCATATGCCGCCACCAGGGTCGGTCAGCGTGGTCGATGTCCCGGAGCATGTAACAGGTGTCCCGCCTATAGGTTGCGGCAACGCATTCACCGTCAGCAATGCTGTTATAGAGCACCCGCCTGGCGCCGTATACGTAACCGTTGTAGTAGTCGTAAATATCACAGCGCTGCCCGTTGCAATACCCGTCGTAGATCCTGTAGAAGCGATCGTAGGATTGCTCAGCCATGTACCGCCCGGCGTCGCATCGGTAAGCTGTGTTGTCAGCCCGGCGCATACGTGCAAAACACCACCTATAGGGGCCGGAGCAGGGTTAACCGTTACTACAGTTGAGGTAAAGCAACTGCCTAATGAATAGGTGATCGTTGTAGTGCCCGGGGCCAGCCCATGCACTATACCAGGCGTACCTGTAGTATTTATAGTAGCAACACCCGTATTACTGCTGCTCCACGTACCACCGGCAGTACCGTCGGTAAGTGCTATCGTTAGTCCCTGGCACAGCAACGCTGCGGCACCCGATATGGGTACTGGCGTGGTTACGATATTTATCGGGTATGTAACATAACATCCCGCAGGCATAATGTAACTGATACTGGCTATGCCAACGGCCACGCCCGTAACGACTCCCGAAGATGTTACCGTAGCAATTCCCGTATTACTGCTGCTCCACGAGCCGCCAGTAGTAACCTCCGTAAGTGTAGTAGTGGAGTTGGTACATAACGATGACATGGTGCCGGAAATAGGCGCAGGAACAATGTTCAGGATCAACTGTATTGGTGCGGAAGGAGCGCTTAACCCGGAATTGGTACACAGGTATACGCAACGATAGTAAATGGTGCCGGTAACAGAGGCTGTATAGCTGGCGTTGGTAGCGCCCGGCACATTCGTCCATCCGGTAGCGCCATCTAGCGATGACTGCCACTGAAACGTAATACCTAATGGAACACAAGGCGGCACAGACACAACAGAGGTGTATGGCGCACATGCTGCCGTAACGGTAGCACTTACTGTACCTGGGTTTGGTATGCCTGTACAATTAGGGTCCCACCTGTAAACCTGGCCTGTGGCAGGCACGCCGGTTAATGACCTCGATTCCGTAGTCATACTTGGAGTGGGGGAAGTGCCTGTACTATTCAGCGACCAATAAGGTTGTACGCCAGTAACAGGAACAGGGCCGTTGCCACCAGTAATTCCGATAGCTAAAAAACCTGTAAAAGTTGTATAGGTTGACAAAAAATTGTACGTAAAGTCAATGACATTTGTCGATTCGTATAACTTTAATTCAACACTTACTGCAGGCCCCCCAGTAAACGGCGCAAATAGATTTGTGATAACAAAGGCAACGCTGTCCCACTCTATTGTAAAAATCCGGTTAGGTGCAATACCCGTTGTAGAATAACGCACCGTGGGCGTCGCAGTAGATGCATCGATCCAAAACGGTGCTAAAATGGGCCGGGGTAAATTAGCGCCACCAGGAAAAGTATTTGACAGATCATCATCGTAAGTATCGAACCCTAAAGTGGAAGCTGAGGTACCCAGCGTTTGCCCTAAAACAACCCAGCAGTTTGCAGATGCCGATAAAGAATTATAGGTATTGCAATTATAAACGAAATTAAACCCGATAGGGATGTTGTTATACCAGCAATCATCGTAAGTACTGGTACTATTCAAAGTTCCGCCCGAAGGAGTAGTCATAAATGGCGTGGTCAACGAAGTATATGGACTATTGAATGCACTGAAGTTATAACTGCTTAAAGGCTGGCAAAATCCAGTATTTACAAAAACGATCGATAGGATAAGTAATAGTAGCTTTTTCATTTCATGGAGGTTTGAGGAGTTTATAATCTTGTAACCTAAAGATAATAATAATTTGGTTTCTATATTATTTTTTCCGTTTATTAACTACAGGCAATAAAGAACATAGAATTTAGCAGCTAAAAGGAATTTCAAAAAAATCGTTCGCGCAAAGCCAAGCCTTAAATACATAACAAAAAGCGAGGCTGCCGGAAATCCGGCAGCCTCGCTTTTACTTCTATAGCTAATAACTATTCTCCTACATTCAGGTGCATTACGGCACGCCTGTTTTCCATTCTTCCTTCTTCAGTATCGTTGCTTGCAGCAGGGGCGTTAGCGCCATGGCCTACCACCTTTATTCTCTTGGCATTGATACCCAGTTTCACCAGGTGTGCTTTTACTGCATTGGCACGTTTTAGAGAAAGGGCCTTGTTGTAGTTAACCTTACCCGTAATATCAGTGTAGCCATCTACAATAATGTAAGAAGACTTGTCTTCATTCAGCAACTTTACTGCTTCGTCCAGCACTGGGTAAGATGAGTGATGGATCACCGTCTTGTTTGTTTCAAACAATATTGGGGTAGATACCTTTGTCTCTTCTACTACAGGTGGTTTTGGCGGATAAGGACAACCATGATTATCTGCCGGGCCGGCTACCGTTGGGCACTGGTCTTCGTTATCAGGTATACCATCGCCATCTGTATCAGGGCAGCCGTGGAACTGGGCAAGGCCTGCTTTATCAGGGCAAAGGTCATCTTTGTCTATTATGCCATCGCCGTCCCTGTCGGGGCAGCCATGATATTGTGCCGGGCCTGGCGCATACGGACAAGCGTCTTCTTTATCAGGTATGCCATCGCCATCGCTATCAGGGCAGCCATGGAACTTCATGATACCCGGTACTTTTACACAAGAATCTTCATTGTCTGGTATGCCATCGCCATCTGTATCAGGGCAGCCGTGAAATTGTGACAGGCCGTATACATGAGGGCACCAGTCGTCTTTGTCAGGTATACCGTCACCATCACTGTCTTTAGCTTTACCAAAGAAGAAGCGCAGGCCAAGGTTGATACCATAAGACTGGCTGTTGACAGCCGATGCGGTATTTTGCACAGAGCTGTATTCACCGGCCTTATTAGTAAGCATATAGCTGCTGTTAGTGGTATTCTTAAATGGCTGGTACAGGTAGTAAACGCCTACATTAAGCGCCACCATATCAGAGAAATAATAGTTAACCGATGGTTGCACCAGGAAGCCCACAGAACCCGTCATATAAGAAACAGACCCTGAATTATTGTTTGGCTTTACACCCAGGCCTACATTATAGCCATTGTTGCGCAGCTTACTAAAATAGTCCTGAATTGTTGGGTACACATCGCTCGCCACATAAGCGTTCTTGGTATAAAACACGTCGTTCGAATTTGGAGTTGCAGACGCATCATACGTTGTAGGAAGGCCGTTTTTGCCTTGCGTACCCTGGGTATACTTATATATCGCCTCATAGTCAAAAGAAGCCTTGGAAGAATAAGCATTACGTTCCTGCAGGTTAATGAGTACACCCGCGTCAGCAGCAAAGCCAAATCTCTTTGAGAACCTTGTTTTATACTTCAGCACTATAGGTATGTTCATATTAGTGATCGTAATGTCCTCTTTTATTGGCCCGTTAGAGGTGATCAACTGGCGATATGTGTTTCCCTGGTTATCAGTAGCCTGGTATTCTACATGAAAGGGAGTAGTTGTACTCAGTTGCCCCTGCTGCCCCAGGTACATAAAGCCTGCCCCAAAGCCAAAGTGCCGCTTCTTTCCAAGAAAATACCCTATCTGCGCGTCAAAGCCAAAGCTGTGGCTTGTAGCAAACTTTAGGTTACCACCTGTATTGCTTACGTCAGCTATGCTGTTGTTATAATTAGCGAGCGAGCTATGGGTAGTATAGTCTTGTGTTAGTCCCCCGGCCAAAAAGTTTACATCCAGCACCCACCTCATCAGCAGGCTGTCTTTAGTATACTTGCGGTGCCCATTGTTAGAGTAGCCTTGCGCTCCCGGTGTTTGTGCCATAGCTGCTAGTGCGCTGCTGGCTGCTATCAACAGTAAAAATACTTTTTTCATCGTTTAGGTTTTTAGTGCTGAGTGTTTTAGTTTTTAATGAACCTTGTTGCCCCTAATTTCACGCCATTGCTGTAGCAATCTACCAGGTAGCAACCGGCCGGCAGACTAGCTACGCTGATCTGTGCTTTATGATCCGTTGCCAGTGTAGTGCTTACTTTTTGCCCCAGCATATTCAGCACTTCTACTTCAATGCTGCCGGCAGCCGTAGTGTTTACATCCACATTGATCATATTGCTTGCAGGGTTCGGGTAAACCTTTATGTCAGCATGCTCACCTTCATTTATATTAGTGATGCCTGTAGGTGCATTGTAGTATGACTTCTGCATACAGCCATCGTGATTAGTGATCACCCAGTAATACCTGTTATTAAAGTCGGGGCCGCTGATAAAATATGTCTGGTTAACTTCTCCTTCTACCAGGGTAGAATCAAGTGTGTGTGCATCGTCATAACCCCATTGATAGTTGTCTACATTATTTTGCAGGCAGGAGAACTGCCCGTTGTAGTAGATCACTTCCGGCATATCAGCTGTGCTTCCGCTTACATTCACTGTATAAGTGCTGCTGCTGGTACATGCAAAGCCTGCAAGGTTTGCATTGAGCGTTATCACAGATGTACCCTGTGTAGGGAAGCTGACAAGTATATATTGTTTATCAGTACCGGTTGCCCAGATAGTTGCATTCTGTGCGCTCCAGCTATATTGCTGTCCTGCAGGCGCAGGTGTGCTGGTACCAAAATTCTGCAGGCGTGTGTTCGAACAAACCGCCGCCGGTGAATGGGTAGTGATCTGTGCTACAGGCGGCGCCGGATTTACGGTAACGTTGAGCACCTGTATGTGAGTACAGCCATTTGCTGTTAAAGTGAATACATACATAGTTTGCAGAGGCGCCATTGCGGTGTCTGTAAGTACCTCGCTGATCACGTTGTTCGATCCCGAATTGGTTGCTGATAGAATACCGGCAACATGCGGGCGTACCCATGTGTAAGTAGTTCCAAATACGCGGCCGGAGTCGATTGGCACATAACGGAACGTAGCGCCGCTGCATACGCTCTCAGTAAACGCCGATGATAATGTAGGGATAGGATGTACTTCTACCGTTACATCCTGGGTATTACTGCAGCCATTCGCTGTAAGCGTATAGTCGTATGTAACGGTAACGTTAGAATTGCTTGTATTGTACAACGTATCTGAAATGCTGCCTGTACCGCTGGCAGCCGGGAGAGCTATACCCAGCACAAACGGCCGTACCCATGCATAAGTAGTGCCTGTAGTAGCGCTTGCAGGGGTATAGTTAAACAGGGCGCTGTCGCAAATGCCTGTTGCAGTAAGCGCAGAGGTCAGCACTGGCTTAGGATTAACCGTAACATTTATGTTCTCTGTATTTATACAGCCATATGCCTTCAGCGTGTCTACATACACTACACTTATCGGGTCCACAGCAGTGTTTATAAGAGTCTCCATAATAGTGTCGCCACCGCTTGCTGCCATGTTGCTGATGCCGGTAATCGCAGCTCTGCTCCATGAGAACGTAGTAACATCCACATTGCTTGCAGGTACATAAGTAAACGCTGTATTGCTGCATATAGCCGGAGGAGTGGTATTGGTAGTTAATACAGGTAAAGGGTTAACTGTCACAGTTATGCTTTCCGTATTGCTGCAGCGGAATGCCGTGATCGTATCTATATAGATCACAGTTACAGGCAGGTTTGTAGTATTTACCAGCCTTTCGTTGATCACTCCGCTACCACTGCCATCCATGTTCGATATTCCCAATACAGCTGCCCTGCTCCACGTAAATGTAGCAGAAGGAGTGCTGCTGATAGAAGTATAACTAAACAGTGCACTGTCGCAAACAGTGGCAGTAAGTGTGCTCGTCAGTACTGGTGTCGGGCTTACCAGCACCTTTACGTCTTGTGTATCTACACAGCTACTTGCTTCCAGTGCATATACATAGGTTACCTGTACCTGGTTAGGCGTTGTGTTTATCAGTGTTTCATCTATATCTGTGCCACCTGTTGTAGAGCTGTTGCTAATGCCGGCTACACTATCGCGGCTCCAGCTAAAGTTTGTTCCTGTCGTTGCGCTGGTAGCGGTATAGGTAAATGGTGTATTGTTACAAACAGAGGGGGCTACAAGCAAGCTGTTCAAAGTAGGCGTAGGATTTACCTTTATAGTAAAGCTGTTTGAAGTACCCGGGCAACCATTTGCCGATGCCGTAACCGTTATAGAACTTGTAACAGAAAAAGAACTGTCGTTGGTTGCCGTAAAAGAAGGGATACTGTCTGTACCGCTCGATGCCAGGCCAATAGTAGTATCAGCATTAACCCACGTATAAGTAGACCCCGCTACTGAGGAGGTAAATATTACGCTCGCAGTAGGTAGTCCGTTACAAACTATCTGGTTATCTGATGGGCCAGGGTTAGGAGTTGGGTTTACCGTGATGCTAAAGGTCTGCGTAGCGCCGCTGCAACCATCAGCTACAGGTGTTACCACAATAGTTGCTACAATGATAGTATCATCACCGTTAGTAGCCGTAAATGCATCTATATTTCCCGTTCCCGATGCTGCAAGGCCTATTGCCGGCTTATTATTTATCCAGTTATACGATGTAGCGTCTACGCCCGATCCGCCAAACGTAACCGCAGTGGTTGCTATCCCGTTACACACTGTCTGGCTGCCTATTGGCGACACACTAGGTGTTGGCTTCACAGTTATTGTAAACGACATCGCATCGCCGGTGCAGGTACTTGTAGCGGGAATAACTGTGATCGTTGCTGTTACGGCCGTATCTGCCGGGTTAAGCGCCTGGAAAGAACGAATGCTATCTACACCACTTGCAGCTGGGAGCCCAATGCTAAAAGTATCACTGGTCCAGCTAAATGTAGTACCGGGTATAGTATCTGTAAAATATATTATATTGGTCAAACTTCCGTTGCATACCGGCGATACACTTACCTGGTCTGCATAAGGTACCGGGTTCACTGTTTCAATTGCAGTTGCACTGCAACCATTAGCATTTGTATAGCTGATCGTCGCCGTGCCGGCGCCCACGGTGAAAAGAGTTCCTGAAGGGTCTATTGTTGCCACAGATACGTTGCCACTGCTCCAGGTGCCACCAGAATCGCCATCGGTCAAAGGAGTGCTGGCTCCTGCACAAAGGAATCCTGTACCAATAATGCCTGCTGGTAAAGGATTTACAGTAACGTATATTGTAGTTGTTGTACTTGCGCCTAATTCATTCAAAACCGTTACAGAAAAAGTGTCATTGCCGGTAAAGCCCGGATTTGGAGTATATGTAACGCCAGAAGGTGTTAATGTATCTCCGGTATATATCCCAGTCGTGGGTAAGTTTAGTAGACCATTTGCTGGCGCTAAAGTCGTCATCCAGACTTCCGTTTCACCGGGAGTACTATCAGTTATTGCAAGTAGCCCGCTTATATCCAAAGAAGTATTTGAACACGCAGAAACACTCTGCGGACTGCCATGTATATAGGTAGGTGGGTAAACAACAGAGATAGTTACAATACCATTGCCTGTATTGCCCACACTATTTTGCTGAATAGCGCCGCCGTTAAAGGAGCCACCACCGCCACCTGACTGAAAGACACTTATAGCAGAAACAAGTTCGCCACCTGCCCCACCACCACTGTAGCCGCCACCGCCGCCGCCGCCTGCTTCACTGCAACGGCCCTGGCCACCGCCGCCACCGCCAAATCCACCATTCCCATCAAATGTTCCAGTTCCGCCAAAAACACCACCTGCGCCACCACTTAACGGTGTAGCGCCACCACCGGCTGAACTACAAGTAATCGTACTGCCGGCATTTCCACTATTACCTGGCGATAGCCACCCGGTTCCACCACCGCCATAATCAGCCACAGCTGCACCAGGGGTTGTGGCTCCATGTCCCGCTATTCCAGCTCCATCAGGCATTGTATTTCCGGGTACACCATCAATTGCCGTAGTAGCATCTACGCCATTTATCCCCGAGCTAAGAAAATTGTACCCCGCGCCGCCGCCGCCACCCGCAGCCAATAAAAGAGTATTGCTGGCATCCCATATAAAAGTTCCGCCACCGCCGCCGGCGCAGAAAGCAACACTTGCAGGCTTTTGGCCTACCAACAGGTTTAATACCTGCCCTGGCGTTACTGCGAAAACACCTGACATTATAGCGCCATTGCCACCTGTAGCAGCAAAATCAGTAACATCACCACCAGCCGCTCCACTTCCGGATATGGAAATAAAAGTAACGCCTGCCGGAACGGTATACGTTTGTATTGCTCCGGTATAGTTAAATGTCGAATTCTGGGAGAAGGCATTAAACCCAATGCCTAAGAGAAAAAATGATAAAATAAATAACTTTTGTACGTAGAATCTTGTCTTCATAATGTATGGCTTTAAATCACGGCCGAAAGTACTCAAAAAACCGCATTTATTGCCCGATAACTGTTAATATTTTTCAAAATCCGGCAGCCGGAAAGCTTATAATACAGGCATTACAGGCCTTTCCATGCTATTATCTCCCTTCCATTAAGGTAGGGCACAACCGGGTGCAGGTTTGGTGTGGCGCAGTAGGCCATATCATGCTCCAGCCCGTACGCCGAAAGCCGCCTGTAGTGAGAGCTGTCCTTCAAAAAATCAATGAAATTTCCACCAGATTGGGCATACAGATGCTTTGCCGCCCGTGCACTGTCGCAATTGATCGTAAACGACTCCTGCACAGCATCAATAACTGCGCCGGCAAACAGCGTATCCTCAAGGTTAAACTTATCTTTCCACGATGCGCAGCCTAGCAGCACATTCTTGTTTTGGGCTGTCAAAAAATCGCAAATAGCCTGCAGATTCAGAAAAGACCCTATAACGATCACCGAAGCCCCTTGTACCATGTGCAATAGCCTTGTTCCGTTAGTGGTAGTCAGCACCAGCGTTTTATCTTTGACAAATGATGCCGGGTATTCCAGTGGCGAATTGCCATATTGCAGCCCCTCGGCTATTTTCCCGTCGCGCTCCCCCGCCGTAATACTCCCTGGAATACTATTGCCCAGCGCAATACACTCCGCGACCGACGCCACGGGTATCACACATTCTGCACCGTTATGCAATGCTGCCGTAATAGTAGAAGTAGCCCTGAAAATGTCTATAATAACAACTACCGAGCCCGCTGTATTATAAAGATGCAATAATGCAGGAGAAAGGCAAACTTCAAGGCTCGGTTTTTCTCCGTTCGTCATGTAGTAAAATTGTGCTGCAAGATAAATATTTATGAGAAAGCCCCCGTTTATCCGGAGGCTTTCTTGCGAAGATTATGTAGTCAGGTATTGATTAGTATACCCACATATCATGTTCTTTGTTGAATATTTCGTCGGCAGTGCGCTGGCTTTCATATAGCGACTCCATTGGAGACATGTTGTCTTTGAACTGCTGGTTTACGAATGGGCTGCTCACCTTAGTGATACGGCTTGCAAACTGGCGGCTTTCAAAGAATTCATCCCATGTATAGCGCGCTACGTCGTTAAGCGGGTTGTACACTTCATATTGTGCGAGCAAACCACGGATATCCGGGTAGAACAACCAGAACATCGCCTGCGAACCGCGGTAAACCCCGTCATCCCCAAAGATGTCCTTAACTGGCGCCAGCCCTATGATCCTAACAACCATCTGCCCTTGGTTACGGTCAAATATCCAGTCTTCCTTGATCCTGTATTTAGTAATAGTTTCAGGGTTAAAGTCATGGTTAATGTACTTGGTAACTTCAGTTCCGCTTACAGGGTCAGTGATCACTTGCGTATCCACCTTTCCAGCCACCGATTCCATGATGTCATCCTTGGTCATGATAGTAGTAAAGCGGTCGTCAAAGCTCTTGTAAGCCTTGATCTTACCCCTCTTTATCGCATCTATCAGGATTTCTATGAACATACCACCACCTGTATTTTCATCTCCTGCATACCTGAACGCTATGTTCGGCTTTTCACGGGTATCTATTTCACGCCATACACGCTTCTTCCACAACACATCATCCGGACGGATGGGCTGCCATGGAATAGGCTGGCTGAGATGGGGAACACGGTCCAATACCCCGTCGTTGGTACGGGAAGGAAGCCAGTCTTTATTTACAAATTGCTGGCTGCCGGGTAGCGGCGCATCAGATGCTCCGCCCTGGGCAAATGCAGCATTGCCTGCAAATAGTAATGCTGTTGCTAACGCTAATCTGTATGAATGCAGGATGGTCATATCCTTTGTTTTTTTGCTAAGTTAATTAATTTAAAGACAAGTTAATAGCTCCCGGCAATGTTCTTGTTTGTCCGTCAGGCCCTACTGCTTTAATTTCTTCTATAAATACCCTGTCGCCTGCTCTTGCACGCTGCATTGCTTTCTGTATATCCTGGTTGTCTGTGAAACGGCAACCATTCCTGTTATTAACCACGTATGGGCCAAGGATATCTTTACCCTTAGGCAACGTCATGTACGAGAAGCTGACGATAGTAAATTTTGCATCGAAATCAAAGTTATCCAACCTTGCAGCTGGCGCTATCTGCGCCCTGAACAATGCTGCGCTTATACCGCCACTGGTAACGTTATTTACCGAAGCTATCGGGTTAGGTATACGCTTCACACGTATTGGCATACCGCCAACCTTCTTTACCGGGCCATCTTTTGTTTTCGCATTGATAGCCACATCTACATTTCCCGGCTTATCTACTCTTATCACATAGTGGCCTTTAGCGCCTGTTACAACTGCACCAGGTATGCTCAGCGATACATCTTCTACAGAGTAACCCGCAGCCGCAACAGTAACCGGATTGTCAACCCCAATATAAAACACGTTCATCTTATCAAGCTGCATAGATGCGCCTGTAGTACCTACCATGTACTCAAATTTCCATTCTCTTGATACCGGGCCGCTTTCTGTTTGTAATTCTATTCTTCCTCTTACAGTCTGCAAGCCAGTGCCATGTGCCACGGTTTCCCATGGTATGATACCATTTATAGCAGGTTTTGTACTACCCCCGCCAGAAAGGCCTTTGATCTCTGGTTTTTGTGCTTTATTGAAAGCTGCGAGCAAGATCGATGCTTCTACCTTATCACCTTCCAGTGCATAGCTTGTTTTTGGTACGGCAACAGCACCGATGGTATCAAACTTGATATCTTTCAAGTGAGCCTCTTCAAATAGCCTGTTAAGTACTAAGGCTTCACTGCTGCGCACGTCATTCTGGTACTTTGAGAATAGGGCTAATGCTGCAATCGACGGCATGTGCTCAAAATTCTCAACACTCCAGTCACCGGTAGGGTTGTGATCATTTTTTCTTGATGGAACAACTCTCAAAGGCATCAGTGGACTTATTGCAGCGGTATCTTGCGGGCGAACAGCTTCTAATAGAAATTGCCTTAAGCTACTGATCCTCTGTTTTAACTCATCCCCTCCTTTCTTTTCTACAAGCAATAATGTAGTCGCATCTATATTATCTGGCCTGGCTGGCAACGCTTTTTCGTCTTCGTCACCTTCTTTATTATAACCACCGGCTTCTACAATTATCTTTTTCTTCCAGCTATTAAGGTATGCCACCATGTCATCGGCCTGCTTCACTACTTCATCTGCTTTTTCACGATATGGCTTTACTTTTTCTGCCTGTCCGGGAGCTTTTTCATTCTCCTTTATGGCGTTATAAACATCGGTATTCTTCTGATCTATTGACACATTCGATTTGTCAATACTCAGGCTCAACGTTTGAAACGCGTGGAGGATCTCATTAGATACATTTAGGGCCAGCAGGGCTGTCAACACCAGGTACATCAGGTTGATCATTATCTGCCGCGGCTCTTTAGGTATAGACATTATTTAGCTTTTACTATTAAGTAATTATTTTTCTTGTGTACTTTTTACTTAGCGGCCCTGCATTGCAGAAAGCATATTGCCATATACCTGGTTCAGAACAGTTAAGTTCTTGGCAAGTAAGCCTATCTGCTCTTTCGCATTGGTTGCATCCGTAGCGCTCGATGCCATAGCATCTGATGCGTTAACGAGGCTGCTATAGAACTTGTTCATCGCTTTCAGATGATTGTTAGCGTCAGACAATTCTACTTCGTATATCTGGTTAAGTGTACCTAAGTTCCTTGACAATACAACTACCTGGTCGTGGAACTTAGCAGTATCTTCTGCTGCTTCGTTAAATGCGCTCATTGTTTTTGAAGCGCCTACGAATGTAGTCTTCATCTGGCCTAAAGCTTCAGCAGCTTCGCGTGCACTTTGAGAGTACGCACTTGTAGCATTTGTAACTTCAGACATGTCTTTGATCTGGTCTACAGCCTTATTGAAGTTCTGGAAGTTCTCATTCAGTCGCTTCAGGTTAGGGGTATTGATCTGCGCTTCTTCCAACATCCTGTCGAGCGACTTTGTTGGTGGTTCACCTGGTTTAGGCAGATGGCCTGTTTTAATACCTTTCCTGTATGCTTCCACGTGCGGGTTTTCAGTGATATCCGGGTAAAAACGCTCCCAGTAGTAATCAGCGTGAGGTGGGAGCAGGCCAAGCATCGCAAAGATAAATGCCTCAGTACACATCCCGGCTGTAAGCATAAGGCTTGCACCTGGCCAGTGTTGTATTTTAAAAAGGGCGCCCAACAATACTACAGAGGCTCCAAGACCAATTATCAGATTTTTAAGGTATTTACCCTGGCTGGTTTCAAAAAACAATGCTATTGGATTCATTTTGCTGATTTTTCTTTTCTTGATTATTAAAATGTAGTTATTAGCTTTTGGATTATTGCCTGATTGCACGCCTGTTGGTCAATGCAGGCTGTACTTCGGTATACACGCAACGGAAGCCAATATATGCTTTAGAGGTATCTTCATATTCGTAATCCCTGGTGCTTACCTGCAGGTAATAAGCTACGTCGCGCCAGCTGCCACCACGAACCACTTTACGTTTCATCCACTGTGCATCGCCTGGTTGGTCATTATAAGTCACGCTAGGGTTGATATCTGCCTGCTGCTGGTAAGATCCGCCATAGTAAGCTGATTCTGTCCATTCTGATACGTTACCCGACATGTTTTTCAGGCCATAATCGTTGCTTGCATACCAATCAACAGGAACCGTGTATAGTCCGCCGTCAGCAGCGTAGTTGCCGCGTTGTGGTTTAAAGTTAGCAAGGTAACAGCCTTTTTTGTTGATGATATAAGGGCCGCCCCATGGATAAGGTGCTTCGTTACGGCCGCCGCGCGCTGCCCATTCCCACTCCTGTTCTGTAGGTAAACGGAAACGGCTTTCAAAATATTGTCTTTCTTTCTCACGCTCTGAGCGCCACATTGCAGTACGCCAGTCGCAAAATGCATGTGCCTGTTTCCAGTTTACACCTACTACAGGATACTTGTTAAAGCCCTGGAACCAAAAGTACTGTTGTGCTATAGGTTCGTTGAAAGAGTAGTTGAACTGGCGCATCCATACCGTTGTATCAGGGTAAGAAGGAACATTGAAATTATTAATGTATTTCACCTGCGATTCTGTAGGGTGTTGTATCGCATCTGCATAGTCGAAAGCAGAGTAGTGATATACCAGCTTGCTTTCATCAAATGTTTTCCGTCCCCAGCCAGATAATTCTGCAGGTACATACAAGGCTGAAAGCTGATCCTGCAGTTCAGGATCTTTCCAGTTGATGTGCTTGCTCATATCCAGGCGCTGCGTACCATCCGGGTTGTCTTTAAAGTTCCCCAGTATAGTATTAGCTATAGAATCTCTAACCCAGTTTGTAAACTGGCGATATTCCTGGTTAGAGATTTCAGTAGCATCCATATAAAACCCTACAAGCTGTACGGTATGTATGGTCGCATCATTCCGGCCACGGATATCCTCATCGCTGGCGCCCATTTTATAAGAGCCTGATGGGACATATACCATGCCTATAGGCAATGGAGCCTTATACGTTGATCTTGATTGATCCCCTACCAACTGGCCATTTGACGTTGGCTGCCCGCAACTCGCAGCAAATGCCAGCAATGCGAAAGCTGAGACCTCCAGGAATGTTTTTTTCATACTACTGTGTATTGTTTTTGCAATTTTTGCACCTAAAATTTTCATCCTTTTCAGTTCAGTTTACCGAACCGACGCACAATATTCAAAGTTTTTTCCAAAAATACAAGTTTCAGCAAAAAAATGTTTGCTCCATCACTCCGGAGAAAGTTTAAAATTCATCCTGTTTTTTGCTTTTTTCATTCATCTGCCCAGAAGGCTAAGTGCCGACTCTGTGCTATTTACAGGCGATAGGCAAGCCTGTTCTGTACAAACAAATATATACATTTTATCAGCAAAAAACTTTTTTTCAAGAATGGGCAATTCAGATATTTCTTTTTTAGAAGTGAGCAAAAATGATGCTGGCAGATAGTTTGCCTGCATTTCCTTCCTGCCCTCATCTGCTCCTTTTCCCGCGCAAATGATTGTTTTGCTCCCGGCCGTAGATCGCTGCATCAGCAATGCCCAATACCCGAACGAATAGCTGTATCTCACCGCGGTATCCGCCATTTGCCGCAACATCACTTTTGAGCGCTCTATCCATTCGCTTTTTTCCATGCACATACCACATATCCACAGGTTCTGGGCCATAAATGCATTGGCCGATGGTGTTGCGCCATCATACAGGTCCACTTTGCGCACAGGTATGTCACTTTGCTGTTCCGGGGTGTAAAAGAAAAAGCCGTCTTCCCTGCTAAAATCTGTTATTACAGTGTCCGTAAGCGCTGAGGCCTTCAATACCCACTTGTTTTCTCCGGTTGCAGATGCCAGTTGCAGCATTGCCTGCACCAGGTAAGCGTAGTCATCCAGCTTGGCAGGTATTTTTGCCACTCCGCTCTTCCAGGTATGCAGTACCCCCCCATTGGCCTCAAAGCTGTCCCGCATCCAGTCCATGTGCCCGGCTGCCAGTTTCAGGTACTTTTCTTCCCCCAGCGCCACTCCTGCCTTGCTCAAGCTTATGTTCATCAGCGCATTCCACGATAGCAGGCACTTATCATCAGTTTGCGGCCTTTCCTTTTTTGCCCGCTGTGCCAGCAGCTTATGCTTGGCTTCGTCAATGATCCTTTTCACCTCCTCCCCAGATAACCCGTTTTCAGCAGCAATTTCATCCATTTTTTTTGAAATGTGCAGTATGCTCGTCCCTTCCCAGTTTCCCTGTGGCACAAAGCCAAAATACTCCGCAGCTATCACGTTACTATCCCCAAGCACCTCCATCCACTCTTCCCATGTCCATGTATAAAATTTGCCCTCCACCCCTTCGCTATCTGCATCCAGGGCGCAATAGTACCCTCCGCTCTTATCTTTCAGTTCATTTTCTACAAAAGCTATCGTTTCTTCTGCAATTACCTTATACCGGACGTTTTTTGTAATACTGTACGCATCGCACAGCGAAGAGATCAAAAGTGCATTATCATAAAGCATTTTTTCAAAGTGCGGAGCCAGCCATTCCCTATCAGTGGAGTAGCGTGCAAAGCCCCCTGCCAGCTGATCATAAATGCCCCCATCTATCATCGCATCCAGGCTTAGCAAAGCATGTTCCAGTGCCGGTTCATACCCTGTAAAATGGTAGTGCTCCAGCAAAAAGCTTATCGCCATAGTGCCTGGGAATTTTGGGGCATTGCCAAACCCGCCTTTCTCCTTGTCTGCCTGCTTTAGCAGGCTGTCGGCTATCTTCCTGCAAGTATCTCGGTCAAATGCCTGTCCCTGCTTCACAAATGCCTTTTCTGATGCCTGTCGCAAGTGTTGTATCATCTGCTCTGCCTGCTGTGCTACTTCGTCTTGTTGCAGCCGCCATATCTCATCCATTCTGTGCAGCAATTGCGTCCACGATGGCCGGTTAAATGCAGGCCTCGGCGGATAGTAGGTACCTCCATAAAACGGAGCCCGCTCAGGTGTTACAAACACATTGAGCGGCCAGCCTCCATTACCTGCTATGGCCTGCACTGCATCCATGTACATGTGGTCCACATCAGGGTGCTCTTCCCGGTCCACTTTTATGCATACAAACCGCTCATTCATAAGCGCAGCCACTGCATCATCTTCAAAGCTCTCATGCTCCATTACATGGCACCAGTGGCACGCCGCATAGCCGATGCTTACTATTACGGGTTTCTGTTCCGCTTTAGCTTTGGCAAAAGCCTCGTCGCCCCATGGGTACCAGTCTACAGGGTTATGGGCATGTTGCAGTAAATAAGGGCTTTGTTCGTTAATGAGTTTGTTGGCCATACAGCAAAGGTAATAGCCATTAGCCAAAAGGGCTTAATGCACAGATAAGCAGCCCTTTTTGCCTGTAGACAGTTTACGAATTATACTTCGGTGAGATTATTTCTTAACATCCGAAAGGAATAGCTCCAGCGCTGATACCATAGAGGGCGCATTTACAGCAGGCGCTTTCACATCAAGCCTCAGGCCGCTATCTTCCACAGCCTTAGAGGTAGTAGGGCCAAAAGCGCCTATCAGCGTACCATTTTGCTTAAAAGAAGGATCAAAGTCAAATAACGTCTGCACGCTGAAGGGGCTGAAGAAAACGATCATATCGTATGGAGAACTCATTACACCGGCAATATCATTTGATACCATCCGGTACAGTGTACCTTCTGCATATTTTATGCTGTGTTTCAGCAGGTATTGGGCAATATCGTTTTTCGCGGTATCAGATACCGGCAGTATGTATTTTTCGTTTTTATGCTTACCTATTACCTCCAGCAGGCCCGCGGTGCTGCCATCTGCCGAGAAGAAAACTTTACGCTTGCGGTACAATATAAATTTTTGCAGGTAAAGGGCCACAGCCTCGGTAATGCAGAAATATTTCATATCCTGCGATACCTTGATCTTTAATTCTTCGCATATCCTGAAGAAGTGATCTACAGCATAGCGGCTGGTAAAAATGATGGCTGTATATTCACCAATATCTATGCGCTGTTTGCGGAATTCCTTGCCACTAAGCCCTTCCACGCGGATAAAGGCATGAAAATCCAGTTTCAGATCGTATTTTTTGGCAAGATCGAAATAAGGCGAACGGTCCGTATCCGGCCGGGGCTGGGTTATTAATATACTGTTGACCTTCAGCTCCTTTTTCTCAACACCCTTCTTTTTTGAATTAACAGCTTTGGCCATATTTATTAATAAGGATTATCGAACGGTTCTTACTAAAAAATGCTGATTGTGAACTAGTAAAACATCAATCCTTTTACTAATAATTTCATCAATACAGCAAGTGGCAGCAATTCCGAGGCGCAAAGGTACATAAAAAAATGAAATTTACTATACTGGAAAAACGACCCAAACACCTCCCACGAGCGTATGTACCGGTTGAGCAGCAACGCTCCGGATATGATAAAAGATATAACTACCATCTGCTGCGCCCACTCGTGGTCGGCAAATGCCAGCACTATGATAAACGGGATAAGTGTAATACCCAGCACCTTATTAATAAGAAAAACATTGAATAAATAATGCTCCGTTATCCCTTCTACCCTGAATGCCCAGCCGCTGAAGCGTACGGCTGTATACTTAGCTAAATAGATAAGTCCGTTACCCGCAATAAGCATGATGATAAGCAGCGACGGCGGTATAACCCCCGAATGGTGCGGCGTAAAAAACCTTACTATGTAGTAGATGTAGGCCCCACCGGCAAAGGTAAAGAAGACATTCATCAGAAAATTAGGAAGGCCGGAGCCTTGCAGCTGGTCTTTAAGTTGCCTGTTACTCAGCGTTGGGTTCCAGAATGCCCGCCACAGGTTTATGAAATACTTGGTGTCCATATACCGGATAACCCCCAGCATAAGGCATAAAAAGAGCAGTAAGTAGAAGTCGGCTGTTTGCGTTTCAAAAGAGTGGGGCAACTCTATATCGCTGATCACCCGCGTAGTCGCCATCATGGGGTGCATCAGCAGCAGGTGCTCGGTCAGTTGCTCGGTACCTGCCTGTAGCTTTGCACTATCCGGTAACGCCGCAATTCCATACTTGCCGGGTATTACTTTGGCATATCCATTTGAGAACAAAAAGACGGTTGCAATAACCAGGAAAATGCGAGAAAACCACATATTGATGCACAGCCCAACAGCCGGACACAAAATTAATCGTAAAAGTGACGCCCTCCCCTATTTTTTACCAACATGCTATTCAGATGTTCGGCGTAAATTCTAAGATCGCGCCTTTTTCATCTTTTTGATTGATTACTTTATACTTTTGGCTTTAGCCAATGACCAGCAACATCTACAGCAAATTTCGCCGTATCACCACCAACCAGCTCTATTTCCCCGAAATAGATGGTATACGGTTTCTTGCTATAGTGCTGGTTGTGCTTTTTCATACGCACGGCTATTTTATGGGTAAATCAACAACGCCATTTACCGACGATCCCGCATCATACCACGCAGTCAATGCTTTCCTCACCCATGGCGATCGTGGCGTGCAATTGTTCTTTGTACTCAGCGGCTTCGTCCTCTGCCTGCCATTTGCCCATCACTACCTTAACAATGGCAAAAAAATATCCCTGAAGAAGTACTACCTCCGCCGCGTCACCCGGCTAGAGCCTCCCTACTTCATTGCTATGACGGCAACCTTCCTCCTTGCCGCAGCTATGCAGGTAAAACCCCTCTCTGTGTTATTCCCAAGCTGGCTGGCATCGCTGGTATACAGCCACAATATCATCTTCCACCGCGCACCCTTTATTACGGTTGTCGCCTGGTCGCTGGAGATAGAGATACAGTTCTACCTGCTGGCCCCTCTTTTATTCAGGCTGCTGACATTGCATAAAATAACCCGCAGGTTCATCTTATGCGCCGCCGCTATTGCTTTCACGCTTTTGCAATGGAACTACACCCCACCTTTCATTAGCATCTACAACTTCATTCAGTACTTCCTAATCGGTATACTCCTGGCAGACGTCTACGTGAGTGGTGAAGCAGCGGAGCTAATGAATAAGCCCTCCATCATACCCACAGCCGCCATCGCCCTTGCAGCTATCTGCTTTCTGCCCGTCCGCAGCGCTTTGTATGCCGTTTTGCTCTTTCCCTTTCTCATTGGGTTTTTCTATTACATCGTGTTAAAAAACAATGTGGTCAAAAAAATATTCAGCTACAAATTCGTCCCCATCATTGGCGGCATGTGTTATTCCATTTACCTGCTGCATTACACTATTATTTCAGTCGTCGGCAGGGTCTCGTTGCACATCCATATTACCAACTATTACCTTCCCAATCTTTTATTGCAAATTGTCTTGATAGGCATCCCGGTGCTGCTGCTATCATCTGTCTTTTATTTTTATATCGAAAGGCCTTTTATGTCAAGCAAATGGCTCAATATGCTGATGAAAAAAGATAAAAAAGAGCGCGACGTTTATACAAATCCTATTAGCGAAGAAATGCAGAAGTAACAGATACCTTAATGCTCTTTTTATATGTTAAAACGATTTCGGTTCCCGCGAATTCGTTTTTAATTTGTAACTTTGTCCGACCGCAACAGCTACCTCCCTGATCTTATTGGCAGTATCATAACTGGAAACGGTCATTTCAAAAAGTGTGATTAAATTACGCTGCTTTTTGGTTTTGACTTTTTAACTTTTGACTTATTCGTTATGACCAAGTACATTTTTGTAACCGGTGGTGTTACATCGTCTTTAGGAAAAGGAATTATTGCCGCATCGTTAGCTAAGCTGCTGCAGGCGCGTGGATTCAGGACTACCATCCAGAAGTTTGACCCCTACATTAATGTGGACCCCGGTACACTCAACCCTTATGAGCATGGCGAATGCTATGTAACAGAAGATGGTGCGGAGACCGATCTCGACCTCGGCCACTACGAGCGCTACCTCAATACATATACATCCCAGGCCAACAATGTGACCACTGGCCGCATATACCAGCACGTCATAACTAAAGAGCGCGAAGGAGCCTATCTCGGTAAGACGGTGCAGGTAATACCGCACATTACCGACGAGATAAAACGCCGCATGCTGCTTCTGGGAGAAAATAACCAGTTCGATATAGTAATTACAGAATTAGGTGGCACCGTAGGCGATATAGAGTCGCTGCCATACATAGAGGCGGTTCGCCAGCTTAAATGGGAAATGGGCACCGAGAATTGCCTCGTAGTGCATCTTACACTCATCCCGTATCTGAAAGCCGCCAAAGAACTGAAAACCAAGCCTACGCAGCACTCTGTAAAAATGATGAGCGAGCATGGCCTTTTGCCCGATGTGCTCGTTTGCCGCACAGAAGAACCACTTTATAAAGACCTGAAAAGAAAGATAGCCCTCTTCTGCAACGTAACGCAGGATGCAGTTATAGAAGCCCTCGATGCAGATACCATCTACGGAGTACCTCTGGAAATGATGCGCGAAAGGCTCGATGTCATCTGCCTCGAAAAGCTGGAACTGCCTATGGGTAATGAACCAGACCTTACGAAATGGAAAGAGTTCCTCAACAAGCTCCGCTACCCAAAAAGCAAGGTGACCATCGGCCTCATAGGCAAGTATGTGGAGTTGCAGGATGCTTATAAATCAATACTCGAAGCGCTGATACATGCCGGCGCTATGAACGAATGTAAAGTAGAGGTACGCAATATACACTCAGAGTTCCTCACAAAAGAAAATGCACAGGATAAGCTGCACAATGTAGACGCCATACTTGTGGCGCCGGGCTTTGGCAGCCGTGGCATAGAAGGCAAGATAGATGCCATCCGCTTTGCCCGTGAGAACAACATCCCGTTCTTTGGTATTTGCCTCGGTATGCAGATGGCCTGTGTAGAGTTTGCCCGCAACGTGCTGAACATGCCCAAAGCCCACTCTACAGAAATGGACCCCGATACAGACCAGGGCGTTATCTGCATGATGGAAGAGCAAAAAGCCATAACCCAGATGGGCGGCACCATGCGCCTCGGCAGCTACGATTGTCAGCTGCAGGAAAATTCCATTACCGCATCAATATATGGCGACACGGCCATCACTGAGCGCCACCGCCACCGCTACGAGTTCAACAACGATTATATACAGGCATTTGAAAATGCGGGCCTCGTACCCATAGGCAAAAACCCAAAAACAAACCTTGTAGAAATAGTAGAGCTAAAAGATCATCCCTTCTACATAGGCGTACAGTTTCACCCCGAATATAAAAGCACAGTAGAAAACCCGCACCCCCTCTTTGTAGCCTTCGTAAAAGCCGCCAAAGAAGCCCAGGAAAAGCGCAACGGCTACGCCAAGCGCCCGTTTGAGAAGAGTGCAGTGTAATACTATAACATTTGTCAAAAGATAAAAAACTGTAGTTCATAACAAGAGCTACATTTTTTTTGTGTCTTTATCAATAAAACCAAGGAAAGATTGATCCTTTATATGTTATTATTCTAATTTAACTGTAATTAATTTTTGAATCGAAAAGTACTTCTATGCCTTATGACTTTTCCGCACTAAATGATAAAGAATTAGAGCAGTTTTCACGGGATATATTGAATGCTGAATTTTCTTTAGACCCCACTGGTCCAAGCGTCCCCTTGGTCCTACTATGAGGAAGCGTCCGCTTCCAAAAAATATGCAACACACCAAGTCCACAAATTTCCAGTTCAGCCAATTTCCCACTCCATTTCAACCATCCTACCTTTCCCTTAAAAATGCCCGGTAGAAATGTATCAATCACACCAACAATTCCCAAAACACAGTTATCATAGCAGAAAGCAACAATGAAAAAACACCTATCCGCTCCCCCAAAAACGCACGAAAACCCGCACGCAGCAAGGGTTTCATTTTTGGGCCACTATTTGATCTCAGAGCATGCAAATACCCCATGTATAGCTATGAATATACCTCAGTACAACCCATCCGGCAGAAGAACATCAACTTCCCCGTAGCAACAAGCAGCAATAAAAAAGCACGCACCCGCTCCCCCAAAAACACATAAAAAGCCGCACCCAGCCTGCATTTCAATATTCAATGAAAAAGAAAAAGCAGAGCAGCTCCGGTAAAGAAGAAATAACCTAAAGAAAAGGTAAAAATGAAAAAGATAGTCTAGCCCAATAATAGAGCTTCAGACGAAGACATAGACACCGCCAAATAGCAGGTCCCCCTTTAGGGGTCAGGGGTTGATCCTCCGTATATCCGCGCCCAGTGCATTCAGCCGCTCATCTATGCGTTCATACCCACGGTCTATCTGGTGTATGTTCTGTATAGTGCTTTTGCCGGTGGCAGATAGCGCAGCTATCAGCAGCGCCACACCCGCACGTATATCCGGCGACACCATGTTAATGCCGCGCAGAGAAACTTGTTTATCGAGGCCTATTACTACTGCCCGGTGCGGGTCGCAGAGTACTATCTGCGCGCCCATCTCTATCAGCTTATCCACGAAGAAGAGCCTGCTTTCAAACATCTTCTGGTGCACCAGCACGGTGCCCTTGGCCTGCGTGGCCAGCACCAGCACTATGCTTAGCAGGTCGGGCGTAAGGCCCGGCCAGGGATGGTCGTATACCGTGAGTATAGAGCCGTCTATAAACTTCTGTATACGGTAATGCTCCTGTGCAGGTATGTAAATATCATCGCCCTGTATGGTCAGCTCTATCCCCAGTTTCTGGAAGGTCTCAGGTATTACGCCCAGGTGCTCGGCATCTACATTCTTTATGGTCAGTTCGCTCTGCGTCATAGCAGCAAGGCCTATAAAGGAGCCCACCTCTATCATATCGGCCAGCAGCCTGTGCTCACAGCCACGCAGCTTTACCACACCCTCTATGGTCAGCAGGTTAGTGCCTATGCCCGTAATGTTTGCGCCCATGCTTATCAGCATACGGCACAGTTGCTGTATATAAGGCTCACAAGCCGCATTGTAAATAACGGTGGTACCCTCAGCCAGCGTTGCCGCCATTACCAGGTTGGCAGTCCCGGTGATCGATGGTTCATCCAGCAGCATTTTCACACCCGTCAGCTTTTCAGTATCCAGGCTAAACATCTGGTTGTCTATATCATACACAAAGTCCACACCCATCTTCTCAAACCCGCGTATATGCGTATCCAGCCTTCTGCGGCCTATCTTATCTCCGCCCGGTTGTGGTATATAAGCCTTGCGAAAGCGTGCCAGCAGCGGCCCCGCAAGCATCACCGTCCCCCTTAGCTTCCCAGACTTCTTCTTAAAGGCATGCGTAGTAAAATAGTCAGGGTCAATATTAGCAGCCTGCAATATTATCTTATTGGCCGACGGGCGCTCTACCTTCACGCCCATATCTTCCAGCAGTTCTATCAGGGTGTTCACATCTACTATGTCGGGTACATTGGTAAGCGTCACGCGCTCGTCAGTGAGCAGCGCTGCGCACAATACCTGTAGCGCCTCGTTCTTAGCGCCCTGCGGGGTTATCTCCCCCTTTAGTGATTTGCCACCATGTATCTCGAATACCATACCCCCAAACCCCTGAAGGGGCTTCCCCTTATTTTTAATTGTTGATAAGTCAAATGTTCTCTGTCACCCAAAAGAAAAATAAACCAGCTAAATCAATCTACCCCGTCCATGCATAAGCTACAGCCAATGCATGGTTCCCCGGCGCCTGTCCCGATTTTCATCGGGAGGGGTCAGGGGTTTACTTGTTCTTATTTTTAAACTTCCTGTTTTTATTAAAGTTGTTGCTATAGCTGCCACCAGTGCCGTTATTGTCGCGGAAGTTGTTATTGTTATTATTGCGCGAATTGCCGCCCTGGCTGCCCTGGCCACCCTGGTTGTTACCTTTAAAGTTGCGGTTGTTGTTACTATTGTTGTTGCTATTATTATTGCGCTGCTTGAAGCCACGGTTATTACTGCTATTGTCGTAGTGCACACGGTAGCCGCCGGTCTCATATTTCAGCTGTCCGCCGGTTATTTCGGCAAGCTCGTTCTTTATCATGTCGTCATGCACAGGCTCTTTATGCCAGTTGGCATAGGCCAGCTTCATGTAGTAGCCTATTGCCTGTGTAAGGCCATGGCGCTTCTCTTCATCAGTTTCGGCAAGGGCTTTATCCAGCAGCGCCAGTATATTCTTGCCCAGGTGCCGGTGCCTTATAGGCTCCTGCGGATACGGCAGCACTTCAGGCTTCTTAAATATCATCTCCGGTGTAGGGCACGGGTATGGCGCATCTACATCCAGGTTAAAATCAGTCATCTGGAACAGGTGGTCCCAAAGCTTGTGTTTATAGTCCTCAATAGTTTTCAGGTGTGGATTGAGGGTACCCATCAGCTCTATGATCACCTCAGCCTGTTTCAACCGCTTTTCCCGGTCTTCCACACTGATGAGGTATTCGATCATTTTTTGCACATTACGTCCGTATTCAGGCATGAGCAGCTTGCTCCGCGTGGTATTATATTCCATCAAAATTTTAAAAAATTGTAAGCTAAGGAAAAGATTTCTATCGAATCGAAGCTTAAAAACCGGGCCCCGAACGGGTACACCAGCATAAGCTATAGCAAATATAGGGGTTCACTGTTCAAATAACAAAATTCAATTTAGCAAATGCCAGCAGCCTATCTGTTTGAAATTATTGACGAGGACTTCTCTTGTGATTGCTAAACACTATATATAACCAACAAGATATTGATATTATCCAGGAAGCGATATTCCAATGCACAATCCACACTGACCAAAAATCTTTGCCAGCGCCTTCAAGTTGCACTAATCCCCATATGGTTACAGTTAACCCTATTGAGATTATACTAAATATTGATCCCAATATGATTATCACTATCCGCATAATGTAAATTTAATAAAAACTCCAGCTAGAGCCCGAAGTTCAAATAACAAAATCCATATCTCAACTCATTAAAAATGCAAACCCCGCCAAAAGGCGGGGCTTGCTATTTAAGTATGAGCTTATGTCCGGATTATTCTACTACAATACGGCCTACATATTTACCACTAGTTGTAGTCACTGACAAAAGATAAACGCCTGGCGCCTGGTTCAGTTGTACATCGGTAATATTGTTGGTAGCCGCAGTAAATTCTTTTACTTTCTCACCTACGATATTAGAGATCACAATGTGCGCCTGCTCATTGTTCTGAGATAATATGTTCAAAGTAAATGTGCCTCTGTTTGGGTTAGGGTATATGGTAATTTCATTCTGAGAATTACCTGTATTGGTAACTGACAAAAGGCATGTAGCTGTTGACAGTACATTTACGGCCTGTGTAGCTGCAAGTGTTCCACAGTCGTTACTAACCGTATAGCTAATAGTAGCTGCACCTGCCGATACGCCCGTCACAAGCCCTGACGATGTTATAGTGGCAATAGATGAATTGGTGCTGCTCCATGTTCCGCTTCCGGCAACGTCTGATAAAGTTGCGGTATCGCCCTGGCATATAGTAACCAGGCCAGTAATGATACCTGCATCAGGCAATGGATTGATCGTAATACTAGTGCTTGTGCCAATGCTGCCGCAAATATTGGCAACTGTGTAAGATATGGTAACACTGCCACCAGAAACACCATGCACTATACCAAAGCCATCTACAGTAGCTATGGCCGTACTGGTGCTGCTCCATGTGCCGCTTGCAGCGCCATCGTTCAGAGTAGTGCTTGCGCCAGCGCATAATACAGAGCTGCCGGTAATGGTGCCTGCCGTTGTAGGTGCTGTAAGAACAATAACTGAAGCCGACGTAGAACAACCAGCTGCAGTGTACGTAATAGTTGCAGAGCCTGTTGCGCCGCCGCCAGTTACAACACCAGTGCTGGAAACAGAGGCGGCACTGCTGCTACTGCTGCTCCATGTGCCGGGAACAGTGGCATCGTGCAGTGTGGTGGTGGCGCCTATACAAACGCTGGTAGTACCGGTAATGCTGGCAGGAAGAGGGTTTACGGTAAATATAGCAGTAATGCCGCATCCTGTAGCAGTATTCGTGTTTGTAATTACTGTAGTGCCAGGCCCTGCACCATACACCGTGCTCCCGGATACGGTTGCAACTGATATGGTGCCACTTGTCCAGCTGCCACTTGGAGACGAACTTAGTGTTGTTGTGGCTCCTACGCATGCGTGCATAGTTCCCGTAATGGCTGATGGCAGAGAGTTGACTGTAACTGTTGAATAAGAATGATGGCCAGAGAGGTTATAGGTAATAGTTGCGGTGCCAAAAGAAACGCCGCCCATAGTGCCTGAAGAATTTACTGTAGCTACAAAGGTATTGCTGCTGCTCCATGTGCCGCCAGTAGCGCTGAACGACAACGCTGTGGTGCTGCCAGCGCATACAGACAGTGTACCTGCAATGCTATCGTTAAGGTCGCAGGTAGGGCAGTTAATGTGGTATTCAATAACTGGGTATTGCAGGCCTGTTGCCGCTACACCGCCATAGGTATATCCCCAGTTTGGTATATATAAGCCTCCCCAAGGCGAATTTGAAGCAATAGGGCTGCCAAAATAACCTACATTCTTATCAGCTGTATCGTAGATAGGAAAGGAATAAGAGCCTGCGCTGCCTGCATATTGTACAACGCTAAAAAACTCACCGTATTTTACATCTCCCGATGCATACTGTACTGTATCAAATGGGTGGTATGTAGCATCGCCGCTTTTAAATGTAAGTGACATAGCTGCCGAGCTGCCCGCCGGTACTGAATAAGGAGTGGCTAAGGCGATAGGCCAGGCGATACCGAAAGACGTTGTATCGTGAGTACCTAAAACAATAGATTGCACGTAGGGCGTTGTTACTACACCAGGGTTCCTGCCAGCAATGTTTCTAGTGCTGTCGTACATCATCTGAAGCCACTTTAAAGTGTCTACGCCATACAATGCCGGGGTGCTGCCTGTCTCGAAATATTGAGGCAAATTTGTGGTGTTATTACCATTGCCATATACAAATGCTAACCGCAAAGTATCCTTGACCAATGGTTTTGCATTGTTGCGTAGGTAGGCGCCATATACCCTTACAGAGTCAATGGTGTACGCGTCTCCCGGTCCTACTTTAATAGTGGAACCATATATGCTGGCATCGTTCCATGTATTTAGAACAGGTGCAAATGACAATCCATCTGAAGTAAAGCCATTCAGAGAATATGTCGGCAATCCCGAAATTGCGTCTATATAGCCAAGTAAACTGGTAGTATCGTTCCATAATTGAAGATATCCGCCATCAACAGCCGGGGTATTATTTGCCTGATAGTCTGCGTAGCTGTACCAGCGGGTAACCTGCGCTTCAGATCTGAGGGCGCTGAAAAAAACAGCGCATAGGGAGAAGAGTATAAGTTTGGTCTTCATCTTATTATAAATTTAATTGTAAAACTATGTTTAAAGAAGGTCGTGGGCAAAAAAAATGTACAAGTGTGCCGGAAAATAGTTTATCCGTGTTACGTTGATCATTACAATTTGATCAGGTCATCGGTCTGTGTATCGTAAAAGTTGTATTCGGTAAGCGGGGCGTTGTTATCGGCCACTACCTTTACTTTTACTTTATGTTCCTTGTCCCATTTTTTTACAATAGAAGGTTTGAAGAAAGAACCTTTTGTAAGATATGCTTCCAGTATGGGGTTCACATATAAGGTGAGATTTCTGTGCCCTTGTGTAATGATGTATTTCAGGTCTTTTTCAATATCGTCGCCAAGCAATATAGATGGCCCAATAGTGCCGGTGCCTTTGCAGGTTGGGCACACTTCGGCGGTCGAAATATTCAACTCAGGGCGCAAACGCTGGCGGGTGATCTGCATCAGCCCGAACTTGGATACCGGCAATATGGTATGGCGGGCGCGGTCTGTAACCATCAGCTCTTCCATAGCATCATACAGCTGCTTGCGGTTCTCGGGCAGCTTCATATCTATGAAGTCCACGATGATGATACCGCCCAGGTCGCGCAGTCGCATTTGCCTTACTATTTCCTGTGCAGCCTCAAGATTAGTGGCAAGGGCATTTTGCTCCTGTCCTGCCTCACCGCTGCGTGTGCCACTGTTCACGTCTATTACATGCAGCGCTTCCGTATGTTCTATGATCAGGTATGCGCCACTGTTCAGGTTTACTGTTTTACCAAACGAGGATTTTACCTGTTTGGAAACCCCATAAGTATCAAAAATTGCCTGGCCATTGTTGTGAAAGATCACTATCTCTTCCTGGTCGGGCGATATGCGCGATATATATTCCTTGGTTACTGATAGCAGCTTTTTGTCGTTCACCGCTATCTTCTGGAATTTGTCGCTCAGGAGGTCGCGGAGGATAGAGGTGGTCTTGTCTTGCTCACTAAGCACCATCTGTGGCGGCTTTGCACCCTTTAGGTTGCTTTGTAAGGTCTTCCATGTCTTTTCCAGCTCCAAGATGTCGTTGTGCAGCTCTGCAGTATTCTTTCCCTCAGCAGCAGTACGCACTATTACCCCAAAATTCTTTGGTTTTATGCTTTCCACTATACGCTGCAATCTTTTACGCTCTTCAGCAGAATGTATCTTGCGGGAAATAGCCACTACGTCGTTGAATGGTGTAACAACTACAAAGCGCCCCGGCAGCGATATTTCGCAGCTCAGGCGTGGGCCTTTTGACGAGATGGGCTCCTTTAATACCTGTACTATTATTTCAGGCTTACCAGTAAAAACTTCTGTTATTTTCCCGGTCTTAAGTATTTCGGCTTCGTTCTTGAATTTGCCAAAGTCTTCGCCCCATGACGGGTTACCATCCACAGATTGTTTTGTGAATTTAAGCAGCGATCGCAAATAAGGGCTAAGGTCTGTATAGTGAAGGAATGCATCTTTCTCATAACCCACATCCACAAAAACAGCATTCAGCCCAGGCATCAGTTTCTTGATCTTACCAAGGTACAGATCGCCAACTGCAAATTGATTTTGCCCGCGGCCGTAATGAAGTTCTACCAGCTTCTTATCTTCTAATAAAGCTATCTCTACACCTTCATCCGATGCATTAATAATAAGTTCTTTGTTCATTCGTCAGTACCAATTCCGCTCCGGCAACAAGCGCCCCCATAGTATCAGCGAGGCCTTAAGGCTGTAATAATAAACCCGCACATCGCCTGCTGCGCATTGGTACGCATGCACGCGATGTGCTGATTTAACGGCAACGTTTGTAAGGGAAGCAGTGGTTAATAGCCTACTTGTTCTTCTTATGACGGTTCTTTCTCAGACGTTTTTTACGTTTGTGAGTGGCTATCTTATGACGTTTTCTTTTTTTACCGCAAGGCATACTTGAGTTATTTTATTTAGTTACTTTAATGAATTTATATGTTGATCGATTTCTTTACTAAAGCCCGGATCATTTACGATCTGTTTGCATTTTTCCAATAGTTCAATAGCCTTCTTCTTATCACCCTTTCCTTCATAGGCCTGTGCCAGGAAGTACAATGCTTCTTTATTCTCAGGCTCTGTCTTCAATATTGTTTCAAAGCGGCCCACTGCTTTGTCAAACTGGCCCGACTGTATAGACATTCTGCCTAACAGCATGTTAGCAGGTATATCATCTGGTTTTTCACGGGTAATTGCCAATAGTATCTGTACACCCCGCATCGGTTCTCCCGTGCCTTCTATATATCCTGTAGCCAGCGCCAGCTTTGTGTCTTCGTTGTCCGGATCTATCTTTAACGACTGCTCTAAACAACTAACTGCCTCACCCGCTTCCCACGCCTGCACTGATGGTGATTGCTCACTTTCCATCAACTGCAAAAAGAATTGGCCTGCAAAGGTGAGCTTTTTTTCCGAATTTTCCAATTTCGCTGCACGCGCATTATAATATGCTGCAACAGGCATTTGTTTTGCCCGCTCCCAGACCTTGGAAAGGCGTAAAAAAACAGAAGCCATCCGCGACGAGTCGTGAATGGCTGTAAGTTCATTTTCGATGGTTACTACCGTGTCAGCAACTGTTTTCGGGAGCTGCTTACGCGACACGGTTACTATAGAGTCGAAAGAGGCGGGCTTCATGGTGTTAGGGCCCTGGGATACTGATCCACCTGAATTAGGACGTTGCATTTCGGCAACATTCTTTTTAAGTGGTGGTATCGTATTACCTCCCCAGTATAAAAGAGCGATTAGTGTTACTGCAATTGCAATTGTGATGTAGTGTATTGCCTTCAAGTCTTAAAATTTTCGAGGCAAAGGTAACAAAATCACTCTTGCGGTTATTCTTTAATCATGTTCTACCAAATCAGCGTCGGAATGTTCTGCCAACTCATGCTTTGAATCTTTAACTGCCTGAACGAATTCTTTTGCCGGCTTAAACGCTGGTATAAAGTGCTCAGGTATTTCTACCGCTACATTCTTTTTAATATTACGGCCTATTTTAGCGGCACGTTTTTTCAGGATAAAGCTGCCAAATCCACGCACGTATACCGGCTCACCTTCTACTAAAGATTCTTTTACTTCTTTAAAGAATGTTTCTAATGCCACCAGGATATCCACCTTTGGTATTCCTGTCTTTTCAGCAATACTCCCTACAACATCTGCTTTTCTCATAACATAAAATTTGAAAATAATTAAACCGCTTTCACGAGGATATGTATCACTTGGTGCGCAACTAAAATCAAGAATCAGTCCATTTTTCACACATTAGATAAATAATTTTTCGTAAGGCAGCTTTGGCCCTAGATCAATGTAGGTACATAAATAGATAAACCCTTTATAATCAGCGCTTACAGTGGTTTTTATAATTTGTTAACGATCTATTATGTAAATATTAATTGTCCATACTTAAACTCTAAAATATGTAAAATACACTGGATGTGGGGAATATAATGAGGAAATAACTCCACACTTTATTGGGGAAATACACACTTTTAGCTCGAAATTTTAGCTCCGCTATTGATAATACATCAATTACTTTTGCTAAAAATTTCGTTTGTTTGGAAAATAAGAAGAAAAAAGCGGTGGCGTGGTGGCTGTTGGCCGGGGTAATAATGATCATTATACAAACTCTGCTGGGCGGCGTAACCAGGCTTACCGGTTCAGGCCTGTCGATCACTAAATGGAATCCCCTCTTCGGGATACTGCCCCCACTCAATGCCAAACAATGGAACGATGCCTTTGAAGGCTACAAACAAATAGGGCAGTTTAAATATATAAATAGCAGCTTTTCGCTCGACGACTTTAAATCCATCTTCTTCTGGGAATGGCTGCATCGGTTTTGGGCACGGATGCTGGGCGTTGTATTTGTCGCAGGTTTCGTCTACTTCCTGGTAAAAAAATATTTCGACCGGCAAATGATCAGGCCATTTATTGTCCTGTTCATTCTCGGCGGGTTACAGGGCCTTATAGGCTGGCTAATGGTAAAGACCGGCCTGAACTCAGAGGATATTCATGTGAACTATATCGCCCTGGCCTGCCATTTCGTATCTGCCATGATACTCGCGTGCTACACGTTATGGTTCGCTCTGCAATTACTCGTGCCTGCCGAAAACAGAGTCACAAATACCGGCCTCAGCAATTTTACCATCATTATCATTATTGTGCTTTTTGTGCAATTAACTTATGGCGCATTCATGGCGGGCCTTAAAGCAGCAATGGCAGCCCATACCTGGCCCGACATCAACGGCATGTACCTGCCACAAACCGTCTTTACCAATAACCTTGTACATGATGACAATATAGGGGCGCTCAGTATAAATGTGCATTTTATGCACCGCACTATAGCTTACCTGCTGTTCACCTTACTAATGTTCTGGTTTGGCGCTACATCCCGGGCCAGTCGCGCACCATCTGCGAGCCTCTTAGTAAAAACACGATGGTGGCCGTTTTTATTGGTATGGCTACAGGTAATACTAGGTATTGTTACCGTGCTTTCGTCCCCATATATAGTACCCGGTAAGTTCGGCACATTTGAACTGCTCGCAGAAACACACCAATTGGTGGCTATGTTCCTATTGATGTCGCTGGTGGTGAATTTGTATACGGTGAAGCGTACCGCGAGTAAATAGATTTGACAACTTTTTTAAAAGTTGTCAAATCCTCACGTTTACCGTTACCGGATAAATCGCCCGATCACGGGCATTCCCCCCAGCTCTTTCTTCTCCACATTAAGCACCAGTAAGAGAAATAAGAACATAAAGACCGTAGCAGCCACAACCCTTATCGCAATAATGCCCGTTATATGCATCACACCTTGCTCTGCAAAGAAGAGGAGGAGCATTACTACTATATAAGAGACAAGTTTCTTTGTAGGATATGGCACTGGGAAGTACCTCTGCCCCAAAAAGTAAGAGATCACCATCATACAGCCATACGCTGCAAGCGTAGCCCATGCACAGGCATACATACCGAATGCGGGGATAAAAGCAAAGTTCAAAACAAGGGTGATAACCGCACCAATGAGTGTTATCAGCATGCCTATATACATCTTATCAGTGATCTTGTACCACACCGAAAGATTGTAGTAGATGCCCAGCGCCAGGTTGGCAGCAAGCAATATAGGCACCACACCAAGGCCATCCCAGTAAGTCCTGCCCACAAAATGCTTCCATATATCGAGGTATAAACCCGTAAACAGAAAGGCCACACAGAGCGTGATCACAAACCACTTCATCACCCGCGCATAAGTCTTAGGTGCATTCTTATCGGCCGACTGGCTAAAGAAAAATGGCTCTGCTGACATTTTAAATGCCTGTATAAACAGGGTGATGAAAATAGCCAGCTTATAGTTTGCCGAATATACACCCACGGCTATTTTAGCCACCTCTTCGCTTCCCGGCAATAATTTCCGTAGCATGATACGGTCTATGGTCTCATTCACCATACCACCAAGGCCCACTATCACCATAGGCCATGTATACACCATTATCTTTTTCCAAAGCACATTGTCAAACCCAAATCGGAACACACGCCACTCCTTCCACAACAACAGGAAGGTGATAACACTTTGCGCCAGGTTTGCCAGCACCAGGAAGCCGGTATTGTTGTATTGTGCGTACCAGTTAGCATAGGCAGAGCCGGGATGTGCCTGCACATATTGCGGGCTATAATATATAAAAAACAGCGTCAGCAATATATTTACAAAAATACCGGCCACTTTTGTAAATGCATACTTACGCGGCCGTTCCTCTTGCCTCAACTTCGCAAAAGGTATGGCTGCCATTGTATCTGTGGCAATGATGAGCACACACCACGTGATATATTCCGGATGGCCATTCAGCCCCAGGAAGCTATCAATTGTGCCTCTGCCCGAAATAAATGCAAGGCTCAATAGCAAAGTACTTACTAATAGCGATGAAAACGTCGTCTGAAAGAGCTTACCCCTATCAGTGCTCGACACCGAAAACCGGAAATAGGCCGTCTCCATGCCATAGGTATAGATCACGTTGATAAAAGCTATACTTGCCATCAGCACGCTGTAGTCGCCATATTCCGCCTGCTGGCTTTTACTGTGCAGCAGATAGGTAACTATAGGGGTAAGTATATAGTTAAGAAATCTGGCCCCTATATTACTAAGGCCATACCAAACCGTTTGCCCTGCCAGTTTTTTAAGAGAAGCCAATAAGCGGGTGTTTTAACTATGATTGCCAAAAGTAAATAGTCGGGGGCAGAAAAGTGAATAAGCGGTAATAAGTTGAAAAGTTAAAACACCACCCACGCATTAGAAGAAAAGTATCATTATTAAAATTTTAGAATATTGTTTACATTTAAAACATCATTCAATCAATTTAATTATGAGACAAGTATTAATTTTCACCACTTGCCTGCTTATTTCAGGTGTCGCATCAGCTCAGAATAAAACTGCAGCCACAAAAACAACTACTACCACCAAAACAACAACCACAAAACAAACAACTAAGGTAAGCCATGGCAGCGCCATAGGTGGCTTTATACACGATGCCCGCAGGCATCCCCTGACTGGCGTACAGACATTCATTTACCAGGCCGATTCTTCTATTATAGCCTCTGGCTATACCGATGCCATGGGGTATTATGAAACCAATGGCGTATTGCCCGGTAAATACGATCTTAAAATTGTCTATTCCTCTTCCAAAGCCATAATAGTAAAAGGTGTGCCTATAAAAGCAGGGGTAACGCAGGTGAGCCTCAACGTAAACCCACCCGATACAGATACCACCATGCTCTACACCGACCTGGTGCCAAAAGTGGAAAAGAAATCGGACAAGAAGAAAGCCTAAACACATTTTCGGGCAGGTTGTTTTACACCACGCATTGTTAAAAAAAGTTAACTCCTCTTTTTTAAACCCGTTTAATGCCGCGGTTTTTTATATTTTTGACCCCTTATCCCCACTATTTGCGGTGGCAGAATAATACCTAAGAAATATGTCAGCAGGCAAAAAAGCGAAACCTTCCTATTTCAATGCTATTATGGGCGTGGCGCTGGTATTGTTCCTATTGGGCATACTGGGCTGGCTGCTTATTAATGGCAGGGCGCTCTCGCGCGCATTTAAGGAAGACCTGGAGATAAATGTGGATTTTCATGATAATGTGCCGGATGAAAGCCTTACCAAGATGAAATCAATCCTCGATAAGCAGCCCTTTGTGCTCACCTCAAGGATTATTACCAAGGACGAAGCCATAAAAATGGAAAACCAGGTAGAAGGTAACAACATGGTGGAGTTCCTGGGCTACAATCCCTTATTTGCATCTATATCCCTCCGGCTGCATGAAAATTATGTAAATAAAGACAGCCTTGAAAAGGTAAAGAAATTCATACTGCAAAGCAATGTGGTAAGAGATGTGACCTGGCCAAATATAGTGGTAGACCAGATGAACAGTAATCTTAGGAAGATAGGCATCATACTGGGCAGTATTTCCGTTTTACTATTGGTGATCGTCATCTTCCTTATCGACAATACCGTACGCCTGGCCATGTTCAGCAACCGTTTCCTGATCAAGACCATGCAAATGGTGGGCGCTACCCGAGCATTCATCACCCGGCCTTTCGACCTTCGTGCATTCATTAATGGCCTTATCAGTGGTATTGTAGCTGTAATAGGGCTTTGGATCATCATTTCCTTTGCCAATAACCAGCTACCAGTGCTTTCCCTGCTGAATGATCCGGTATTGCTTGCTTTGCTGATGGGTGGAATGATAGTGCTGGGCATCTTTATTTCTATGATTAGCACGCACCGCTCTGTAGTAAAGTACCTGAAAATGCATGTAGACGACCTTTATTGATCTTTGATTAGCTAATTATTTCCTAATATTGTATTTATGTCAACGTTACCAAAACCAACACAAACACCGCCACCAGCAGCGCCCCGCCCTACGCCACCGCAGGCAAAAAAGCCAGCTAATATGCAGAACAGGGAACTCTTTTTCCTGTTCGACAAGGAGAATTATATGTGGATGATAGGCGGTATGCTACTCATATTTATTGGCTTCATGCTCATGTCTGGCGGCAAAAGCCCGGATCCGCACAAATTCAACTACGACGAGATCTATAGCTTCCGCCGTATCACGCTCGCGCCAATTATCATACTGCTTGGCTTCGCTGTAGAAGTATATGCGATCATGAAGAAACCTAAGGAAACCGCACAAACACCACAACAGGCATAAAATATTGAATATTCATAAAATGAAAACAGGGTGGGCACTTGCTCACCCTGTTCGTTTTAAGTAGCGGTCCTGTTAACGCTGCATTTCGTGATAGCTCCATCCGTTGCCATCAGGGTCTTTAAATTGGGCAAATTTACCCCAGGGTGTAGTGTCTATCTTATCGATCGTTATACCCTTCGCACGCAGGTCATTTACCTCCTGCTCTATATCGTCTACCTTAATGAGTATACCCTGCAGGCTGCCCGCAGGCATGGCCGTAAACCAGTTAACCAGCGTAATAGATACATCGGCGCCCGGCAGTGCAAGCTGTATCCATTTAGCATCGCTACCAAATGGGGCTTCTGCTATTACCGCAAAACCCAGTTTGCTTGTGTAAAACTCTTTTGCTCTTTCCTGGTCTGCTACCGGGATAGAGATCACTTCAATTGCTTTCATTTTTTTGTTTTTTTAGATGACCGTTTATGTAATAATTTTTCAAGGTTAAGCAGCTTCTGGTTCCAGAATTGCTCAAAGAATACGATCCAGTGTTTCACCTCTTCAAATCCCTTCTGGTTAAGCTGGCAATAGCGTTCGCGCCCTTGCTCTGTGATCGTAATAAACCCCGCCTCATCCAGTATCTTGATATGCTTAGACACCGCAGGCCTGCTGATATCGAAGTTGTTAGCTATCGCGTTTATCGATAGTTTCTCTGTCGTCAGCATCATCAATATATCTCTTCTGCCCGGGTCTGCTATGGCATGAAAAGGGTCGTAGTTATAGTTTGGCATGGGCTATTTTTTCAAGTTCTCTTGCAAATCTTTTGGCTATATGTTTCTTCCAGCCGCTTTCCATCATAAAGCTTACCAGGTAGCTTCTTGTACCTGTAAATCCTTTATGCTCCAAGGTTAGTTCTGTTCCGTTTTCTTTTGGCTGCAGTGTCCATGTCACCACGGTATCCAGTGTTGTTGCAGTGTTGTCCGGGCCACCGCGCCAGGTAAATGATAATCTCTTCAGGGGCGCCAGCTCCGTCACTTCGCAGTATACTATACCATCCCATTTAAACGCAGGTTTCGGCTTCGCACGAAACTGGAATTTGTGGCCCAGCACGGGCTTAAAATCATTCTTCATCAGCCACTGGCCCATCAGGTCAGCATCGGTAAGGCATTCCCATACTTCTTCAGGCGAATTTGGGTAAAACCATTTCATTACAATATCGCGTTTCATAACGTGTAACTTTTTTATTACGCAAATATACGTAACTTTTTTATTACGCATAATATTTTATTTTTTTTTAGAATGACTAAGAAAGTGAATACTTATGTAAATAAAAAAGAGACACCAGGTCAGTGTCTCTCTATGAAGTCATTTATATTAACTCGCGTTATGCCTCGGGTGCAGATGATGTATTTGTTGTATCACCCGGCTCCGTGTTTTCTATAACTGCGTCTGTTATTTCCTGTGGCATATCGTTGGTTGTCACCTCCGGAGTTTCTGTGTTCACCGGTATATCCACGATGTCCATCATCTCTGCTGGTGCGGCTTGCGGGGCAGTTGCCTTCTTTGTCGGCGCTGCTTTTTTAGCGGGCGCTTTTTTCACAGGGGTGTTTTTCTTAACTGCACTTTTCGGCGCGGCTTTCTTTGCTGGCGCGGCTTTCTTAGGAGCGGTTTTTTTTGCAGGAGCTGCCTTTTTAGGAGCAGCTTTTCTTGCTGGTGCCGCTTTCTTTGCTAGTGCTGCCTTTTTAGGTGCAACTTTTTTTGCTGGTGCAGCCTTTTTAGGCGCTACCTTTTTAGGCGCTGCTTTTGGTGCAGCCTTCTTAGCTACCACTTTTTTAGCGGCGGCCTTTTTCACAGGAGCGTTTTTGGCTACAACCTTTTTTGCTGCGCTTTTCTTTGGCGCCACCTTCTTTGCAGGGGCGGCTTTTTTTGCTGGCGCTGCTTTTTTAGCTGGTGCCTTTTTTACCGCTTTCTTAGGAGCAGCTTTTTTAACGGCTCTGTTGCTTGTGCTTTTTACTGCCGCCTTTTTAACGGCCTGTTTTTTTGAAGTTGCCATACCATAATTTTTGTAAGTCAGGAATGTTTTTAATGGTTTATTTAATGTCAAGATATGAAAAAAATAAAATAGTAATGCTATAACTCTAAAATATTTTTGTATTATCATTTCACTTTTACCAAAATTGCGCCGTTATAAAATCGACTTTTAAAAACTGGCATTATTTGTGCGTATATTTTAGGTTCGAGATAAATAGATCTGTATGAAAAGAGTTTTCCTTGTTACCTGTTTCCCTGTATTGTTCCTTGCCTGCAACTCATCCAGTACGCCGCAGCCACCGGCGAAGTATGAGGAAAAGAAAGCCTCGCTGGAGGAAATAGAAAAAGGTAGCCCCTTAAAGTTTCTAAGGGTACAGGGCTCCCATCACCGCAACTTGGTAAACCAGGCCGTAGTAACCGGGGAAATCACCAATAAAGCTACTTTGGTAAGCTATAAGAATATAACCCTTCGCATATCGTGGCTAGATAAAGATGGCGCTGTAATAGAAAAGCAAAAAGAAGTACTTGATGATGTAGTAAAACCTAATTCCACTATCGACTTTAAAATAAAAACAAACCACGTAAAAGGCACCGAATCGGTATCTATGGATATTGTCAGCGCCATAGCAGATAAGTAATTATAGGTGGTCTGTCATAGCGTATTTATCCTCTCCAAAAAAAATCTTAAGCTATTCTGTAACTTTTTTCTCCCTCTGCCGATATACTATTGAATGGACGTTAAAGAGTACAATGCATGCGTACAGGAATGGGCTGATCCGCTCCTCAGGTTTGCCTGCAAATGTACCGGCCAGGTAAGCGATGCGCACGATGTAGTACAAAACGGCTTTGAAGTTCTTTGGGGGAAGAGAAAGGATGTGGTTTATAGCAAGGCAAAGGCATTTCTGTTCCAGGTAGTGTACCGGCAGTCGATAGATAATTACCGGAAAAGGGTGAAAGTCACCTTTACAGAAATGCCGGAGCAAAGTATCACGCCCGCCAATCCTGACCTGAAAAAAATACTCGACAGGGCATTGGCACAGCTCGACGAACAGGCAAGGGCGTTGGTATTGCTAAAGGATTATGAAGGGTATACCTACGAAGAAATAGGCGTAATAACAGACCTGTCGGAAAGCCAGGTAAAGGTATACCTGCACAGGGCAAGGAAAACGTTGAAGGATTACCTGGTAAGTGTTGAAAACATTATATAGTATGATAACGCGGGAAAATTATGAGGAGTATATAATGATGTATGTGGATGGCGAGCTGCAACCCGCACAGGAAGAAGCATTGCATAACTTTCTCGACCAAAACCCAGAACTTAAAAACGACCTGCATGCTTATGAGCTTACCAAACTAACACCTGACAACGCTATAACTTTTAAAGGAAACGAGTCTTTACTAAAAACATCGGGGAAACGTGTTATTGCCCACCCTGGGTGGGCTAAATATGGCATCGCAGCCGGCATCGCAGCTATCTTTTTCATTACCATATTCCGCTTTATTACAACCAATAAAAATGAGGTAGCAACAAAAGATCAGGTAGTGTCAGTACCCCATAATAATGTCGAAAAAAGGGTACAGGAGACGCAGGCACCTAAGCCCGTAGAATCGGTTACAATAGCGAAAAAAGACACCATGATAACCGCATCTATCAGCTACCCTACTCGCGGCAACCTGGAGGCAAAAAGAGATGTTAAACACAAAGAAACAACGAGTGCGCCTACAGAGCATAATATACCGGATCTTGCTGCTATCGTTATCAATAAAATAGAAGCCACCAGCTTAAATCAATTAACCAGCAAACCCGAAACCCTCGCCCCTTCTTCTATACAGGTTCCTGCATACACAGTTGCGGTAAATACCGAACAGAAAAAAACCTTTTGGGATAAGTTGCCCATCGACGACCTGAAGAAACAACAGTTAAACAATATCAGCGCTGATATTAAAAACGGACTGGACGAAAAAGTACTGTCAGTAAAAATTGAAAAAAGAAAACTCATTCTATCCTTTTAAATCTTTAACCTTTATGAAAAATATATTTTGCACTATAGCTGCAATACCATGCTTATTGTTTTCTGCCCGGTCTTTAGCACAAGACAGCGACACCACCGCAAAGAAAAAAAAGCACCACGCCATTACTATATCTAACAGGGGCTTCTCTATAAAAACGATCGATAGTACCACACCCAATAGCCAGGTCGGGAAAATAAAAGATACTGTAGAAGAAAAAAGCCGTTTCAATATCTCGTATGCCATGGTAGACCTTGGCGTAAACATCATCTCTGATAATACCAACTATGCAGACCCCGCCGTAAAAACATTTCTCAACGTACCCGCCAACAGGCAAAACAAAAGCCTCTTCGACCTGCGCACGGGTAAATCTATCAACGTAAATATCTATCCTGTAATGGTAAAATTCACAGCCTTAAAAGCAAAAAAGCAAAGGATCTATATATCCACAGGTCTAGGGCTGCAACTCTATAACTTCCGTTACGAGTCTCCACTCACCTACACTAAAAATCCGTCATCGGTAACACTGGACACCATAACGTTTAAAAAAGATAAGCTCGCCCTCGACTATCTTAATGTGCCTCTGATGTTCACCTTCAAAACCAAGCTGCATAAAGATACATGGCTTACCTACGGAGTAGGGATAACAGAAGGCTACCTGATCGCTTCATGGACAAAGCAGGAATCGGGCCAGCGTGGCAAAGTAAAGCTGCGTGATGCTTTCGGCTTGGCTAACACCAATACGTGCCTCAGCGCAGAGTTTGGAGTAGAGGGTATCTTCAGGTTCTTTGCCAGCTACCAGCTTACATCATTGTACCAGAATGGGCTCGACCAGCACCCTATTAGTTTCGGATTAAGGTTTGGAGGGATTTAATATGCCCCGTAGAGACGCAATTCATTGCGTCTCTACACAATACATTACAATACACCCCTCGCAAAAACATCAGTTCTTTTTCTCGTTCACTATTTTACCATCCTGCATGGTAAGCGTGCGGTCGGTCATTTTTGCCAGCGCATCGTTGTGGGTGATCATCACAAAGGTCTGCCCAAACTTATCGCGCAGCTGCAGGAAGAGGTTATGCAGCGCCTGTGCATTAGCGCTGTCCAGGTTGCCAGTAGGCTCGTCCGCCATCACTACAGATGGGCTGTTTACCAGCGCCCTTGCTATAGCTACCCGCTGCTGTTCCCCGCCAGATAGTTCAGATGGCTTATTCTCAAGCCTGCCGCCCAGGCCCACTACATTCAGCATTTCTGCTGCCTGCTGCATAGCCTCTTTCTTGCTCACCCCTTTTATCCACAGCGGTACAGATACATTTTCGATCGCGCTGAACTCAGGCAGCAAATGATGAAACTGGAATACAAAACCTATATGGCTGTTGCGAAACCTTGCCTGCTTTTTCGATGGCAGTTGCAAGATGTCCGTACCCTCTATCAGCACCTTACCACTATCCGGCTTGTCCAGCGCACCTACCAGGTGCAGCAGCGTACTCTTCCCCGCGCCCGATGGGCCAATGATAGATACTATCTCCCCTTTTGCTACATTTAAAGAAACATCATTGACCACCGTAAATGCGGCATATTTTTTGAAGAGGTTTGTTGCAGACAGCATATCCAAAGCGTAGTTTAATAAACTAATAACTGCAAGTTATTTATTAATTAGCGACAATACCGAATAATAAGTTCATGCAGTATTCAATGCTAATCCTATTTTATTGTTAACAATTATATCTTTTCAATTTTGTGTTTCAAATTTTGAATTTTGCCTTACATTTGCGGGAATTAGAATAAAAACAAACTATTTATAATATGTTCTGGACACTCGAATTAGCATCACATCTTGAAGACGCCCCATGGCCGGCCACAAAAGACGAACTTATCGATTATGCCATCCGGTCAGGTGCACCGCTTGAGGTGGTAGAAAACCTGCAGGAGCTTGATGATGAAGGAGAGATCTACGAAGGCATTGAAGACATTTGGCCCGACTATCCTACACAGGAAGACTTCTTCTTTAATGAAGATGAGTATTAAGTAAACCGACAGCCATTGCCATTGCCATTTAATTTTGATCCCGCTTCGGCGGGATCTTTGTTTTCAACGCATTCACTATTATCCCGATCTGTCGCCATAGCAGCGCTTTTCAGCATATAAAATGGCAGCTTGAGAAACGTTGCCTAGCGCTGTAAGCAGTTATATTGCTACATTTGGGTCATAATCAACGTTTATGGAAAGCATAGTAGTTTTTTGCGGATCGGGAGAGGGCTACAACGAGCTTTACCGCGAAACCGCCTACCAGCTTGGCAAAACCCTGGCTGAGCAAAATATACGCGTAATATACGGCGGCGCTAAAGTGGGATTGATGGGCGCTCTTGCCGATGGCGTTTTGCAGCACGGAGGGAAGATAATAGGCGTCATCCCCTACTTCCTGAAAACAAAAGAAGTAGCACACGAAGGCCTTACAGAATTGATAACGGTAGAGACCATGCATGATCGCAAGCTGAAGATGTCTGAGCTCAGCGACGGCGTCATCACCATGCCGGGCGGCTGGGGCACTATGGAAGAAATGTTCGAGATGCTTACCTGGGGCCAATTAGGCTTGCACACAAAGCCCATAGGCCTGCTCAATGTGAACGGCTACTACGATGCCCTGAAAGCGCTCTCCGACAATATGGTGCAGGAAGGCTTCCTCAATGAATGCGTAAACGCCACACTCCTCATGAGCGACAGCATAGAAGAGCTAATGGAGCAAATGACCGCCTACGTAGCGCCGCCAGCCCCAAAATGGATCACCGAACAAACAACATAAAAACATAAATGAAAGCATACAAAAAGGGCTGGTCGAAAATCGATCAGCCCTTTTTGTTGAGTAGCTATATGCATTATTACCTGTTCAGTGTCACGTTCCCTTTTTGTATAGTAGTACCGCTATTATCTTTTATAGTATAGAAGTACATACCACCCGCTAATTCTGATACATCCAGCGCATCTTTGCCCGTCAGTACTTTAGTAGCTGCCACCTGCCCGCTTGCAGATAGCAGGGTGCATGTAAGCCCAGCGCTCTGCGCACCATCAAAGAAGATAGTATTCGTTGCCGGGTTAGGGTACACTTTTATTGCATTGTTGGCAACCACATTCTTCACAGCCTCGTGAGAAACTTGCGGCCTGCTGGTCATAGTCACATCGTCTACATACAGTATGCTGCTGTCCAGTGTCTGCGTAGCGCCCCCACTGCTTGCAAAGGTGATGCGAAATGTATCAGCTGTGCTAAGCGTGTCTGTGTAAACAACATTGGCTGTTATCTGTGTCCACGACGAGCTAGGCCCTATCAGCGCTATACCAGTACCTATTGTGCCCCCAACCCTGCTGATGGCTGTTACAGTAAGTAATGCCGTATCGTGGCCGCCAAACAAATGGGTTATCGAGTCTTTACCAGGATAGTATTGTGTCCAGGCGCTTACTGACATCGGCCTGTCAGTAGTAAGCAGGCCGCCTAAAAAGCTGACACCGGTTATATAAGGCGCAGTAAATATAATATGCACGTTAGCCTGTGAATTGGACATAGTGCCCGCAAACAATAGAGTATCCTGGAATGTGCTCATTATTTTGGCAGAATGAGAGCCGCCATGCACATAGGTAGGGTTACTTTCTTCAAAAAGCTGCGCATGCCATGCGTCATCCGGTATTGGCGTAGGTAACAGCGCACCAAACGTTTGCCCTAACCCTATAAAAGTAGAATCTGAACCAAACCAGCTTGCCGGGCATTGTACTCCTATTGCGGTGGAGGTCCCCGACGTATTACTGCGCCATATCTCCATATCACCACCAGGCACTGTTTGAGCAAACGATCCCATAGCTGCCGTTAATGCACAAAAAAGTAAATAGATCTTCTTCATATTTTTTTATTTAAGGGCCTTATAAAATTATAAAGGTGCAAATTACTGATTAATCTCTTTCAAACATGCCTGTATCGCATCAAAATTGGGTATTTCAGTTGCATTTTCCAGCACTTCGGCATAGCGCACAATACCTTCTTTATCAATTACAAACGCAGAGCGCTTCGATACACCGTCCATGTCATTGAAGAAATGCTCATAAATGGCATCATATGCTGTCGATGCCGTTTTATTAAAATCACTAAGCAATGCAAAATTCAGGTTCTGCTCATGCTTATACTTATGCAATGAAAACAAGGAGTCGACCGATATTCCAAATACTTCAGCCTCTATATTATTATAAAAAGCAATATTGTCTCTCACAGAGCAAAGCTCCTTCGTACATGTGCTGGTAAATGCTAATGGGAAAAACAACAATACAACATTTTTACCCTTTTGCTCGCTAAGGGTCACTTTATTCTTATCGCTGTCGCGTAGCGTAAAGTCTGGGGCTTGCTGTCCTATCTGTATGGCCATGTCTTTTTGGTAAAAGTAAGTGATGAAAAATTACTGTCAAAATGAAATATATTATTGTTTATAATAAATTTTAACCTGTCAGAATAAACAAAAAAATCGGCAGATGGTCTCGCTGGCCTGCAAAATTGACCGACATTTGCCCCCCGCCGCACAATGGCATAAAATGTGACGAACAGTATTTACAAAACTTAAAATATACAATTATGGCTACAAACGTAAACATTACCCCCTTGCACGACAGGGTAATCGTGAAACCCGCCGCTGCTGAAGAGAAAACTGCCGGAGGCATCATTATCCCCGACACTGCAAAAGAGAAACCGCAACGTGGCACCGTTATGGCGGCAGGCCCTGGTAAAAAAGATGAACCAATGACCGTAAAAACAGGCGATACCATCCTTTATGGCAAGTACGCCGGCACAGAAGTATCGCTGGAAGGTGAAGACTACCTGATCATGCGCGAAAGTGATATACTGGCTGTGATCTAAAACCCCAAACCCCTAAAGGGGCTCTAAAAAGTAAGACAAATACAGTAAAACAATTCCTAACAATACTCCGATGCTCCCCTTTAGGGGCCGGGGGCTTAAATTAAAAATTTATGTCAAAACAACTTTTCTTTAATATAGATGCACGCAACAGGATGAAGCGTGGCGTTGATGTATTAGCCGACGCAGTAAAGGTAACCCTGGGCCCTAAAGGCCGTAACGTGGTTATCGAAAAGAAATTTGGCGCACCAAGCGTAACCAAAGACGGTGTAACCGTAGCCAAAGAAATAGAACTCGAAGATTCTATTGAGAACATGGGCGCACAGATGGTGAAAGAAGTAGCTTCTAAAACTGCTGATCTTGCAGGCGATGGCACTACTACTGCTACCGTACTGGCTCAGTCAATAATAGGCGAAGGCCTGAAAAACGTAGCTGCAGGTGCAAACCCAATGGACCTGAAACGTGGTATCGATAAGGCGGTAACGTCTATCGTTGAAAACTTGAAAAAACAATCAGAAAAAGTAGGTAACGACAACAAGAAAATAGAGCAGGTTGCTTCTATCTCTGCCAATAACGACAACGCTATCGGCGCGCTCATAGCACAGGCTATGGCTAAGGTGGGCAATGAAGGCGTGATCACTGTAGAAGAAGCAAAAGGCACTGAAACTACCGTAGAAGTAGTAGAAGGCATGCAGTTCGATCGGGGTTACCTCAGCGCTTACTTCGTTACCAATACGGAAAAAATGCAGGTAGAATTGCAGAATCCGTACATCCTCATTTATGAGAAAAAAGTAAGCACCCTGAAAGACATTCTTCCTATACTGGAATCAGTGGTACAAAGCGGCCGTCCGTTATTGATCATTGCTGAAGATGTAGATGGCGAAGCATTGTCTACACTCGTAGTAAACAAGCTGCGTGGTTCATTGAAGATCGCAGCAGTTAAGGCTCCGGGCTTCGGCGATCGCCGTAAAGAAATGCTGCAGGACATCGCTGCACTCACAGGCGGTACCGTTATCAGCGAAGACCAGGGTTACAAACTGGAGAACACAACAATAGCTGCTTTAGGCCAGGCCGAAAGCATCACTATCGATAAAGACAACACTACAGTAGTAGGTGGCAAAGGCCAGAAAGATGCGATCATGGGCCGTGTAAACCAGATCAAATCACAGATCGAATCTACTACCAGCGACTACGATCGCGAAAAGCTGCAGGAGCGCCTTGCTAAGCTCAGCGGTGGTGTAGCGGTATTGTACATCGGTGCGGCTTCTGAAGTAGAAATGAAAGAAAAGAAAGACCGTGTCGACGATGCACTGCATGCTACCCGCGCAGCGGTTGAAGAAGGTATCGTACCAGGTGGCGGTGTTGCTTACATCCGCGCTATCGAATCACTCGATGGCGTGAAGACAGAGAACGCTGATGAAAAGACCGGTGTTGCCATCGTTCGCCGTGCGCTTGAAGAGCCATTGCGCCAGATTGTTAACAATGCAGGCCTCGAAGCATCTATTATCGTTCAGAAAGTACGCGAAGGCAAAGCTGATTACGGCTTCAATGCACGTACAGAAGTTTACGAAAACCTGCTTGCAGCCGGCGTTATCGACCCCACTAAGGTAAGCCGCGTAGCCCTGGAAAATGCAGCATCTATCGCCAGCATGTTCCTCACTACAGAGTGCGTTATTGCCGACAAGCCAGAACCGAAATCCTCAGCACCAGCTGGCGGCGGTATGCCAGGCGGAATGGGCATGGACTACTAAGCTCAATAAGTTTAAGATAAAAACCAATAGCCCTGGCGAATGCCGGGGCTTTTGCTATTATGCCAATTGGTTTGCCCCGGCGGGGCTATCTGTTTGTAGCCCTACAAAACAAAAAACCGTTTCTTGCCCCAGCGGAGCTGCCCTACTCGTTGCTTTCGTCGCCGCCAGATCTCCACCGCTATAGCGTCTATAATACAGTACTTTACCCACGGCTCCTGATTTGTTATCAGCAACTTGGCGCAACAAACAAAATATTTTTCCATATCTTTCGTTATACTTCTAAACCATCTGCCCCTCTATGAAACGCATATTACTACATTCATCCCTTGTTATCCTCCTGCTTCTATCCTTCGCATCTCAGGCCCAGGTCATTTATCATTTTGCTGGTAGCGGGGTTAACGGCCCTAGTACCGGTTGCGAGCAGCCAGCCATATCATCCGCATTCTCTTTTGGCGACCATGCAATTTTCGCCAATGCCTGGGATACCTATGTCTGGGGCGGAGATCTTTACGTGTGCGAGAAAAACAACCACAGGGCACGGGATGTTGATAACTCCTTTGCGCTCGACTGTTATGCCGGCAGCAACACTTCGGGTTATTCTGGCGATGGGTTGCACAGCGGTTATGCCACACTTATTTCACCACATTCCATGTTCTGGGACACTACTATTGCTACCGGTTTTATAGCAGACAGTGGTGCCCGCAATATCCGTATGGTAAACGGCCCCCGCTACATATCTACACTGGCGGGTTTCGGGGCGCCATTGACTGGTGAAACTACAGGCACAGACACAATAGGTATTGATATTGAGGGAATCACAGGCAATTATCATGGCGATCTTTATTTTACTGATCTTGTTCACCGCTCGGTTCGCCATAGAGATCCCGCTGGCATTATCACCACTATAGCCGGCAACGGCACTGCTGCATATCCCGCCGATGGCGGTCCCGCCACTGCCGCATCTCTCCGCTACCCGTCCGATATTACTATAGATGCCTCGGGCAATATCTATTTTACTGACTCACAGCGCGTACGTATGATAAACCCTTCAGGCACCATTGCCACCATTGCAGGTTGCGATATTTCCGGGTATCTCGGCGATGGTAGTCCCGCTACAGACGCCCATATCACACCTACCGCTATCGCATTCGATCACTATGGCTGCATGCTCATAGCCTCCCCGTCAGACCATCGTGTGCTTAGGGTCAGCCCTTCCGGTACCATCTCTACCCTTGCAGGCAATGGCACTTGGACGGGTGTCACACCCGCCGATGGTACCCCCGCCACTGCAGCCCAGCTTCAATATCCTTCAGGTGTCACTGTAAATATTGTCGGCGATATCTTTATTTCGGATTCACACTCACAAATAGTCTGGCTTATTCGCTCATCTTCTGTACCCCCTCCTCCTGGTACTTCAGCTGTCACTAACGTCTATGCTACTTTCCAGCCTGTGCTCTCTCTTTACCCTAACCCTAACCCCGGCGCGTTTACACTGTTGCTTACCACACCTGCTGCTACCACTGCTCACGTCATTATCACAGATATTGCCGGGCAAAACGTCGCGGAGCAAGACATAGCGACAAACCATGTTATACCACTCACACTTACCGCGCCGCCCGGACTCTATTTTATTACAGCTATCACCCCGGGCACAAAGCAAACTATTTCCTTTAGCATCCAGTAATCTTCGCCACCATCGCGACTTCGCCATCCACGAGAAATGCTTGCACAAAATATTAGGGAAGAGCATCTTGTTCTGCCCATAAGTCTCGGTTTGAAACCGGCATTCACTTGATTCAGCCTAATCAAGCCGGGCCATGTTGCATTATCTATAGATCACTGATTCCACTTCCATTCACCATTCCTAACTTTCCTTAAAAAAGCCCTTGCATACCATCAACCACGATCCAATAAACAAATCCCTGATCCCATAGCAATAGAGCACGTGAAAAACATAGCACCCGCTCCCCCAAAAACGACCTTAACCCCAAGCCAGGCAAGCCTCTCAGATCGGAGCCGTCATTTCGCAACGGAGTGCGGCGCAGCAAACGAAGTGGAGAAATCCCCTGAGAATTGGCAATCAGCCAAATCAACGAACTGCCTCCCAATTGCGGCAGCAATCATACAGAACACATGAAAAACACAACACCCGCTCCCCCAAAAACGACCTCAAAACCAAGTCAGGCAAGCCTTTCATTTTCCAAGCCCATACATTCCGGCTATCCGAATACGATCCCAATTCCCAAAATAATAGAGCACATGAAAAATACAGCACCCGCTCCCCCAAAAACGACCTTAAACCCAAGACAGGCAAGGTTTTCAGATCGGAGCCGTCATTTCGCAACGGAGTGCGGCGCAGCAAACGAAGTGGAGAGATCCCCTGAGAATTGGCAATCAGCCAAATCAACGAACTGCCTCCCAATTGCAGCAGCAATCATACAGAGCACATGATACTACCCCCCAAATTCCCAATAACAAATTCCTAACTCCTAACCAATTTCATTAACTTTATATAAACAAAAACACACTGCATATGAAAAAGGGCATACAAAAATGGAGTGTATTCTTAGGCAAGTCCATGCTTTGGTCGTTACTGCTCTATGTAGCGCTCATGCTTGCCGTAAACTGGGACGATATTCACAATGCCTTTACCGGCAGGAATAAAATAACCATTGTAGCCGATACCACCACAGCATCACAAAATACATCAGCGCAAGTGCCTGCAACAATTACACATCACGCAAGCTCCTTTAAGAAGGTCATTACATTATTCAGTGGCATATCAAAAGCCGCTACAGCATTGTAATAAACTTAGTTTAAGTGGCTCCACGCCATCCGCAGTGATGTATTGTCATTTCGCTTGTACTGCACCAGCGTAGCATACACCCCACGCTGTTCATCAAAGTCAGCGCCCTCTATAAAGCTGCACTTATATTCATTCTTAGCAGGCTCACCCAGCAGGTAGCTCCTGGTGATCTCCTTTTTGCTGTTCATCTTGTAATAAAAGGCATTGGTCTGCTCAAAGTTGAAGACTGTATCTCTGTCTGCATTTTTTATATTCTGGTAGTTCAGCTGGTCATCGTTAAAAACTATGTACAGGTTGTTGTTATGGAAGTAAGAATTCAACGAGACAAACTGGCGTTGTGTCACTTGGTCGGGTAGGTCATCAAATAGCTTGTGCGATTGGTCTTTCTTAGCAATTTCCTCCGGCCGGTAGTAGTGCTTGTAGCTCTTCAGGTATTCAGAGTGTGGCAGCACAGTACCCCATATCTCGTTACCATCATCATCCAGCTGGGTAATGCCGATATTCCCAAAATAAGTATTCCAGTCATACCGGACCGAATTAGCACTTGCCCTATCCGGTATATTCCTGTTCACGGGCCTGCCTCTCACGTATCGCGTCTGGCCTGCATAATTCGGGTCTCTTGGCGCCGCTGCTACTCCTGATTCCGGCTCGTCATACCGGTCATACGATTCAGACACCAGTGTTGTCAGGCCATTGCTGTTGGTATACATCCCTAGTGGTACCCCTAAAAACACCTTCGATGTGTCTGCACTTTTTTGCAGCGCAGCTGTCGCTATATCATTTTTCACCCAGTTCATTTTAATGTCGCTATTATCTTCTTCTATTTTAAAGAACATATTGCCCAGGGCAGTTCCACGTTTTACATCTATACCAAATTTATAAAACAATTCCCTGTAGCTAAACACCAGCAGGTTCACCGTCTTTGCAAAAAGGTTATAGGTAACTTCAGAATAATCCGGCGTCACATCGGTCGATACATCCACTACCTGCTTATATGCCTTACTACTGTCTTTAGGAATATAGTATATAGCTTCATGATGGTTATATACATCCCTCTGCGCACTCTCTCTCGATGTAGTCATATTTTCCACCAGCTTTTTCAGGTCCAGCACCACGCATATACCGTTAGGCCGCGCTTCAGCACAGGCTACATACAGGTAATCATATTTCTTCCTGTCTACGTCCAGCGGTATCTCCTTAAGTACGTCATGCCTATTGTTATAGTAGGTAATGTGTATTTCACAATCATAAAACTGGGGTACATCTGTGCTGTATAAAATGGCATAGTTGTCTTCACCTCTATTCTTCATTACATAAAATTTCGTTCGCTTACTTATGCCCGGCGATTCCTTTACCAGTTTTTCCTCCAACAACTTACCATTCTTACCATCAAAGCGAAGCCTCACCAGGCCGAACCTGCCCAGGTGTTCCTGCTCTATAAATAGTACTGCCTCTCCGTTAATATCAAATAACCCTTTGAATTCAGAAGTCCTGAGCGTGCTTATATCCAGTACACTGCACACATGTTCCTGGTTAGCAATTCTTTTATGCAAGCTGTCAAACACTTTTATCTCCACCGGCCTGGTAGGGTCAAGATGAAAAAGAAACGTATTGCCGTTTTTCATGCATAGCACTTTGTTCCAGCCAGTTTGTTTAAACTCTATCGGGTTGCTCATTTCATAGTTGGCACCCTGCGCATAGCTGCAATATGCCATGAGCAAAAATGGCATGACGAACAATAGTGTTTTATAATTCATGGCTTTTTATTTTCTATATAAAATTAACGAAAAAACAAATGCCTGATTAACTGAGATTATTGTTTAACCCAAAAAGAAATATCCGCATATTAATCCGGCAAGCCGGTTAAAAATGCGGATAAAACTTTGTTTCTATGGTTTAGGGTAAACTTCAACTTACTTCTCAATAACAAACCGCGCCACATCATTTGCAGTGGCCGATCTTATATTCAGCATATAGAATCCTTCCGGCAAACTTTCATCCAGGTGTATGGATGCGTTTATAATGCCGCTATGTGCTGCTGTAGTATTCTTATAGATCACTTCACCGGTTAAATTAATAACGGAGATTTCCACACTTTCATCTATCGCTGAGTTTAGCGACCCCTTAACCGTAAAGGTTCCTTTATTTGGATTAGGGAACACCGTTACTGAACTGTTTTGGCCGCCTACCTGCTGCACGCCTACTTTATTTACCTGGTATACTTTGCGTATACGGTTATTGTTTTGGTCAGCTATATACAGATTTCCAAGTGTATCTACAGCAAGGCCTTGTGGGCCAGCCAACATGGAAGTATCAGCCAGGCCGCCATCTCCTTTATAATCGTTGAAGCTATACTGCCCTGCATATTCATTTATGCTGTCATGCGCATTGATCTTTCTCACTTCCTGGTTATCTGATATAAAGATATTACCGAAACGATCAGCCGCTATACCAGTAGAATAGCTTATTTTGGCTGCGGTTGCAAGACCTCCATTACCAGTATATCCGGTGGCGCCGGTGCCGGCAATAGTAGATATTATCTGGCTGCTTACATCCACTTTACGTATACGATAGTTATTCTTATCTGCTATATATACATTCCCAAAAGTGTCTACGCATACCGCCGAAGGTAGGTTTAGCTGAGCCGTTGTGGCCGCAACATCATCCATGTTATAACCTGAAATTGTAGTTCCGGCATAAGTAGTGATCGTTCCTGTTGCGTCTACCTTACGAATGCGTCCATTGCCCATATCTGCAATAAATACATTCCCGTTTTTATCCACTGCCACAGATGCCGGCGAGCTCAAATATGCTGCTGTAGCCGGGCCTCCGTCACCAAGGGTTGTTGCAATACCCGGGCCGGCAAAAGTGGTGATAATACCAGTAGTATTCACTTTGCGGATAACATTATTATAATTATCGGCAATGTATAGATTGCCTGCATGATCTACGGCCACTCCGTATGGAAAGTGTAATGTAGCTGCAGTGGCTGCGGCATTATCGCCGCTATATCCTGCAGTACCATTTCCCGCTACAGTAGAAATTATACCAGCACTCGTCACCTTACGTATCCTGTTATTGCCCTCATCGGCAATGTAGAAATTTCCCTTATCATCTGCCGCAACGCCCTGGGGAGTAGATATTTTTGAGGCCGTCGCCTGGGTTGACGTTTCCGGGCCATAACCTTGAGTACCATTACCAGCCGCGGTCTTTATGTAGTACTTTATTTGAGCGTTCGCGCTCAAACTGGTCATTAATAGTGCTGATACTAGTAGTTTGTTGAAGTTTTTGTTCATACGTTTTAAATTTTGGTTGTTTTAAGATGGTCAAGTTGTTTAGTTAAAATGGGCATAGCTATCTGCTTCAATTCTCTGCATAATTTAAAAATGATGTATTATAAATTCGGGTTACTACATACTTCTTTAAAAAAGAAGGACAGGGTATAGAAATACCAACCTGGCTACAGGTATAAAACTAATGTGGTACAATAATCACCACTCGCTTTCGCGACTAAAAAAAAATAAATTTCTGTAATAAAGCAAATTTCTGTTTGGGTTTCGCCAATACTAATTGTTATAATAAAGAACTCACAAACTACTTTTATACTAAACTATGTTCATCTACACAGCCTCTGCTACCAGCCCCATGTGCTCAGAACTCACCATTTGCAGAGCCAGGCTCTTTATTGATGGATACACCAGCTCATAAACTCCTTTCTTACTCGGCGGCACGTCAGCTTCCTGCATGGCTACTATATAGATGATGGATTCAGGGATATCCAGTACCGTGCACACCTTCGAAATAGTTCTCTGGCTGGGACGTTTCACCCCGGTCTCTATTTGCGACAGAGACGTCTGTGAGAGTTCGCATTTTTCAGCAAGCTCGTATTGGGTTATGGAAAGTTTCTTCCTGATCGACTTAATAGCTAAACCAATGTTCATTTGACGGTTTTTAGAGTTTTCGGATAAATGATTTGATAATTAATAAATTACCCCATATTCATTTATCTCCGGTGCTACTCAATAAGACGGAGGTAAACTAGAAAACGTTTGGTTCCGCTGAAATTTTCCTTGCGCATAGGGTAGTTGCAGCGCTTTTTATATTGTTTATAATACCTTTGTTTCTGTGTCAAATAGCTTTTCAAAACAAGTAGTTTATAATAGAAAGCCTATACTGGCGGTGATAGTGCCACAGCTTAGGAAAGACGGCATGTATTATGAAGTTAATATGAAGGGGTATCCCCGCTTTTTCATGGCCTGGTCTGAATTAGGCAGGTACGATGCAGCCAATAACAATGAGGCGAACATACCTTACGAGCTTATTCTTGCCGTAAGCGACATGATAGAAAAGCACAAAAAGGGCTAATGCAACCGGTTATTTTACCTTCTTTAGCTTAATGACCGATACCTGGCCCTTAAGATTGTAAGCAAGCACACTATATTTCCGGGTGCCATCGGTAAGCAATAGGCTGGCTGTATTTGGAGGATCTGAGCCCTCTGTATTTGCCATAATCGTAATGGTATTTACAGATAACGGATCCAACGCTATACGTAGTTGTCTTTTTTCTTTTACCAGGTAGTAATTAGTAAGATATGGCTGGTCATTAAACGAGATAGAGATGCGGTCTCCATCCACATTACCACCATCCCAAACGTCTATTATCACAGAGTCGCTCTTCCAGTCATACGTTTTTTCTATCCCTTTTGTTATCTTATCTGTTCCTGCTGGTTGTTGTGCTACCAGCGCTTGTTCGCTGCCTGCGTCATCTTTTACTTTGGCTTCATTTCCATTTGCCTCAACAGGTTCCTTTACCTTTTTTTTCATAGAGATAACCGTATCATACTGCTCATGATACCCGAAGAGATTTTGTATTTCCTCAGCGTTGTTAAAGGTTATGGTGCCGCCGGTGCAAACGGTATTGTCAGCCTCGGCACTGGTTATAGGGCCTTTGAGCACAAAGCCGTTACCGCTCTGCACATACTCAAGTGTGGCATTTACCAGGCACATATATGCCTTGGTATGAAACCCGTGCGAGTAAAGAATATCCTTTTCTTTAAAGCTAAGCCGGTGGTTTCTCCTGTCAAGGGTTCCTTGTATTCCAGCCTTTGTATCATTCGGCTCTTTGTATGTAAGCGAATAGCCCTTTATTATTCCTGCGTTTTCGGTCACAACAATTTTATATTGGAACGACTCGCCGCTATTTACATCAATGTATCCTGTCAGTGCTATCTGCTTGTCCTGGGCATAGGCATGCCATTGGTTAAGGATAACTATAATGATCGTAAGAAGCAGGTATTTTTTAATGATCTTGGATTTTTACAAAAGTAACGGTATATAAATATTAATAAACATCTATTATTCCATATATCACCAATTATTTAAGACATAAATCATGTGCATTCGATTTGCGTTCAATTAATTATGTATAAGACGTAAAAAGTAATGGGACGACCAACTGTAGCTGGTTTTTAGTTTTCCTAATGGCGCTTCAACATACTAAATGACAAGCTATAGGTAGCTGATATAAAAACTGTTGCCGGCAAATATCTTGCTTTTATTATCTTACCTTCTTCAAATTAAATTAAAGGCCGGTGCGTAAATACTTATTCTTAATTCTGTATATACTGCCTCTTTTTAGCTCCGCCCAGCGTACTCAGTTGATACGTGGAAGTGTGCGGGATAAAGAATCAAAGGCACCCATAACGGGGGTAATTATACAGGTAACAGATCTGCAGCCGGTGCCGGGTGCAGTTACAGATACTAATGGCAACTTTGCTATAGCAAATATACCCGTAGGTAAGCATGTTATTTCTATTTCAGGCATCAGTTACCAGTCAGTTACGTTAAATGAAGTACTGGTAACTACGGCAAAAGAAGTAGTGCTGCCATTAGAGCTGGAAGAATCTGCCGTGAAAATGAAGGAGGTTACGGTATCGCGTAAAAGAGAGCACATAAACGAGATGGCGCTGGTAAGTACACGAACTTTTGACGTGCAGGAAACAGAACGCTATGCAGGCAGCAGGTCAGATCCTGCACGTATGGCATCTAACTTTGCCGGTGTACAGGGTGGCGATGACTCCCGGAACGACATCATTATCCGTGGCAATAGCCCGCAAGGCGTGCTGTGGCGGCTTGAGGGTATAGACATACCTAACCCTAACCACTTTGCCATACCTGGCACAACCGGCGGCCCGGTATCTATGCTCAATAGTAAAACGCTGGCTAACAGCGATTTCTTTATGGGAGCATTCCCTGCGGAATATGGCGATGCGATAGGTGGAGTATTTGATCTGCGGCTGCGCAATGGCAATAATGAACGGTATGAATTTACCGGCCAGCTAGGTTTGCTCGGCACAGAGCTTGCAGCAGAGGGGCCACTGTCTTCAAAAACGGGTGCATCTTTTTTGTTTACCTACCGGTATTCTACCCTTCAACTGTTTCAAGGACTAAACATAAAAATAGGCACCTCCTCGGTTCCTAATTATCAGGATGCGACCTTTAAAGTAAACCTGCCAATCGGTAAAAAGTCAGACCTGGCTTTCTTCGGTATCGGCGGGCTAAGCAGTATCAATCTTATAGTGAGCGATGTCTCGCAACCAAGCTCTGAGCTTTATGGAGAGAGCGACCGTAACCAATATTTCACTGCAAATACCGGTATAGTAGGCGCTACATTCAGCCATACTTTTAACCAGAGCACTTACACAAAATTCACTGTAGCTGAGACTGCAAGCGATATCTATGCCCACCACGATTATATCTTCCGGGATAGTGCAACCAATAATGCAGACTCTCTAAAAAATATACTTGGTTACCGGTTTATAACCACTACTACCGTAGCGCATTGGTATCTCAATAAAAAGCTATCGGCTAAACAAACACTAAAGTTTGGCATCATCAATAATCTCTATCATCTTAATCTTACAGATAGCAGCAGGCAATTTCCGCCTACACGGCAAGACTGGACCCATCGGGAAGACTTTACCGGTAATACAGACCTGGCTCAGGCATACATCCAATATAAGTACCGCCCAAATGACGCCCTTACATTTACTGCCGGGCTGCATGGCCAGTACTTTACACTCAACGGATCAAAGTCTATAGAGCCGCGTGCAGGCATGCGCTGGGCGCTTAGCAGCAGCGATATTATTACTGCCGGGTATGGGCTGCACAGCGAGATACAGCAGTTGTACCAGTACTTCGCTGTTGATACTTTCAAGGCAATGGCCAACAAGAATATAGGGTTTACACGGAGCCATCATTTTGTTTTAGGGTACGAAAAAATATTATCGAAAAACCTGCACCTTCGGCTGGAAACCTACTACCAGTACCTATTTGATGTGCCTGTGGAAACAAGAACAGGTTCTTCCTACTCGGCATTGGATCAGGGTACCGGCTATTCGCGCGACTTTCCTGACTCCCTGAAAAATACGGGCACCGGTTACAATTATGGCCTTGAGCTGACGCTGGAAAAAACATTCAGCAGTGGTTATTATTTTTTGTTTTCAGGGTCTGTATATGATTCTAAAGCAAAAGGTAATGATGGTGTGTACCGAAGCACCGACTATGACACCCACTATGCCTTTAGCCTGCTGGCTGGCTATGAACATAAATTAGGCACTTACAGTACCCTGATAACAGGATTAAAAATGACGTTGATAGGCGGCCAGCTATATTCACCGGTTGATACCGGAGCATCTGGCAAGACAGGGGATATTGTAGTTGTAGACAATCAACGGAATAGCCTGGAGTTCAAACCTTACTTTCGTACCGACCTGAAGCTTGGTATGCGTTTCAACTCAAAAAAAGTAACACATGAGATCGCACTTGACCTTTTGAACATCTTTAACACAAAGAATATCCTCTCAGAAACATTCAGCTACGGCCTTTATCAGCAAACCGGTGGCACACAATCTTTCTATTATCAATACCAGCTCGGATTTTTACCGATCTTTTATTATCGCCTGGATTTTGGTTTGAAGAAACATACTGCAACAACTCACGATAACTGATCTGTTACTATTTATTAATTTTCAAATTACCTTTGAAGCATGAGCAGCGTATTGTTTAATAAAGAAAATGGTGTGGGTTATATTACTCTTAACCGCCCCGATAAATATAACAGCTATAACCGGGAAATGGCACTGGCGCTACAGGGATTTTTAGACAATTGCGAGGTGGATGACGAAGTGCGTTGCATATATATTACCGGCGCAGGTAAAGGCTTTTGTTCAGGGCAGGACCTGTCTGAAGCCATAAACCCTACGCCTGAGGAATTTGAACGTATGGTACAGGAGCACTACAATGCTACCATTCTCCGTATTCGCAAAATAGAGAAGCCTGTGATAGCAGCGGTTAACGGCGTTGCGGCAGGTGCGGGCGCTAACATTGCTTTGGCTTGCGATATTGTGCTGGCCGCAGAGAGCGCATCCTTTATACAGGCCTTCAGCAAAATAGGATTGATACCAGATAGTGGGGGCACGTATTTTCTGCCCAGGCTGGTGGGTATGCAGCGTGCTGCAGCGTTAATGATGACCGCAGAAAAAGTAACCGCATCAGATGCCGTGGCAATGGGAATGGCCTACAAGTTTTTCCCTGATGATACTTTTGAAAATGAGAGCAAAAAGATGGCGCAGATGCTGGCGCAGATGCCAACAAAGGGAATAGGCCTTACTAAACGGTTGCTAAATGAATCATTCAGCAACAGCCTGCAGCAACAACTGGACATGGAAAAACAAGTACAGGTGCAGGCTGGCAGTACGTCAGATTTCGGAGAAGGGGTACTGGCATTCCTGGAAAAAAGAAAACCGGTTTTTAAAGGCAAGTAGTCAACTGCTCATTTACTGTTTTGTCAACACCATATCGCAGGTATAGCTTCCTACGCCACCCACAGCAGTTGTAAATGTTAAGTTCATTACGCCATTTGCATATGTGCCAGACGCGCTGATACCTGAGCCGGTAGCTGCAGTGACCTTTACTTTACTTACACCGTTAATGGCGCTATCTACCGTGGCAACGACTGTAATATTGGAATTATCGAAGTCGGAAATATCAACGGTAAATCCCCCGTCGGTAGCATCTTTGGTTACAGCGCTTTGCCAGCTATTTACACCGGAAACTGCGGGGTGGCAATCTTCCCTTTTGCAAACGTAAGTACCTATCACTGGGTCGCTCCACCCTATCTGGCAGGCATTACCTGAATACCCCGTCGGGCATATACAAACATTGCTGGAGCATGTTCCCCCGTTTTGGCAGGTGGTACTACCGCACTTATTTTTACAGCTATTAAACAGAACTAAGCTGAATGCTCCTAACAAAAGTACAGACGCAATAAAAAAACGGAGGCGTGTTTTCACGATGGTGAATTAAAAAGATAATTGAATGATGTAAAAATAAGTAAACGAACATTAGTTAAATCGGCGGTAAAATAGTTTAACAAAAAGTTGCATTAAACAGCACCGTACCGGCATGCTATTTTTATATGCCTGTATGGTTTCAGCTTTGCTGACAACAGTGTGATACAAACTTATCTTAATTATGAAAAAGGCACAGGAAATAACGACGCCTGTATTGGAAAAGGAACATACAACCTCCTCAATACCAGGTGTTAAAGAAGTGTTGGAGGCCACCGGGTTAAAGGTGGTGCGGGTTGCCATTTTATCGGAAGATGGTTTTGAAGAACAGGAACTAACCAGCCCTAAAGACGCCTTGGAAAGAGCAGGAATGAAAGTAGATGTAATATCGCCTAAAAATGGCAAAATAAAAGGCTGGAACCATACTAACTGGGGAAAGGAGGTGGATGTAGATATTAATCTCAGCAATGCAAATGCTGATGACTACGATGCACTTGTACTACCCGGAGGTGTAATGAACCCTGATAAACTGAGATTAAATAAAGATGCGGTATCTTTCGTAAAGCATTTTATCCGGGCTGGTAAAACCGTAGCTGCTATCTGTCATGGTCCTCAAACGCTCATTGAAACGGGTATGATTGAGGGCAAAACCATGACCTCATTCCCATCTCTGCAAACTGACCTTATGAATGCAGGTGTGGACTGGGTAGATAAGGAAATGGTGCATTATGGCCAGTTCATTACCAGCCGCAAACCCGCAGACCTAAACGCTTTTAACCAGGAGCTTATCAGTACATTATCGTTACAGCCCTGATGATAATTAAACGCGACGTTATTCCTGAGGTTTATACAATCAGGAATTTTTTTAATGCTCATATTGTTAAGTATCTTTAACCCCTTGTCAATTTGTAACTTTGCGCCGTCTTCATGCAACGGCCATATACGATAGCTTTGGTGGGTAACCCCAATAGTGGTAAAAGTTCTCTCTTCAATGTACTTACAGGACTCAACCAGAAAGTAGGTAATTTCCCTGGGGTTACTGTGGATAAGAAAACGGGTGTTTCCAATATCTCAGAATCGTTATCGGCAAATATTATTGACCTTCCGGGTACTTATTCCCTGTACCCCAAAAGTGCCGATGAGCAGGTTACCTACGAGGTTTTGCTCAACCAAAAGAATGCTGACCGGCCAGACCTGATCATAGTAATAGCCGATGCAGCCAACCTGAAGCGCAACCTGCTGTTCTGCACCCAGATAATGGACCTGAAGATACCTGTGGTCATCACGCTTACTATGATGGATATTGCCAAACAAAAGGGCATTACCATAGATACACAGGAGCTGCAACGATTGATGGGTGTGCCGGTAATACCCGTGAACCCCAGGCGCAATAAGGGTATAGCCAATCTAAAAAAGGCGATCGGCGATATTTATCAAACAAACTTACCCGCACGGGCGGACTTTATAGACCTTCCTGCATTAACAGGAGAATGGCTACAGGAAGTAAGGCAGCTATGTGAGCTGGATAGCAACTATGCAGCTCTGCATGTAGCCTGCAACTACACTGAGCTGCGCTATATAAATGCGGCTAACAGGATAAGAATAGCGGCACTGCTTGGGGAATCCGGCTTTCATAAGTCTAAGGTCCAGGCAGGGGAGATCATGCAGCGGTATAAGAAGATAGATGCCATAATAGCGCAATGCGTGGTTACCGAAAGCCCGATGAAAAAGATGGTGATCAGTGAGCAGATAGACAGGGTGCTACTGCACCCGCTATGGGGCAATGTCATTTTACTGGTCGTATTATTCCTGTTATTTCAAAGCATTTTTTGGTTGGCACACTACCCTATGGACTGGGTGGAACAAGGCTTTGCCCTTGCCGGGGAAGGGCTCAACAATATTATGCAGCCAGGCTTGTTCAGAGACTTGCTTGTAAACGGCCTGCTTGCCGGTGTTAGCGGTATTGCCGTTTTTGTGCCCCAGATCATGATCCTGTTCGGACTCATTACTATACTGGAAGATAGTGGCTATATGGCCCGTATCAGTTTTCTTACCGACCGTATCATGCGCAGTGCGGGGCTCAATGGCCGCTCTGTAATGCCGCTTATAAGCGGAATGGCGTGTGCGGTACCCGCAATTATGGCTGCCCGTACCATACAAAACCGCAAAGAACGGCTGATCACCATAATGGTGACCCCGCTTATGAGCTGCTCGGCGCGGCTGCCGGTATATACCATGCTTATCGCGCTGGTGATCCCTAACCGTGTATTTCTTGGCCTATTCAACTTGCAGGGGTTGGTGCTGATGGGGTTATACCTGCTAGGGTTCTTCATGGCATTAGTGGTGGCGAGGGTTATGAGCTTTATGATCAAAACGAAGGAGCGTACTTTTTTCCTGATGGAGTTGCCGGTATACCGGGCGCCGCGCTGGAAAAATGTGGGGATCACCATGATAGAAAAAGGAAAGATATTTATACGCGATGTGGGTAAGGTGATCATTGTATTATCGCTGATATTGTGGGGGCTTGCGGCCTTTGGGCCACCAAGCCAGATGCGGGCCGTAGAAGAAAAGTACACGGAGCTGCTTCGCCAGCATCCGGAGCAGCACACGGAAATAGAGCATAAACATGCGACTGCCAAGCTGGAGCATTCGTTTGCCGGAATAATGGGCCATGGTATAGAACCACTAATACGCCCCCTTGGTTATGATTGGAAAATTGGCATTGCACTCATTACTTCTTTTGCGGCGCGCGAGGTATTTGTAGGCACCATGGCGACACTTTACAGCGTGGGCGACACTGAGGCTGGCAAACAAACCTTACAGGACAAAATGCAGGCTGCAAAACGCGAGGACGGCACACCCGTATATACGCTTGCCGCAGGGTTATCTCTGCTCATCTTCTATGTATTTGCTATGCAGTGCATGAGCACTCTTGCGATTGTAAAACGTGAGACGCGAAGCTGGAAGTATCCGGTCATCCAGTTTGTGTACATGTTTGGAATAGCGTATTTGAGTGCGCTGTTTGTGTTCCAAGTGTTTAGATAGAATTCAAGTTAATTGGATCTACTTAAAATATATGATACCACCTTCGTTGTCAATTTCTTCTTTTTTACTCCAACAGCAACTACGCCTAAGATGCAGGGCCAAAATATTGAACCCATCTCTCAGTATCGTGCCTTTAGCAGAACCTCTAAACAAATCATATTGAAGCGGTAATTCTAACCACTCTAATGTATATTGATATGCATCGAGAATTCTATAGTTGCGATCGGTCTTTATTATTAAAATGTCGTGGAAATCTTTAATTAGCGTTCCCGTCTCATTGTAAACTTCCCCTTTAAATGTTGCTATAAACTGGAAATAAAGAAATTTTCCGCGAATTGGCTCAAACAAATTCGATATTGTAGTCACCTTATTAGCGCTACGATCAAAATCTTCCAATAATAGTGTATCAATGTCAGCATTGCGTACTTCCTTTTTCAACACATAGACTTTTGTTCTCCCTAAACCGGTTACAGTGTCCTTGTCATCTAAAGGGAAAAGGGTCTTCATTGACCTGGGTTGACATAACACCGGATTATGTTGCTGCAACAATAACACAGCGAAAACCAAACAAAATTTCGCGTTTACAATAAATATTTGATGAAGTGTGCGATCGATATTCATATATAAAACTGGCACATGCAGCAGTTTGCAAAAAAACCGCCCCAAAGTGGAGCGGTTATATATTTTGATACTATGCTGTTTTTAATGTGATTCTTCACCCGGTCTAAGCGGGGTGGTTTGCGGGATGAAGTCATTGCCATTACCATCATCTTTGTAATCATAAGGCCAGCGGTATACTTCAGGAATTTCGCCAGGCCAGTTACCGTGCTCTGGGTGGATAGGTGTAGTCCACTCAAGCGTTGTAGAACCCCATGGATTTAATGTGGTCATTTTACGTCCACGGAAGATGCTCACTATGAAGTTCATCACGAACAATAGCTGGGTAAAGAACACGATCATGGCCATGATGCTGATGAACGCATTGATGCCCTGGAAGTGCTTGAATGATTCCCATGCGGAGTAATCGTAGTAGCGGCGCGGCATACCTGCAATACCTTCGTAGTGCATAGGCCAGAAGATGAGGTAAGCACCTATGAAGGTTATGAAGAAGTGAATGTAACCAACAGTATTATTCATAAACCTGCCGAACATTTTAGGGAACCAATGATAAATACCTGCAAACATGCCGAAGAATGCCGACACACCCATTACTATATGGAAGTGCGCTACCACGAAGTAAGTATCGTGCAGGTGAATATCCAGCGCTGAGTTACCCAGGAAGATACCGGTAAGGCCACCTGAGATGAACAGCGACACGAAACCAAGGGCAAACAACATAGCCGGTGTGAAGCGGATATTTGCGCGCCAGATAGTGGTAAGCCAGTTGAACACCTTTACCGCAGATGGTACGGCGATAAGCAGGGTAAGCAGTACGAATATAGAACCAAGGAACGGGCTCATACCTGTAACGAACATATGATGCGCCCATACCACGAACGCCAGCAATGTGATACCAACGAGCGAAATGATCATGGCGAAGTAACCAAAGATAGGTTTGCGGGCATTTGTAGAAAGTACCTCAGATGCCATACCCATGCCCGGAAGCATGATGATATATACTTCGGGGTGGCCAAGGAACCAGAATAAGTGCTGGTAAAGGATAGCCGAGCCGCCAATGTGCGGTAATGCCTTACCACCAATAAATATTTCAGAGAGGTAGAAGCTGGTACCGAAGTTGCGGTCGAATATCAGCAGAACAAGACCTGAGAATAATACAGGAAAAGAAAGTACGCCCAATACAGCAGTGAAGAACAGCGCCCATATAGTTAGTGGCAGGCGTGTCATGGTCATGCCCTTTGTACGCATGTTCAATATAGTAACGATGTAGTTAAGGCCACCTAATAATGAAGACACCACGAACAGCGACATACTGATCAGCCAAAGGTCCATACCTATGCCCGAACCCATAGAAGCTTCTTTGAGCGCGCTCAATGGCGGGTAAGTAGTCCATCCACCTGATGCAGGGCCGGTTTCTACGAATAATGAAGTAAACATGAATATACTTGCCAGGAAGAAGAACCAATAAGACAGCATGTTCATGAACGGCGACGCCATATCGCGGGCGCCCACCTGGAAAGGTATCAGCAGGTTTGCAAACGTGCCGCTAAGGCCGGCCGTAAGTACGAAGAACACGAGTATGGTACCGTGCATGGTAACCAACGCGTAGTAAAACTCAGGAGACAACTTGCCACCTTTAGCCCACTCACCAAGGAATTTCTCCATGATAGGGAAAGTAGAATCGGGGAAGCCGAGCTGCAGGCGGAAGAACACCGAGAACAAGGAACCGATTATTGCCCATATAATACCCGTGATCAGGAACTGCTTGGATATAGTCTTATGATCCTGGCTGAAGATATACTTCCAGATAAAATGCTGCTCATGATGTTCGTGGCCATGATGGTCTGTAGCAGATTCTGCTCCATGCGCTACATTAGGCCCTTCGATGATAATTTCGTTACTCATTTTATTGCACTTTTTGTGGCTAATACCTTTAGCCGATTATTTCATCGTTACTTCTTTTACACTCTCTTTCTTTGTGCTGTCGCTGGCTGGTGCGCCCGCTGCCGCCGGTGCAGCAGATGGATTATTGCCAGCATAGTATGAAGGCTGGCTGGCCATCCACTTATCGTATTCGGCCTGTGTTTCTACTATTATAGTACCACGCATAGAATAGTGGCCCTTACCGCACAGCTGATCGCATGATATTTCGTATACAAAATCAGGATTGTGGGTAATAGCTTTCATCTGCTCTGTAGTGATAGATGGGGTAAACCATAGCGTAGTAGTGATACCCGGTACAGCATCCATCTTCAGGCGGAAGTGTGGCAGGCCTACGTCATGTATTACATCGCGCGAACCGATAAGTAGTTTTACCGGCTTACCGATAACAAGATGCAGCTCACCATTCTGAGAGATGATGTCATCCATGTTATGCGGGTCGGTCCAGTCAAGGCCAAGTACGTTATTTGCGTCGTTTATTTTACGGAAGTCCCTCTTACCAAGTTCATTGTCTTTACCAGGGTAGCGAACGAGCCAGTTAAACTGCTTGCCCACGATCTCTATAACCTTAGCATCGGGTGGCGCAGGAGATGTAACATCGAACCAGTTTTTCAACCCTATAGCTACCAGTATGGCCATTGCTATAGCTGGTATTGTTGTCCATATAATTTCAAGCTTATTATTGTGCGGGAAATAAAATGAGGTCTGCTTATCTTTTGCCTGGTATTTAAAGCAAAACCAAAAAAGGACAGCCTGTGTAAGGAAGAATACAACGCCAGTAACCATTACTGTGATACTGAACATGAAATCAAAGTTCTCACCTGTCTTGCAGGCAGCTATTGGCAGCATTTTACCATCGAACAACTGGTTGCATTTCCAAATGCCCCACATACCCAGCACGAACACTACTACCAGCAATAGTGCGATTGTCCGGTTGGTCTGCGCTTTTACTTTTTCTTCTCCGCGCAGCACTGTTGCGTATTCACTGGCTTTTCCTATCTGGTAGATAATGATGAAAACCAGTGCTATCAATGTTATTATAATAAATACCGACATAGTCGTTCAGCTTATATTTACTTGTTAAATGTTATTCCCTACTCTTTATTTCTTTTCAATGCGTTCTACTAGCTAAGGTGCACCACTGCTTCTTTCAGCAACAGGTTGTTAGCCGGTACCAGCGATGATTTTGTCAGTGTGCGTGACACAGCAAATATCAGGATGCCAACAAAACCCATGAATATACCTATTTCGTACCAGTTGATGTGCCAATGTTCAGCAAGCGGGCCCGGCATAACCATCTGGAAATAATCGAGCCAGTGGCCGAATATGATGATCATTGCCATGAAGGTTACGGTGAAGTAATTACGCTTGCTTGGGCGCGCCATCAGTATCAATATCGGCATACAGAAGTTGATAATGAAGTTAGCGTAGAATAGAACGCTGTATGGGCCTTGCTGGCGCATTTTGAAGTAGAAAGTTTCATCGGGCTGGTTAGAATACCAGATCAGCATATACTGTGCAAACCACAGGTACGTCCAGAAGATACTGAATGCAAACATGAACTTGCCGAGATCGTGCATGTGCTCCTTGGTTACGAGTACAAGGTTGCCCTGATTTTTCAGGTACACTACCCATAAAAGAATAAGTGACATGCCGCTTACAAATGCACTTGCAAATGTGTACCAGCTAAACATAGTAGAATACCAGTGAGCCTGTATACTCATGATCCACAACCATGGGATAGTGCTCATTTGCGTAAGTGCATAAACGAAAAGGAATATACCTGACAAACGGAAAACTTTCCAGTAGATCTTGGTATCATTCTTAGGTGCGCTTTCCTGTGCAATAGATAATGCCCTGAACTTATAGCCAAAGAAAGACCATAAACCAACAGCAGCCAGCGTAAACCCTACGAACATGCCTTTATTAAGGAATGGAGCTTTACCCAATAAGATCTTATCATCGCCGGGAGTTACCCATGGATAGATTGCATTGATACCATGAGAGTCTTTATAGGTAAATACAATGATGAACATAATAACCGTAGCAATGCTGCCAAACAGCCATACGTTAGCGCCTATGGCCTCTGGCACACGGCGATAAGCTACCAGCCACGCTCCCTGCGCCAGCGACACAGCTGCCTGTACAAAAATACTTACGGCAGTGATGAGTGTAAAAAATACACTATCGTGCAGCAGTACCAGCCAAAAGCGCGACTTGTCTACATCTGTACTACCATGGCCCATTAACAAACAAGCAATACCGGCAATCAGCGTAAGCACGCCGATTGCGATCAATGCAAGGCTGGTATTACGTAAGCGGGCGGGTATCTCAAAACGGTCATTCATTGTATGCAACTTTTATTAAAAAACGTTTTTAAAATCTTTTTCACTTAGTTTGATTCCATGCTATTGCCATGGCTGTTATGCTTTGCAGCTGGCTTTGACTTAGTAGCAGCTGGTTTAGCAACAGGTACAGCAGCCATCACAGGTATTGTAGCAGATGGCGCCGGCAGAGCCGCCACCATTGTCATTGCAGGCTTTGCAGTAGTATCGGCCTTCGGTGCTGCTGGTGCAGCGCCTTCGCCAAAAATAAATGCATCACCACCATTTTCAGATTGTACTTTCTTTATGTATGCTATTACCATCCAGCGCTGCCTGCTATCCAGCTGGCTGGCGTATGAGCCCATCATGTTCTTACCATACTTTACTGCTGCATACATCTGGCCTACAGGCATGTGTGTATACTTAGCGTCTTTAAAGTTAGCCGGCATTGATGCGAATTTGCCACTTGAAAAAAGCGGCCCCTGGCCATCGAGGTTTGGACCATGGCATATGGCGCAATAGATATTGAACAGGCGGCCACCTTCCTTCATCTCGTCTGCATTGAAACGCAGCGAGGTAGTGTAGGTTTTATATGCTGTGGTATCACCTTCTTTCAGGTGATCAGGCATCATATGGCCGCGGGCAATGGTACCCGTTACCGGCAGGCGGCTCGTCTGGCTGTCTGCGAAGTTGGGGTTAGATGTATAAGCATCATAAGCACGCGAGTAGGTCATATCGGGTGCATATATGTGCCCCGGGCTACGACGAATTTCGCCTGAGTCGCACGACATCAGTCCAATCGTTATTCCCAGGCCTGCTACTATTATGCTTTTAATCTTATTCATATCAATGTGAAATCTATTAATTGTTATGGGTTCATTGAGCAACTATGGTCAATTGTGCCATTTATTTATCCTGCATTGAGCAATTCATAGGGTTCTTTCTTATCCCACCTTCCGTACCACCAGCCTGCTTCTGCTACCTGTATATTTGTTTCTTTAGCCCCGGTAGATTGCAAAAATGCCAGTACTTCTTTTTCTGAGGTATGTGCATTCAGCTCTATTGCCATTACAAACATATCATCGCTCTGGCGTGGGTGAAACACGTGTTTCTTTACGCCGGGCATGATCTGGTTGAGGTAGCAGAAAGTAAGTGTCATGCCTACCGCGGCAAACAATACTGTAAGCTCAAAC
>JABDHF010000005.1 GCA_013285595.1 Bacteroidota bacterium
CACTACCATAGCTCACCGTTAGTGAGTAGGTGCTGGTAATCGTAGGTGTAGCTGTAGGATTTTGCGCCGTTGCTGAAGATAGGTTAGGGCCACTCCATGCATACGTATTAGCGCTGCCACCAGGGTTAGCCGTGAGGTTTATCGTTGTTCCGGCGCATGCACCACCACTATTTGATGGCGCGGCAGTTGGGGTGGCGTTTACTGAAACTGTAGTAGTATATACCGTGCCGGAAGTACAACTTCCTGTAGCCACTGTTAAAGAATAGGTGGTAGTAACGGTAGGGGTAGCGGTAGGGTTTTGTGTGGTTGTTGACGACAGGCTTGCCCCACTCCAGGTATAGGTTGTTGGCGAGCCTGTGGGGTTAGCAGTAAGTGTTACTGAACCTCCGGTGCATATAGGGCTGTTATTCGTGGGCGCTGCTGATGGCGTTGCGTTGATCACTGCCGTAGTAGCATAAGAAGCAGTACAGCCGCTACCCGTGCCATTACTTACTGTTACCTGGTAGCTGCCGCTGGCAGAAGCCGGAGCAGAAGAAATGCTGGCGTTTGCAGTAGTAGCATTGTTGATAGTAACCGGGTTTAACGTAAACCAGGAATATGCGGTAACGTGTGAAGCGCCGTTGGCAGTTAATGTTAATGTGGAGCCTGCGCATATAGGGCCGTTGTTAGAAGCACTTGTAAGCGTAGGCATAGCGTTTACAGTTACAATAGCTGTAACACGGCACCCATCGCTATAGGTATACGAGATGGTAGTAGTGCCCGCGCCTACCGCAGTAACGGCGCCCGTTGATGCACCGATAGTTGCCACGGCGCCGGTGCTGCTGGTCCATGTGCCACCGGCAAGGTCGCTTAATGTGGTAGTGCCCGAACATAATGTGGTGGTACCAGAGATAGCCGCCGGGGCATCTTTAACTGTAACCGTTACCGCTGCATAGCAGCCTGTAGATAAAGTATAGGTAATATCGACATTACCGGCAGAAACACCTGAAACGATGCCCGTGGCGCCTACAGTTGCCAATGTGCCATCATCACTGGCCCATGTGCCACCACCTGCATCGGTAAGCGCTGTTGTGGTACCCTCACATGCGCTTGCAGTACCTGATATAGCGGACGCGCCAGCGCTGACCGTGAGCACTTTTGTTGCAACGCAACCAGAGGATATTGTATAAGTTATTGTGGTGGTTCCTGCAGCTACACCGGAGACGATGCCCGTAGATGAACCTATTGTTGCTTTTGCGGCAGCGCTGCTGGCCCATGTGCCGCCCGAGGCGGTATCGGTTAATGTAACGGGCGTGCCAATGCAGGCGTTTGTTCCTGAGATAGCAGATGGCATAGCATATACTGTAACGATCTTTGTAGCGCTGCAACCCGATAAGTTGTAAGTGATATTAGCAGTACCCGAGCCCACCCCGGTAACAACACCACTGGCATTCACCGTAGCTATAGTAGTAGTGCCGCTTACCCAGGTACCGCCGCCGGCATCTGTAAGCGTAGTTGTTACGCCCACACAAGCCGTACCAGTGCCGGAGATAGCAGTAGCCGATGTATTTACAGTGATCACCCTGGTAGCAGTGCAGCCAGATGAAATAGTATACGTGATGGTTGCTGTTCCTGCAGCAACGCCGGTAACTATGCCGGTAGCAGAGCCGACAGTTGCTTTTGCTGTGGCGCTGCTGGTCCATGCGCCGCCCGCCGCTGTATCTGTAAGGGCAATAGTAGTGCCGATACACACGCTCGCAGAGCCGGAAATAGCCGATGGCATTGCATAAACAGTAGCTATTTTAGTAGCTAAGCAACCTGATATAGAATAAGTAATATTGGCAGTACCAGAGCCCACCCCGGTAACTATACCCGAAGTACCTACTGTAGCTATGGCAGCGCTGCTACTGGCCCAGGTGCCGCCGCCTGCATCGATCAATGTTGTAGTAGTCCCTACACATGCTGTTGGGGCGCCGCCGATAGCTGCCGGCTGTGCATTTACCGATATTAATTTTGTGGCGGTGCAGCCCCCGGGCAAAGCATAGGTTATAGTAGTAGTGCCCGCCGCTACACCCGCGACGATACCCGTACCCGCACCGATGGTTGCTTTTGCAGTAGTGCTGCTGGTCCAGGTGCCGCCAGTTGCCCCGTCGGTCAAAGTTGTTGTTTGGCCAATACAGGCAGTAGCAGCACCTGAAATGGCCGACGGTGCGTTATTGACCGTAAATATGGCGGTAACGTAGCAGCCTGTGAGTGTGTACCTTATAGTAGTGGTATCAGCATTTATAGCGGTAACCACCCCGGAAGATGAAACGGTTGCTGAGTTTGTATTGCTGCTCAACCATGTGCCTCCGCCTGCATCAGCCAGGGCGCTTGTAAGGCCTTCGCAGGCCTGCATAGTACCAGAGATAGCAACGGGTGATGCATTGACGGTCATCGCCAATGTTTTAGTTGTAGTGCCACAGGCATTTGTAATTGTATAAGAGATTGTTGTGGTGCCAGTGGCAACACCCGTAACTATGCCTGAGGCGCTAACCGTTGCCTTTGCGGTATTAGTGCTGCTCCAGACGCCACCGGTGTTTATATCTGTGAGCGCGGTTGTAAGGCCCGCACACACGGTAGCAGCACCGGAGATGTTTGTAACTACAGGTGGTGCGGGAGTTACCGTGATGGTAATGGTGCTGCAGGCGCCGGGATTAGTAAGGCACCCGCCGTCGCCATTCGCGTAATATGTGGCTGTAGCAGTAGGGGCTATTACGATGGAGCTGCCATTGTCTACAAGCGTACCTTCACAGCCTCCGGTATACCAATACCAGTCGTCGGCGCCATTTAATGTACCAGTGGCGGTGAGTGTGGTATTAACGCCACAATTGACCGTGGTTGCTGATGCAGACAAAGCAGGCGTAGTAGGAGCTGTAGTTACCGGGCCGGCTTTCATTACCGATGCTTTATTACCGTATCCGCCATCTTCCATACCAACGACAGGTATGCCGAAGTTATCTAAAGCCAGGGAAGTGTAAGACGCCGTACCAGACGAGAATCCGGCTGTGCCATAAATAGCCCATGCGGTACCGTTAAATTTCATTATGGTAGCCTTGTTGCCATTCCCGGCATCGTTATATGCTACATAAGGCACATTGTTGGCATCAATTACGATGTCAGTATACGATGCTGCACCTGCAGATAAGCCTGTAGCACCTACTACTACCCAACTCGTGCCGTTAAACTTCATTACGGTAGCTTTATTGCTGCTGCCGGCATCGCTGTATGCTACATAAGGGATGCCATTGCCATCGATGGCCAGGGAAACATAAGTGGAGGTATTCGCAGAAAATCCGGCTGTACCTACAACCACCCAGGCCGTACCTGTATACTTCATCACGGTTACTTTGTTACCGTTGCCTGCGTCTTCGAAAGCTACGTAGGGTGTTCCGCCACCATCAATGGCCAACGAAGTATAGCTGGCGGTGCCGGATGAAAAACCTTCGTTGCCTACTAAAACCCATGAAGTACCATTGAACTTCATTACGGTAACCTTATTAGGATACATATAATAGAGGTCTACAAATGCTATGTATGGCGTGCCACTGTTATCAAGGGTCAGCGAGGTATAGGTAGCCCCGCCCGGTGAGAAGTTTTGTGTGCCTACATACCCCCAACTACTTCCATTATACTTCATTACCGAAGCCTGGTAACCATCCTGGTAGCCAAGGTATGGTACACCACTGCTGTTAATAGCAAGTGATGAATACAAGTTTTGGCCTGCGGTAAACTGTGCGCTGCCAACAGTACTCCATGCTCCGCCACTAAACTTCTGAACAGTGCCCCTGGTATTATTGTCGAGATAAGCAATATAGGGCACGTTGTTAGGATCTATTGCAAGGGTGGTATAAGACGCGCCGGAACTGGAGATGCCGGAAGCCGTACCTAGTTTATAAAAGGTGGTGCCGGTGTTAGTGGCATCATTACAATCTTTATTATTTATCACATACCCTGCTGGTTGGGCACATGCCACTGTGCTGACCGATGGATTGCCCCAGCCATCACCATCTGCATCCTGGTACCAGGTGGTAGGAGTTTTTATCGTGGCTGTTACAAATCCGCAAAGACCTTGTGATGAGAAGCAATTATTTTCTCCACGGCAGTAATAAATTGTAGTGGCGCTGACGCTGGTAGTTACTGATGTGCCGGCGCCAATATAAGTGCCGCCGCAGCTGCCGCTGTACCATACCCACGAAGTAGCATCGTTAAGGCTGCCGCTTGCTACACTAAGCGTAGCCGAACCAGCAGCACAGCTTACCGAGGGAGAAGCTGACAAAACAGGTGTGGAGGGTGAGTTGATTATGGGGCCGAGGGCCATTACTGAAGTTTTATTGCTGTTTGCCCCGTCTTCGTATACGATAACAGGTACGCCATTATACAAAGCCATATCGATATATGATGCTGACCCTGCAGTTATACCTGCACTAAGCACATTTGCCCATGCAGTACCGTTATACTTCATAACGGTAGCTTTGTTACTGTTTCCAGCGTCGTTGCAGGTGACATAAAGTGTGCCGCCTGCATCGGCGCAAAGTGTGATATAGGTGGCTGCACCCGCAGAAAAACCTGCAGCGCCCACAAGTACCCAGCTTGTACCGTTAAACTTCATTACGGTAGCCTTGTTACCGTTCGATGCATCGTTAAAGGCCACATAAGGCACATCGCTGCCATCTATAGCTAATGAGGTATATGTAGCTGTGCCTGAAGAGAAACCAGCGCTGCCCACATTTACCCAGCTGCTGCCGTTATACTTCATTACAGTAGCCTTGTTGCTGGTGCCTGCGTCGGCATAAGCAATGTATGGTACACCTGTGCTGTTTAATGCCAGCGAAGTATAGGTAGCCGCACCTGCAGAAAAACCAGGGGCGCCTACATTGGTCCATGAGCCACTGCTGTATTTCATTACCACAGCTTTGCTGCTATACATATAATAGTTATCGCTGTAGGCAACATAAGGAACTCCTGCACTGCTGATAGCAACCGAGTTATAGAATGCCTGCCCCTGTGAAAAACCGCCGGAGCCTATTGTGGTCCATGCACCACCAGTATATTCAAGTAGTGTGGCCCTATCACCATTATTCCCGTCCTGGAAGAAAAGATAGGGATTGCCGCTGGCATCTATCGCCAATGAGTTATAGTTTGCTTGTCCGCCGGTAAAGTCTGCGCCACCCAGGTAAGACCATGCCCCGCCCGAATATTTCATTACCGATCCTTTGGTGTTATTATCGAGGTAGGCTATATAGGGTGTGCCATTGGCATCTACTGCAATAGAGGTATATGTAGCTGAGGTTGGCGATATAGCTGCGTTGCCTGTATATGTCCAGCTGCCTGTATTTACGCTGGCATCATTACAGTCCATCTTGTTTAAAACATAGCCTGATGGCTGCGTGGCGGACACAGTTGAAACCGCGGAGTTGCCCCAGCCATCGCCATCAGCATCCTGGTACCATGTTTGGGCCTGGGCAGTAAATGTAATAAAGACACTAACCAGGCTGAGAAACAAGTCTGGAAGTACTTTTGCCCTAATGATCGCTTTACTGTTTTTCATTGACTTATTTGCCTGCACTGTAATGGTTTATATGGCAGAATGCTATTTCAAATCGTAATCTGCTTCTACATTTTTCATTGATTTATCATTCATCTGCATTGCATAGGTTATATGCAACTTGCCCTCATGAGCATTGAAATGATTGTCGCCATCGAGGTCTACTTTAAAACGGCGGATAGCATTTGGGGTATAAACACCAACACCTTTTACCAGCTTCACCTGGGTTGATTTGCCACCCGGAGAAACGTAATCGACAGTTATATCTCCGTATACCGACATAGAGCCAGTGCGCTTAAATGTAAAGCTGAGCTGTGGCTGTTTATTTTCGTTGGGCGCTACTGCAATATCTGCCAGGCTTACATTACCGTCATAATCTCCTACCCGTATTATAGTAGGAATAGTGATGCCAAATATTGGTTTCAATTCTATAGATATTGCGGCTGAATCTTTCTTAGTCTTTTCTCCCAGTGGCTTTTCTTCCGGCACCGCCCTGAAATAAAGATGCGACCGGTATTCTCCGGGCTTCAATTCGTTTGTTTTTACCAGCTGCATTTTCACCACCTGGGCTTCGTTTGGTGCAAGAATTACCTTACGCGGGAAAAAACGAAGAAACGGGTCAGCGAAGTTCTGCCCGGGTTCCGGTGTTGTTATTTGCTCAAAAGATCCGTCCTCATTCATTTTTATATTCTGTACAGATATTACATAGGTTGCGGTGTCCTTGCCAACGTTGGCAAGGTTGATCTCCTGGGATTTTTTTGAACCTTCAAATACTATTCGCAGCGGAGATATGAGCAGGTCGCCCTGTGCATTTGCCTTCGCGCCGGAAAACATGATCACCATTCCGCAAACAAAAGACCTGATCGCTAACTGGAAAGCATAGCAAGCTCCCTGACTAGTAGATTTAATCATAATTATTTTTTTATGTTTAATATAATTTAGCTGAAAGTCTATGATATGACTTTCGTATTGGTATATCGTATCCCGATTAATTATAGTTTACTGTCACCGGCACGGCAGTAGCATTTGTATATGTTCCGGAATGCTGTCCGGCAGATACACTTAACGATGCGCCTACAGTAAGTATTTGTGTGCCACTCACACTTAATAACCCTGTGGCCGAAGGACTGCTTGTAAACGAGGCCACCGTCATACTGGAAGAAGCCGGCCCTGAAATAACAGCGCTCGACGGTAAAGTTATTGCGTAAGTGTAGTTTGGCGCTCCGGACACTGTGAAAGAAGCAGCAGAAACCGTTCCTGCCGTTGCGGGTAGCGTTACACCGGCACCAGTTGTTGACCGGGAACTTGCGGGGTTGAGTACTACTGTACCCCCTGCGCCTACCGCCACCGCTGCGTTACCAAAATTCATGTCTACCGTTTTTGCAAGAGACACCGGCGCTATCACATTTGCAGAGACAGATGCAGTTGCAGTTGCCTGCGCACGCGAAACATTAGTACCGGCAAGCATTACAGCGATACAACTTATTGACAGAAAGCTTACTTTTTTGATGCCTGTGATTTTCATTTTTTCAATGTTTTTGTTTCGCGATAACTGCTATACAATTATCGCCACATTAATCTATATTATTAAATTAATGCCACAAGTTAACACCTCAAAAACATTTTTTCGAACGTTATTAACAACTCAAAAGTAAATAAATTTTTATAATTATCTATAAAATAGTGAATAATTATTAAAAAAAATCTGAACAACGGCCATTTTATCCGCTTTTACCAAAAAAAATACCAGGATTTCAAAGAACTTATAAAAATTATAGCAATTAGTTTACTTCGCTCAGGCGGGTAAGATGTTTTGTCTTGCTAAACATCTTTTGCAGTGACGAGCTTATTTTATCAAGGTCGTCTTCACCTTTTATCACATAATCAAACGCACCGGATTTAAGAGCATTGATGGCTATCTGCATATCTCTTTGGCCAGATATCAGTATAAGATAGATATCGGGGTTGAGCCTATTGATCTTTTCAATTACTTCCAGCCCGTTGTAAGGCCTCATATCATAATCAAGAAAAATAATATCGGGTTGCAGATTTAGTTTATTGATGCAATCAAGTCCGTTATCGAACAGGATATTGTCTTTAAAACCGAGATTTTTCAAATGCTGGCTATAACGCATCCTGCAAAAAGGGTCGTCATCTACTATGAAAAATTTCGGAAGCTTTGGGGTTTGCATATTCTTTGTTTTGAATTATATTTGCCAATAACATGCCACTTATTCAATTTTGCTGATAATCAGCGTTTTATAAATTGATTAAGCAAAATAGATTCCATCAACTAGATGATTTTTCCATTAATTGGAATTGGGAAATAGAAATTTTTAGTACATTTATTTAAAATTTCCATGTTATGGAGCATTTCAAAATTTTTATAGTTGAAGATGATCCGTGGTACGGCGAGATCTTGGGATATCATCTTTCTCTGAATCCCGATCATGAGATACACCGGTTTTTAACCGGTAAAGAATGCCTTGCCGCTTTAACTAAAAAGCCAGGGCTTATAACTATAGATTACTCTCTCCCTGACATGAACGGAGTGGAGCTGCTGAAGAAGATAAAGCAGCACGATCCACATATTCCCGTTGTAGTTATCAGCGGACAGGAGGATGTGAGCACTGCGGTAGACCTGCTGAAACAGGGAGCATCGGATTACTTCATTAAGGATGACAATACCAAGGAGCTGCTGTGGAATGCGGTAAACCGTATAAAAGACCACCAGTCGCTGGTAAAAGAGGTGGAAGACCTTAAAGAAGAGCTTGGCCAAAAATATGAGTTTGACAAAGCGATAAAAGGTAACAGCCCGTCTATACTAAGGATATTTTCTTTATTAGAAAAAGCTTCGCGAACAAATATCAATGTATCTATTACGGGAGAAACCGGAACAGGTAAGGAAGTAGTGGCAAAAGCCATTCATTACAACTCTGATAGAAAGAAGAAGCCATTTGTGGCCGTGAACATGGCTGCGATACCGCGAGAGCTGATAGAGAGCGAACTCTTCGGGCATGAAAAAGGTGCGTTCACAGGTGCACAAAACAGGAAAGCCGGGAAGTTTGAAGAAGCTAATAAAGGCACCATTTTCCTTGATGAGATTGCAGAGCTGGACCTGAGCCTGCAAAGCAAAATACTACGTGTACTACAGGAAAGAGAAGTAGTAAGGGTAGGTGGCAGCGAACATGTGGGCCTTGATGTGCGGGTAATTGTAGCCACGCATAAAAACCTGGCTGATGAAGTAAAAAAAGGAACATTCAGAGAAGATCTTTTTTACAGGATCATGGGATTGCCGGTAAATCTGCCGCCGCTTAGAGAAAGAGGCAACGATATTTTGCTGCTAGCCAAATACTTCCTCGATGAGTTTACGAAAGCCAATAAACTAGGCACCATAAATATTTCTCCGGAAGCTAAGGAGAAATTTATGAAGTACCCTTATCCTGGTAATGTGAGAGAGCTTAAAGCCGTGATAGACCTTGCTGCGGTGATGAGCGATGGGAAACAAATAGAACCTTCTGACATTTACTTTGCATCATCTAACTCGAGTGAAATATCTGTAGCTGAAGAAAAGACGATGAAAGAATATACCTCTGATATCATTGTACATTTCCTGAGGAAGTATGATAACAATGTGATAAAGGTTGCCGATAAGCTGGACATAGGCAAGTCGACAATTTATAAGATGATACAGAATAAGGAAATTACGATGAACTAACCTGGCATGGCTTCGGAACAATTGCAGAACGAACTTGAGGATAAAACGGCCGCACTTGCTGCAGCCGAAGAACAGATAGTAAAGCTACATGAGGAAATAAAAAGGCTCAAAGGAAACGGGGGCACAGCTAATGGCATACAGCACGAACCAGACGACGCCAATAACCGGCTGACAGAGCTGATCAATAACCTGGATACGGGTGTGATAGTAGTAGACGAGAACAGGAAAATAGTCCTCATTAATCAAAGCTATTGCGACCTGTTTGCCATAACCGCCGATCCTTCCTCTTTGATCGCATCTAATGGCGCTCAAATTCTTGACTCCATAAATGTTTCATTCAGCGATCCGGCAGAATACCTTTCCAGGGCTGAAAAACTTATTGCCGAGAAAAAGCCCGTATTAAAGGAAGAAATAAAGATGGCCAATGGCCGGGTATTTTACCGGGATTATATACCTGTGTTTTTCAATGGCAACTATCGTGGGCACATGTGGCAGTTTACTGATGTAACGCCGCATAAAACCATTGAAGAGACACTTGATGCACAGCGTAACTTTTATGAGCACGTGCTGAATAATATACCTGCGGATATTGCGGTATTCAGCAAAGAACACCGCTACCTGTTCCTTAACCCTATAGCCGTAAGCAAACCAGACCTAAGGAAATGGATGATAGGCAAGAATGATGAAGAGTATTGCCTGTATACCAACAAACCCTTGTCTATTGCTGAAAAAAGGCGGGAGCTATTTAATGGAGTAAAGGATGCAAAGGTGCAGAAAGAGTGGGAAGAGAAGCTGGTAAAGCCTGATGGCAGCACAGAATACCACCTGCGCAAAATGTACCCTGTAATAGATGATAATGGCGAGGTGGATATGGTGATAGGCTATGGCATAAACATTACCACTATAAAGAAAATACAGGAGCAGATAAAGATAAGTGAGAAGCGATACCGCGATATATTCAACTTTAGCCTGGCGTGGATATGCACCCACGACATGCAGGGCAAAATAGTGAGCATCAATAAGGCGGCATGTGAGATACTGGAGTATACCGAAGAGGAACTTGTAGGTAAAGGCATAGAGGAGATGATACCTGAGCGCCTGCGCTCGCAATTTTCTGACACCTATCTTGCGAAAATAACTGAGGAAGGAAAGGCTGAGGGTATCATGAGCATACTGAGCAAGGGCAAGAAAAAGGCGTTTCTCCTTTACCAGAACCACCTGGTCAGCGAGCCGGGCAGTGAGCCATACGTAATAGGTTTTGCCCAGAATATCACCGAGCGCATACACGCCGAAGAAGCGCTGAAACGCAGTGAAGAGAAGTACCGGGGCATCATAGAAAATATGAACCTGGGCATGACGGAGATAGATAACGAGGAGCGCATAGTATACGCCAACCAGCGCTTCTGCGCTATGAGCGGCTACGACCTCGAGGAGCTTGCCGGCAAAAAGGCTACAGACCTCTTCCTGGAAGGAACGCACCTGCGGATGGTGAGTAACCATATCTCGCAACAGCAGCCGGGCCGCAGCCAGAGTATTGAAGTGGCCGTTAAAACCAAGAATGGCGAAAATAAATGGTGGCTGATAAGTGCGGCACCGATACTGAACCCGGATGGAAGTGTGAAGGGCACCATAGGCATACACCTGGATATTACCAAGCAGAAAAAGCTGCAGCAGCAGCTTAGGGAAGCCAAGCTGGATGCGGATAAATCGTCGAAGTCGAAGGACGTGTTCCTGACCAATATGAGCCATGAGATACGTACGCCACTTAATGCGATCATGGGCCTGGGGAAACTACTGGGCAAGAGCGATATAACCACCCAGCAGAAATCTTACCTGAATGGCATAGAAAGCGCAGCGGAGAACCTGCTGGGCATTATCAACGACCTGCTGGACTTCTCTAAGATAGAGGCCGGTAAGATCACTATAGAAAATATCAGCTTTAACCTGGAAAATATCTGCCAGCAGATCGTAAATATACTGACGCATAAAACGGAAGAAAAGGGGCTATTGCTTACTTACCAGGTAGATGAACGTATAGCGCCGGCACTACTTGGCGACCCATACCGCATAAACCAGGTGTTTATGAACATGCTGAGCAATGCCATCAAGTTTACGGAGCATGGGTCTATTTCGTTGAATGCTCAGCTGATAGAGGAAAAAGAGGAGGAGCAAAAGGTGGTGATCACCATAAAGGATACCGGTGTGGGTATAAAGGAAGAGTATATAGACAAGCTGTTTGATAAGTTTACCCAGGAGGATGAAACGGTGGTGCGGAAGTTTGGCGGCACTGGCCTGGGCATGAGCATTACCCGGCAACTGATGGAACTGATGGGGGGCAGTATACAGGTGGAAAGCCAGAAAAATGTGGGCACAACTATTATACTCAGCTTTAACTTTAAGATAGGTGTGTCGAGGGTGATAGAGAAGAAGAAGACCATAAAGAATGATACGAGCAACATAAGCGGCAAGAAGATACTGCTGGTGGAAGATAATAACCTGAACCGGCTGCTGGCGCATACTATACTTACGGAATATGGCGGCATAATTACCGAGGCTGTAAACGGCGCAGAAGCCGTGGAACTGATGAGGGATAACACCTATGACGTGGTGCTGATGGACATACAGATGCCGGTGATGGATGGCATACAGGCTACCAAGATCATACGGAAGGACATAAATACCACCACCCCTATAATAGCGCTAACTGCCAATGCCATAAAGGGCAAGCTGGAAGAATACCTGCAGGCGGGCATGGATGACTTCATCTATAAGCCATATGACGAGATAAAGCTTGTGAACCCGATCTCTAAATGGATCAATAAAATGCCGCTGGCGGCTGGCGGTGCGCGGGCAACGGAAGAGGTGAGCCATGTGGCGCCTGCGGCGCCTGTACAGGAAACTGTGATAGCAGCACCATCGCCTACCGCGGCAAAACAACCGGTTGTGCTGGAGGAGGTGGACTTGAGCGGCCCGCTATATGACCTGACGACCTTAAAGAACATAGGCAGGAATGATATGGGCTTTATTACCAAGATGCTGCAGCTATTCGTAGAGGAAACGCCACCGGCAGCACATAAGATAAAGGAAGCATACGATGCCGGTGATTTTGCTACGGTAAAGTATCTTGCTCATCGTATGAAGCCATCTATAACCAATATGGGGATATTGAGCATTAAGAACGAGATATTGCAAATAGAGCTGCAGGCCGAAAAAGCCACCCGAACTGCTGAACTGGACAACTTTGTACATAAGGTGTATACGGTGGTGGATGCGGTGGTGGCTCAGCTGAAGCTGGAGTATACGTTGTAATGCGTTTCTGAACCTAATGGCAATTTCATTTGATCAGATCTTTTCATCATCGTCATAATGCGATACCTTCGGCATCGTTCTTCTATTTTGTATCGTTTTTTGCTATAAATGTGTGATGTCTTCAGCATCATGACATGTTTTTGGCGAAACCTGTTGCTTTCGCGTATAATCCATTCTTATAATGAAACGCCATCAATAATACCAAAAAAGACATCCCCCTTGCCCCTTCGCTCATGCACATAACCACGCCACAAGGGGTATACACCATCAAAATCGTTTAGCTTAAGAACCTAAATTCATCTTTTTGATAACCGGCTATTATTACACCAGATCTACAACGGGTACATATATAAAAGTGGGGAGGACTTCCCTATTTTTTACTAATTGTATTAGTTTTCATGATATTCGCAAATTTTAGTGTGTTGGTCCCAAACCAGGGATGCAGCACATTACTTTCTCCACCGTCACACGCTATAGACCTGGAATTTTGAGAGAAAATGGAACCAGCCATGGATAAGGTTTTCAGGGTGTTTTTGGGGGAGCGGCCTCTATCTTTTTTCTGCTATGTTTTTTGCTATGAAAGTGATTATTTTAACCGCAGCGACGCAAAGCTTATATATATCATATATTTAATTAAATGTCTTAATTTTAAATTACAGGAAAATTACAGCTATTAAATCTGAATGAGAACTATGACTCCGGTACGAGCTGCGCGAGGCTACTAAAGATCGCCCGCTACAAGAAATTGTGGCTTTACGATGAATTGCGCAGGGCAACCGCAAGGGATTGCCCCATAGGGAATTGTGGTTCCGGGTGAATATGTGGGCAATCGAAACATATTGCCTCTATACGCCTAACTACTTTGCTTGTATGCGTAAAAAATACTAAAATATACCCACTCCCAAATTTGGATTTTTCTTTTCCTATTTCTATGTTTTAAAATTATTTCCATTATTTATCCAATATCCATAAAATGGAAAATTCATCCTTTTTTGGGAATAATTGAGCATGCACCAAAGGGAAAGTGTATTGAAAATCAATTGTTTGCATTTTTGGCATATCGTTGGTAATGTACTATGCAAACTTAAACAAACTCAATACTCAAACGCTCAACTCAAACTTAAAAGAAACAAAATGAAAAATCTAATAAAAACTATCGTCACCACAGCAGCAGTATTAGGATGCACTTCGTCGTCTTTTGCACAGGCAACAGCTACGGCATCTTCATCTGCTACCATTATCACCCCTATTTCCATTGCCAAAACAGTGGACATGAACTTTGGTAATCTTGCTGTTTCGGGTACTTTGTCTGGTACAACTACCCTGGCGCCTGCAGGCACACGCACTACGGGCGGCGCAGGTGGTGTAACCCTGCCGGCTACTACCGGTACTGTTTCCGCAGCAAGCTTTACGGTAACGGGCCAGGGTGGCTACAGTTATATTATCACCCTGCCTACGAGCTGCACACTTACTTCAGCGGGCCATACAATGATCATGGGTAGCTTTACCAGCAGCCCATCGGTGACCGGCCTTTTGGCACCTGGAGGCACACAAACACTTACCGTAGGCGCAACCCTAACCGTATCGGCTGCACAAGCCGCAGGAACCTATACCAATGCAGCCGGGGTACCGGTTACCGTAAACTATAACTAAAATGAAACTGCTATATAAACTGCTTCTTACAACAGTTGTTGTATCGGGGCAAGCGATAAACTCACTTGCCCAAAATAATGCGACTACAGCCAGCGCCTCGGCAGCGGTGATAACGCCAATAACCGTAGTTAAAAATGTAGATATGAGCTTTGGCAACATGGCAGTATCTCCATCAACTCCGGGATCAGTGATGCTATCGCCATCGGGTATACGCAGCACCGGTGGCGCAGGCGGGGTAACGCTCCCGGCAACTACCGGCACCGTATCTCCCGCAAGCTTTACCGTATCTGGCCAGGGTAATTATACATTTGCAATAACGCTTCCAACGTCCTGCATCATCAATGATGGCAGTGGCAATACAATGACAGGTGATGCTTTTACCAGTAACCCTGTATCTACCGGCATATTAAATATCTCAGGCACAAGGATATTAAATATAGGAGCTACTCTAAACCTGAGCGCGGGCCAGCATCCCGGGGCATATACCAATGTAAGCGGGCTGCCGATCACTGTAAATTATAACTGACCTCTCCCCCCAACCCCTCCACAATGAGAGGGAGATATGATACCAATTGGAAGGCTGATGCGAAAGAATTTAGTATCTATGTGTTGCATTCCACCCACTCTAGGTTGGCCTCCTCTTGTTCCCACGCTGTTTCTACGGTAGCTATTGTTATTATTCACCAGGGTTATGTAATGGCAATTTCTTGAGCTCGCCTTCCGAAATCTTCCTTCTGGCATTGGATCATCCTTGTTCAGACAGGCTTTTTAAAGGTTCTATATCTGAAGTAGCTAAATAATGTCCACCCAACGGAAAAAATTTCCGAAATATGGACATTATTTTATTTGTGGCAAGCCACAAGTGATTGATCTTCAATCTATATTTTTTTGGCACGCCGTTAGCATATTATTAACAAACAAACCACTCAAAACACCTTAAAAACACACAAATGAAAAACCTCATCAAGACCATTGTAACAGCATCTGCAGTATTAGGGTGCGCTTCATCAAGCTTTGCCCAGGCAAGTGCAACGGCATCTATCAACACCACGGTTATCACCCCCATCGCTATTACCAAAACCACAGACCTGAATTTTGGTAATATAGCAGTATCTGCAACACTTGCCGGTACAGCTACCCTGGCCCCGGCAGGCACACGCAGCACAGGTGGCGCCGGTGGCGTAACACTACCAGCTACCACCGGTACCGTTACGGCTGCGGCCTTTACCGTATCTGGCCAAGGTAATTATTCTTATATTATCAGCTTGCCAGCAAGCTGCACGATCACATCGGCAGGGCATACAATGACGATGGCCTCTTTTACCAGCAACCCATCAGCAACCGGCCTTCTTAGTGCAGGCGGATCGCAAGCACTGACTGTAGGCGCTACACTGACAGTAGCTGCTGCACAACCAGCGGGTACTTATACCAATGTAACAGGTGTGCCAGTAACGGTAAACTATAACTAAGCTACGCAATCAACCCAATAATAAACCTTCTGCATGCGTGCAGAAGGTTTTTTGCTTTTAACGGTTTATTACTTATCATCTACACTACCTCCCTTACTGATAACAATCTAAAAACTTAGTGCAGAATAATCCATATTTTGGAAAAAACATCCGGCTCATAGACTATCTATTTAATAGAAATGCTAATAATTGATTGATTATCAATGAAATAAAAATTTGGCACGTAGTTGGTTATATACCTAACAACAAAACAACCATAACCACTCAAACACACACCAAATGAAAAACCTCCTCAAAACCATCGTAACAGCAGCAGTAGTATTAGGATGCACCTCATCGGGCTTTGCCCAGGCAAGTGCAACGGCATCTATCAACACTACGATTATCACCCCGATCGCTATTGCTAAAACCGCAGACCTGAATTTTGGTAACATAGCCGTATCTGCAACACTGGCAGGTACAGCTACACTGGCTCCTGCAGGTACCCGCAGCACAGGCGGCGCAGGCGGCGTAACGCTACCAGCTACCACCGGTACTGTTACAGCAGCGGCCTTTACCGTATCTGGCCAAGGCAATTATTCTTATATTATCAGCTTGCCGGCAAACTGCACGATCACATCGGCAGGGCATACAATGACGATGGCATCTTTTACCAGCAACCCATCTACAACCGGCCTTCTTAGTGCAGGCGGATCGCAAGCACTGACTGTAGGCGCTACACTGACAGTAGCTGCTGCACAGCCAGCGGGCACTTATACCAACGTAACAGGTGTGCCAGTAACAGTAAACTATAACTAAGCTACGCAATCAACCCAATAATAAGCCTTCTGCTGCATGCAGGGGGCTTTTTGCTTTATATAACGAGAAAGTAAAGACCAGCCTTTACTTTTGGCTTAACTTTGGACTGCCCCACATGAAGCAGCTATTCTTTAACCTAACACTGGCTTTCCGAGCTATACGTACCAATAAGCTGCGTTCGGCGCTGACCATTGCTATCATAGGGCTGGGTATTATGGCGCTAATTGGTATTCTTACATCCATCGAGGTAATGAGGGCCAGTGTATATACCAATTTCAGCAGCATGGGTGTAAACACCTTCAGGATAACCAGCGATATAATAAAAAGCAAGCGGCACCGGGGAGGGGGTATGAATATAAGTGTAGCCGAAGGGCAAAACATAACCTATGAAGAGGCACGGGCGTTTAAGGACCGGTTTCACTTTCCGGCAACTGTGGGTATTTCTATGACAGGCACCGGGGTTGCGACAGTACACTACGGATCGGCTAAAAGCAACCCCAATGTGCGGGTGACAGGTGTTGACGAATCTTACCTGACCGTTTCGGACTCAAAAATAGAATATGGAAGAAATTTCTCGGGCTCAGAAATATTATCGGGTAATAATACGTGTATATTGGGTAACGGGATAGCCCAAAAGCTATTTAAGAATAACCATGCTGACGCCATAAACCAGGTAGTATCTGTAGGCGACGTGAAATGCAGGGTGATAGGCGTGCTGGAGGCAAAAGGCGGCAGCATGATGATGAATGCGGACAACGTGGTGATGATACCGCTAAACACGGCAAGAGCGCTCTACGGAGGCGACAACTCTTACCTGCTAAGCGTATTAGTACCGGATGTAAAGATCAAAGACATAGCGGGTGAAGAGGCAGAGGGGCTGTTCAGGGTGGTGCGCAAGCTGCCGCTGGGCGCGAAAAACAATTTTACCGTGGTGCAAAATAGTGAAATAGTGACTGTGGTGATGAACAGCATCACCTATATAGGCTGGGCGGCTGTGATCATAGGTATCATCACGTTGCTGGGATCTGTGATAGGGCTGATGAACATTATGCTGGTATCGGTAGCCGAGCGCACACGGGAAATAGGGGTGAGCAAGGCGCTGGGTGCGCGCTCATCGTCGATAAAAAAGCAGTTTCTTACAGAGTCTATCATGATCAGCCTTATGGGTGGCGTGGTGGGTGTGATACTGGGTATGCTGATGGGCAACCTGGTGGGTATATTTTTCAAAGTGGGCTTTATTGTGCCCTGGCTGTGGATAGGGGTTGGGGTGTCGCTGTGTGCGGTTGTGGGTGTGCTTTCGGGTATTTACCCGGCAATCAAGGCATCCAAACTGGACCCTATAGTAGCGCTCAGGTATGAATAACAGCGGCTTTTTGTGGCCGCAAGAGGCAATTTGAGCGCATTACCCCTTGAAAACCTGCGTTATCCATCGGTTAAATCAGCTAACACAGCATGCATTAATGAATTAATCATTATTTTTGTTTGTAATCAAAAAAAGTATGTCGTTAAGAAGTGCATTCCTGTTTTTGTCTGCGGCATTCTTTACATGCTTTGTATTGCGGCCGACGCCTTGTATTGCACAATCCTTCTATTTCAGTGTGGGTACAAATAAGGCCTCATACAGCCCGTCTACCATACATGTAAGCCAAAGCGAGCTAGGCAACAGCTACGACCTTGTGCATGTAAAAGCGGATAATAAGACACACGCGCCATTCTCGATATACCAACTTAATTACCGGCTGGGGTATTATTGCAACTATGAGCAAACGCTGGGCATTGAGTTTAACTACGACCCGGTAAACTACCATGTGAAAGACGGGCAGAACGTAACGCTGTCGGGCATGGTAAACGGCATACCTAAAGTGAACAGAACCATCAACTTTTCGGCAAAAAACGGGTACCTATATAAGTATGACGGAGCAAACCTGATGCTGCTGAATATTGTAAAGCGGATAGATGTATACCATACCAACAATAAGAAGATCAGGGTTGATGCCATACTGAAAGGCGGCGTAGGCCCTGTGATGCCGCATGTGCAAAACAGCCTGCCGCTGGATGCCTTTGATAACCCGCAACTGGAATGGGGAGGATGGAATGCGGGCTTTGAAACAGCGGTGCGGGTTTCTATTTACAAATATGGGTTTGTAGAAGTGGCCGGCAAGTATGACTATGCAGAATTCAGCGGCATCAATACTTACCAGGGCACTACGAGCCAGAAGCTAAGCACTTATGAAGGCATAGCAAGCATTGGCGTGGCGATACCTACCAGGAAGCATAACCCGCTGTTTTATGCACAAACGATAGTTACTATAATACCTGTGTTTGTAGATAAAAAAGATAAGGAAGACAAGCAAAATGCAAAGGATAGTACGCTTACATCGGACTTTCCGGCGCTGACAGATATACCGGAATTCTCGGAAATAGCTGACCGCGATGAGAAACATAAGTCGCGCGATAGTCTGGCGCAGGCGATGCGCACCTATTATGACTCCGTAACTGCAAACGAGCGCAAGAAGGATAGCATAATGACCCGGGAGATGAACGACAGCCTGAATACACCGGCTAAAGCACCAGCGAATGAACCTGCTGCAAACAAGGGTGGCAGCATAAATGTAGACAGCCTGGAAAATAAACTGATGCAGCAAGGCAACGCCGCCCCAGCCCCACCTGTGGTGCAGCCGACTATGAGCAAGAAAGACCTGAAGCGGCTGGAAAAACAACAGAAGAAAGACAAGAAGAAACTAGAAAAGCAGCAGGAAGAGGACAAGCAAAAGAAAGACGCCGAAGAAAAAGCGGCGAAAGAAAAGGAAGACGGTCCTAAAACTGATAACGCCGATAAAAAGGAAACCAGCACAGAGGAGAAGAAAGCTGATACCCCACCACCTGCTGAGACCGAGAAAAAAGAAGCCCCGGCAGATATTCCGCCATCGGCGGATCCTGATAAAAAGTAGAGATCGCGGCTACCCTTCGTAGCCTACATCTTCGAGAAGGTTGCGGCCATCTGCTGCGGTTGTGGCCAGTACGTCGCAGCGGTTGTTCCACTTGTTGTCGGCATGGCCCTTTACCCAAACGAATTTTATGCGATGCTTTTTGTGCTGCTCTAAATATTGCTTCCAGAGGTCTGCATTTTTTTTGCCCTGGAAACCTTTTTTTACCCAGCCGAAAACCCAGCCTTTCTCTACGGAATTTACTACGTAAGCTGAATCGGTGTAAATGGTGATGTCGAGACCATCGCGCGTGAGGAGTTGAAGCGCGGCTATCACCGCCATTAACTCCATGCGGTTATTGGTAGTATGCTTGTAGCCCTGTGATATTTCTTTTATCGTAGTGCCCCAATGCAATACTGCACCATACCCTCCAGGGCCGGGGTTGCCACGTGCTGCGCCATCTGTATATATTACCAGCATTGTTTGTTTAAGTTAAAAGCCAAAAGTTAAAACCAAAAAGTTTGTATTACTTAATAAAGACGCCGATTGTTTTGTCCGGAAAATTACGTATTTGTAAAATGAGGGGCCCTTTTTGGGCTTTAACTTTTGACTTCCTTAGTTATTCCCACTTAAATACCTTTCCGGCGACTGCATAGATGATGACACCCCAAACGAGGAGTGCCAGAATATCGAGCCTGATGGTCCAGAAATTAGCGCCCTCGAAGGACATTTTGCGCAAGGCATCATTGAGGAAACTAAGCGGCAATGCTTTGCAAAAGGGCTGCATCCAAGCGGGGAAATTATCTGTAGAAAAGAAGGTGCCGGCGAGCAGCATCTGCGGCATAACAATGAGATTAGAGACAATGGGTATGGTAGCATCGCTCTTGGAAACGCTGCCAACTATAAATCCAAAGCCCATGAAGATAAGTATAGATAGGGCGCATACCAGAAACATATTGAGAAACGTGGCGAAACCATTGTATAATGTGAACCCGAAAACAAAATAACCCAGCCCAATGATCACTACAACGCTGACCAACTGGAACAGCATACGGGCGATACCCTCACTTACTACAATGACCTCTTTGCGTACGGGGGTTGCGAAAAAGCGCTTTAAAACCAGTGTATTTCTGAGATTAAAAAATACAAATGCTGTGCCGAAAACGCCTGATGCGAGCAGAGAAAAGCTAAGCTGTCCCGGGAGGATAAAATCGATCGTTTTATAGTCACGCACTTCTGATACGTGCATATCTATACTGGCTATCTCTTCCTGCCTTTTTTGTATTTCCGGGTCTTGCTGGGCAACCACGGAGGCAAGGATATTTTTTAGCTGCTGGGCTTTGTCGACCTCACTTGACGCGGCATTGATGCGTACTTTATATTCGGGCTTTGCGCCTTCCGGTTGTTTCTGGATGGCGATGGTGGCTACAATATCTCCCTGCTTCAGTAGTTTATTAATGGAGGCGGTATCTTTTGATGTCCATTTTAGTACAGGTATGTTGTGCAGTATGGCGTACAGGCGATTTGTGGTGTCGCTGCCCGGGGCTGCCGCTACATGTATACTGAATGTAGACCCTGACCCCATAAACCCGAACACAAGGATAAAAATGAGCGGAAAGGCAAAGGCGAAAAATATAGCAGAGGGCGTTTTGAGTATTGCTTGTAAGCTTGCCTTTATCAATGAGCGCATTGCGTGCGCATTACTGTATTTTGCCATGTAGGTATTTGCTGTGGGGCAAAGGTAAGGAAAAGTGCAGGAGCCTTGGCAACTACCTGTTGAACAGGATCTTTAAATAAAAAGAAGGTTTGCTGAGCTGTTCGCGGAGATCCATGTCGGTGAACATACAGCTGATGGTGTTGCGGAGGGAGGGGCTTTTGTATGCCTTGTTCACCACATAATTAAAAAGCCAGGGGTACTTGCACAGGCGCTGCAGGGTGGCGCTTACCTTAAACTCATCGCCCAGTCGCTTATATACCACATCGTCGTAGGCTGTTTTCAGAAATGCAGCGGAGTAGTTGTTTTGCTCTACTGCCTGCTGAATGGCTGTTGCCGCAAGCATACCACTGTATAGTGCATTGCCAATACCCTCTCCGCTGAAGGGGTCTATGAGGCATGCAGCATCGCCGGTGAGCATAAAGTTATTGCCCGACATGGGTTGACGCTCCATGGCAAGGGGAAGGCCCCAGCCTTGTATCTTATCCACAAGCTTTGCATTAGCGAAGCGGGGGGCTATCTGAGGGTTATTGGCAATAGCGTACAGCATCTGCCCGCGCAGGTTTATTTTCTTCTCCCGAATCCTTTCTGACAGGATGCCTACGCCTACATTTGCCATGCCATTGGGCAGCGGGAATATCCATAGGTAGCCGGGCAGCATCTCCGGGAGAAAGTGGAGCTCTATGAAGTTATCTTTGTGCAACCCTGTGACGCCTTCGTAATATGCCCTAAGGCCTACTGCTGATGTTTTGGGGTTTGTGCTTTCATTTAGAAAGGTTTTGCGGACGAGGCTTTTATCTCCATCTGCACCTACAAGTATTGGGGCGGAGATAGTGAGCTCTGCATGCTGATGAATTAGTTGCACGATCGCTTTGCCGCCTGTAACCTCTATGTTTTTAATATCAGCGCCTTGCAATATGGTGCAGTAGGGCGATGGCATCTTCCTGAATAAGAAATCATCAAACACGAGCCGGGGTAAGGTAAAGCCGGGGGCTTTTGTTTCTTTGGTGCGGTTTGCGGTAAAGGGTATATTTAGCGCCTTGCCATTGGGGGCAACAAAGGTGATGCCCCACGATGGCAGGAAGGTTTTGGGGTCTTGTAGTATTTCTGTTAACCATTCGGGGTTTGCCCTGTTTATTACCAGCGCTGTTTTACCGCTGCAAGCATCGCCGCAAACTTTATCTCTCGGGAAGGTTTCTTTGTCAATGACGAGGTGGGGTATCTTATTCTTCGAAAGAAAGAAAGAAGTACCGGCACCGGCAGGGCCGGCGCCTATTATTATTGCTGTTGTTTCTAATGACTTGACATTCATTCGGGGTTCCAAATATAGAGCTAATCCTTGTGAAGGTGTGGAAAGCATGCAAAGCCTCTTGCAATAAATAATTGGTTTACTTTGCTCGAAACCAATTTCAACATATGCAACTAAAACCAGGAGATAAAGCCCCGTCATTTACTGCTGCTGACCAGGATGGGAATGTGCATTCGCTGAAGGATTACAAGGGTAAGAAAGTTGTGCTTTACTTCTACCCTAAGGATAATACGGAAACTTGTATAAAGGAGGCTTGCAACCTGCGCGATAATTATGCCTTGCTGCAAAAGAAAGACATAGTGGTGCTGGGTGTGAGCCTGGATGACGAGAAGAGCCACAAGAAGTTTGAGAAGAAGTTCAGCCTGCCCTTTACCCTTCTTGCCGACCCTGAAAAGAAGATCATTAATCACTATGGCGTGTGGGCAGAGAAGTTTTTTATGGGCCGTTATTTCATGGGGACGTTGCGCACTACTTTTCTCATCAATGAAAAAGGGAAAATAGACCATATAATAGAGAAAGTGGTGAGCAAAGACCATGCGGCGCAGATACTGGAGGCGTGGGGAATAGTTTTGTAGCTCGTAATTAACGCTTCCGGAATGCTATTTGGCGTCGCATTATGTTCTCAACATGCCATGGTTCGACGGGGCTCACCATGACAGAATATGCATTTGACCATTTGCCTGATAACCAATTAATTATCAATCACCCACAAGCTAATCCCAAATACTCAATCAAATAAAGCGGCACTATCTTTTTTGAGATAGTGCCGCTTCCATATCTTGTAGGCTTATTTTTTACGATAGTAAACCTGGTCGTCGTTGAATTCGGTCATAGCCTGGAGCGCTGGGTTTGCCATACGCTCATAAATGCGCGATATTTCTATCTGCTCTTTATTTTCATGCACTTCTTCCAGGTTGTCGCCATGCACGGTAAACTCGTCGAGCTTTCTGTGCAGCTCTTCCTTCATGGTTACAGATATCTGGTTTGCACGGCGGGATATTACGGCAATCGACTCATACAGGTTACCGGTTTTTTCCTTCATTGCTATTACATCGCGTGTTTCCACAAGTGGATTAACAGATGTCAGCGACCTTCTATTTGTGTTGCTCATTTCTAATTTTTTTTACGTTATTGTCTGCGGTGGTATAAATCTTATCCGCATCTGTAATATACTTAGATTGCGGATAACTGTCTTTTAATTCTTTATATGCGCCTATAGCTGTAGCATAGCGTTCCTCCTGCTTTTCAGGAATACTTGATTTTGCGAACTTGAACATCGCCCTCATGATCATGAACTGGTAAAGATCGGCATTCGGCGATTCAGGATAGTTGTGCAATACGCTTTTATAAGCTACAGTTGCTGCTTTGTACTGGCCAATGTTGAAATACAGCTTTGCTGCATCGGCCTGCTTCATCTCCAGCTTTTTGCGCGATTCGTCTATGTACTTATTTGCTTCTGCTATCTTACTTGATGTAGGATACCTGTTTGCGTAGGACTGCAGGGCCTCCAGCGACTTCACGGTATTGGTCTGGTCGAGTGAGTACTTTGGTGCATATTTATACAGGCATACAGCGCTCATAAACTCGCACTCTTCGGCGTCTTTGCTGGTAGGGAAATACTCGGTGAAATTCTTAAAATAGTACGACGCCTCTATATAGTCTTTCATATAGTAGAAGGTGTAGGCATACTTGTAAAACAGGGCTTCATAGTTGCGCGTGCTCTTCATTATGGGCAACAACTCCTTATACAGCTCATTGGCATGCTGATAATCTTTCTTGTCGAAATATTCGTTTGCCTTTGTAAGCTTGTAGTTTACATCGCTGCTCTTGCGAATCTTTTCGAAGTGCCCGCAAGAGCTAAATAATGTAACACAAATCAATAAAAATAATGCGTTGCGCAGCCGTAATTGCATAAAGGGATGCAAATATATTGAAAAAACAGGGTTTTCCACCATGCTATTTGTTAAAAACGAACGATAAATATTTACATATCTCCATTGGCTTTATCAGTTATTTCTTTCTGCTTTAAAAATACAAATGGCATGACTATGCAAACAACTGATAAAATGCTTATATAGCGAATAAATATAACTGAAGCCAATATGCTAAACAACATATAACCTAGATAAAACAGGCACCATATTATCAGCAGCCTCCTTGTGCCGGGATTTATTTTATCTTTTTTAAAGATGAAATAAATCAGGCTTAATATGCTAAACATATTAATTGCCAAAATGGTTGCTGGACATAGATACATTAACCGTTCCTGCAAAAAAGGATATATGCAATCCAAATGATCTGCCTGGAACCCAAACCATTGTTTTACATCGGGCAACAACACCATATTGCTATAATCGTAGTTGGCCAATACTTCCAGCCCGGGGTAAAAGAAATTTGCGGTATTAGGTAAGAGGAAGTATTGCGTAAACGTTTTGGGGTAATGCGTGATGATGTACCGACCGTAGTCGCCCAAAGGTTTTGAGGCGGTGAACCAGGCTATTAGATAATCGGAATGGTCGCGATGCGCACAAATGTTCAGGTACTTTTTTAGCGGCGAGTGTGGATCCCATAGATAGGCTGCTCCAATGGAACCAGTTCGGGTTACAGAATCGATATATATTTTAGTGCACTGATCTATGATGCGGGTTTGCTCGTCAGGAAGGTCTTCGGTCTTCATATCTATATGTTTGTAGCAGTATAGCGCGTTATTGGCTGCCTGCCAGCCGCTAAAACCGGAGAATACGCGGGTGCCTGTTTCTTTTTCATTGATAGCCATCTGCTGCTCTATGGAAAATAAAATGACTGCTGCCACAAGCGTTATGCCCGTAAGGCGATATATCATTTTTGCCGGGCAAAGTAAAAATGAAGCAACCGCAATAAGAGGATAAAGCATAGCCGTGTACCTTACCTGGAAACACAGGTAGAGAAATAATAGCTGCAGCGCTAATATTAGCCAGCCGGGCTTCTTTAACAGCCATAGACAAGTGGTGAACCATGCTACACTGAGCGAACAAAACCAACTGTCGCTGGAGATAAGGTTTGCCTCGAATATTAATAGTGGGTTGCAAAGTAAAGCGAGGAGGATGGGTAGCTTAAGCTTTGTCCGCAGGCCAAACAGATAATCTGCGCTCAACAGTAAGAACAGTGTGCTGCATACGAAACCCGCATACTGCACCAGCACCGTAAAAAACGCTGATGGTATAACAAAATGAACAGCCTGTAAGAAATGAGCATACCCCAGCGGGCGATAAGCCACTGTAAAGTTGTGCGCCGCCCAGGTAACATAGTTAGAAGAATCGACAAAAAGATCGGGATAGGGAAATGCATATTTTAACAGGAGGAACAGCAGGATGGAAAAAGCCAGCGCACCACTTATCAATCTACGTTGCGACCGGAGATAAGAAAAAAAGGTATCGTCCTTTATATCACTGAATGAAGACCAGCTTCTCATTTAGCCAAAACTAAATAAATCCGGGCTTTATTTCTAAGGGTGAGGCTACGAATGCTTAGTTTTGCCGCAACGAAACAAAAACCGGCTTTAGTATGCGGCGTATCTTACCTGTGCTTTTATTTTTATGCTTTTTATTTTTCGCCCATAGCAGCTATGCGCAAAATATTGGCGGCATAGGCGCTCAGTTGCTTCTTGACACTTCGGGAGGCACTACCATGCCGCGCATTATGAGCTTTGTGCCGGGCACACCTGCCAACCAAAAGCTGAAGGCTACAGACTATATAATAAAAGTGAATGGTGTAAGCTGCAAGAACAAAACCCTGGAAGAGATCATAACTATGATAAGGGGTGAAGAGGGCACGATGGTAAAGATAACAGTGGCTGATACCAAAGAAGGAAAGCGCGAAAGAGAATACGAGCTGCCACGGGTAGTGCTGCAAGGCGCTGCTGCGCCAGATCCGCTAGCATCGTTTAACAGCAGCTGCGATATGGAAGTGCGGCAGCTGAAAAAAAGTGGCAAAGAGATCGTGAAGACCTTTCCATCAGAGTGCGGTAACTACTTCTTTAATTTTAATGCGGAGGCGCATACTTATCATGTGCTGATAATGACGATGGAAGACAAGCCAAAGGTGGGCGAGTATAAGCAGGAGTTTTTCCCTACGGCAAGGGTGTTTAATAGTGATAATGAAGCCGGGGCCATTACGCTGCCTAAGGGAGACACAAAAGAAATTGTGGGCGCTGTAGTAGCCCGGGCCGAGGGCGACATATCGTTTACCAAAAACGGTGTGGGCGTGGTAAATGTGGAACTGCATGACGATGCCACGAAGTGCCGCACTATGTTTGTGGTCATCTATAGGTAACGAGGCCTACCGGCCGCTTTTCATGGCCTGGTAATAATTATTGTCGATCTGGCGGAAGCCGAGCGAAATGGCTTTGTCAATATCCTGCAGGGCATGAGCTTTATCATTTTTCTGTGCATAGCAGAAGGAACGGGCATAGTATATCTCTCCCATGTCGGGGTTTATGGCTAATGCTTGTGCAAAGTCTCTCATTGCCTCGTCGGTCCGTTGCATACGTTGCAGCAGGCGGCCCCGGTTCAGGTATGGTGCATACATGTCTGGGTTTTGGGCTACTGCAAAGCCATACTGCACAAGCGCGGAATCGGGCTTACCTGTCATGTCGAAGAAGTTACCGAAATTACTATGGGCTTCGGGGAAATAGGGTTTTAGCTGAGTAGCCTTTGAGAAGCAATAATATGCCGAATCGAAATGCCTGCTGATGGCATAGATAATGCCAAGGCCCAGGTAGGCATTCGCATCTTCGTCGAAGCTTTTTAAGGAGAGTGCCTTGTAATAAAATTGCCGGGCACCGTTAAAGTCGCCGGAGCTTCTTAAGAGCTCACCGAGCGAAATGTATGGGTTTACAAATGTGGGCTGTATCTCTATCGATTTTTTCAGGAGCATGTATGCAGAGTCGTAATATACTTTGCGTGCTGCGGGGTCTACTGATTCGTTGTATTTGTTGAAATAATTAAAGCCAAGGTTGTTATACGCATTGGGGGCGCGTACGGGTTCTTTTTCTATCTCATCGCGCCACAGGGTGGTAGCATCGTACCAGGCGTGGCACCGTTCATTGCTGAGGTAACCAAGTATTAACGCATATACCACGACTCCAGATAGTACGGTATAGCCCATTTGCTTTTTTGCTTCCACTTCGAAGAACGCTGACACATACCAGCCAGCAATAAAAAACAAGCCGAGGTAGGGAATGTAAGAATACCTATCGGCAAGAATGGCGCCACCTACGGGTATGAACTGCAGCAGCAGCGCAATGTTTACCAAAAAGAATAACGAGCCGAAAACCACGACCCTGTTTTTACGGGCATATAGAAACAACAATGCAAGAATAACTACTACTGCCAGCGGGTATAAGTAATAAACCGCAGATAAACTGCCCCCGTTTATTTTTTCGGGGTAGGGATAAAAGTTGCATAGCTGCACGGGCACTACCGCCTTCCACAAATAGGTGATGAATGCGTAACCGCCCAGGGCCGTTCTTTCGAGCAGGTTATAATTTACATTGAGTGTGCCCAGTGAGCCAAAGGTGTGCTGATCTTGAATAGACTTGATACCAAAACCAATGGAAATAAGAAAGTGTGGTATTTTTTCGATGAGCAGCTTATAGGTTAATGTCCCTTTTTCAAAATAGTCGATCAGCAGCAACGTGGCCGGTAATACTACTGCGACAGGCTTTGATAATAAGGAACATAAAAACAGCAGAATAACACTTACATAGAGTGCGGTCTTCTTTGAGCTTGCAGCCCTGATGTAGTAGATGTATGCGATACATGCAGCCATGTAGAAGGTGCCGTATAAAACATCTTTTCGCCCGGCTACCCAGGCTACAGACTCTACGTGCATGGGGTGCAGCCCGAATAGCACCGCTGCTACTGCTGCGGCCACCGGGCGGCGTGTAAGCATTTGTACGAACCAATAAACTAACACGGTTACCATTATGTGAAACAGCACGCTATCGAAATGGTAGAGGAATGGCTGCAGGCCGCTAATGCTGTATTCTATAGCGTAAGAGAGAATAGTTAATGGGTGATAGTTACCCATTATAGGTGTGGAGAAAATAGCACTTATACCCTCGGCAGAAATATTTTTTATCAGGGCATTGTCTTTTATGTAACCGGGGTCGTCCCAGTTAGTAAAAAGATTGCTGCAGCAAGTTTTGTAGACAAGGAAGGTGACCAGGGCTATTGCGCCTACTATCATGGCTTGCATGGCGGGTGTTATACCATTTATAGCAGCTGCTTTCTTTTTCGCAGGCTGCTCCTTAGCGGGTAATGGCTGCCGGCTTACCTGCGTATTACCCGGCGGTGTTTGCTTATTTATTTTCTTTGCCATGCAGCATAAATATACTTGTCTTGCGGGAAGCATACAAAAAAACAGCCCCGAAATACCGGAGCTGCTTAAGATTTAATTGTGGTTTAGCTATTCTTTAATAAATTTTTGTACGCTTTGTAATTTATTGTCATCGTCGTAGAATGTGATAAAATACATGCCGCTTGCAAGGCCGCTTATGTCCAGGGCTTTTGCATCGCGTTGCTCCAGTTCTCTTTTGCCATCTATCCCTGTTACTACAGCATACACTCTTATGCCTGACTTTATGTACAATACATTGCTGGTAGGGTTTGGATATATCTGTATGTTGTTATTGTTTGTAATGCCAGCTACGCCTGCAGTTGCAGGATTGTAGTGATAGAAAGCAGAGGCGCCTTTACAGCCCAAAGTATCTGTAACCACTACGTAGTAATATTCATTATACAGCGCGGCCACATTTGGCGAAGTGGCGCCGGGTATAATGCCTGCAATACTATCATACCACTGATAACTTACGTATATATCTGGTGTGTAGAAAGTAAATGTGGTACCGTTATACGTTACATCGGGCGCGGGCATCGGGTTCACCGATAATGTCCTGGTGCGCAAACAGCCGGTAGGCAATGTATATTTGATAACGGCTGCCCCGCCCTGCAGCAGTGTTGTTACACCGCTAGTATCTATAACCGTAGCTATGGCGGGCGTTGTGGTTGTCCAGAAGCCACCTGGACTTTCATCGTACAAACTATCAATTGTACCGGGACAAACAGGCGTCTGGCCCATTATTGGCGCAGGCAATGGGTTAATGGTTACTATGGAACTCACCGTGCATCCCGGCAGTATTGTATACTGAACACTTACTGTATCTGCGGAGACGCCTGTTACTGTACCTGAAGCGCTTACAGTAGCAACACCGGTATTGGCGCTGCTCCACTGCCCACCCAAAGTAGCGTCTGACAACGATGCGCTTGTACCCGGGCAAGCTTTACCAACACCCGCTATAGCATCAGGAAAATTGACCACTCGAAAGTTTACTGAACTCTGGCAGCCAGTGGAGAAGATAGTATAGGTAATAGTAGTGGTGCCTGGCGCCAGACCCATTACCCTGCCCGAATCAAAAACTACAGTGGCTATGGCCGGCGAAGTAGTGTTCCAGTTACCACCGCCTACTATATTGGTCAGAAAGGTTGACAGGCCAAGGCATACGCTATCGTTACCCACAATAGGTGCACGAGGATTTACTGCTATGATACGAGTAGCGCTGCAGCCCACACCGGCAGTATATGTGACGGTAGTAGTACCCATTGATACGCCAGTGACCACACCGCCTGAAGCGCTTATAGTAGCAACGGAAGTTGTACTGCTGGTCCATGTGCCCCCGGAAGGCACTGCACCCAGTGCAATTGTATTGCCCTGGCACACAGCCGGGGCGCCGGTAATAGGCGCCAGTGGTGGTATAACATTAACAGTAGTGGTAGCCGCACAGCCATTTAATGCCGTGTACGATATAGTGGATACGCCGGCAGCTATACCACTTACGATACCCGATCCGGTACCGACGGTTGCGATGGAAGTGGCGGTACTGGTCCATACGCCTGCGCCAGATGCATCGGATAATGTGCTGGTGGAACCCATGCAAATGCCTGTGTTCCCTGTGATAACATCCGGCAGAGAATTGACGTTTACAGAAACGGTAGCGGGAGTGCCACAGCCGTTGGTATACGTTATTTGTGATACTCCAGGCGAGATACCGGTTACAATACCTGAGCCTGGTGTGACTGTGGCAACGGTGCTAACGCTACTGCTCCAGGTGCCGCCGGTAGCAGGATCAGTAAGGGTAATAGATGAGCCCTGGCACATATCGCCGGCGCCCGTAATTGCCCCGGGAGATGCATTGACCGCAAACACAGTGCTGATAGAACAGCCCGATGCTGCGTTGTAAGAAATAGTTGCGGTGCCCTGCGACACTCCTGAAACAACGCCGGTAGCGGGGTCTATATTTGCAATGCCGGTAGCGCTGCTGCTCCAGGTGCCGCCGGTAGTAACATCGCTTAATGTTGTTGTGGCCCCAACACACACTGACGAAGCCCCGGTAATGGCTTCAGGCAGCGATACTACATTGACAGTAACAGTAGAGGAAGTGCCGCACCCGGTGCCCGTATACGAAATAACAACCGGCCCCGGCGCAACACCCTCAGCAACCCCTGCGCTGGAAATCGTTGCTATACCTGTAGCTCCGCTTGACCATGTTCCTGAACTACTCCCCGCCACCGTAAGTGTTGCCGATGAGCCCACGCATAATGCAGGCGGGGCCGTAATAGCCCCCGGAGGCGAAGCAATGGTGACTGCCTGCGTGGTGGAAGTGAACGGTGAAGTGCAAAATCCTGTGCCCCAGGTAATGTAGGCAAAATAATAAAAGGTGCCGGGGGTAGTGGTTAGCGGAGTGTAGCTCAAAGTACCCGTGCCTGAGGCTGAAGATGTAAACGAAATGGGGCTGCCAAGCGCTGTTGATGCGCCTATGGTGGTACTGCCGGTGGTATTATAATACCACTGCAACGTACACAAAACGCCTGAAGCCAATGTGCCCCCGGTATTGCACTCAGAATAATTAAAATTGTTTGCAGTGGCCGCTGCCGATTGGCAATAAGTGGTGGTACCGGTAAATGTGCCGTCGTCGGGTGTGTAGTAAGAAGTAATACATGAAGATGTACTCATTGATAACCACCCCAACAGTAGCAACAGGTATAATTTATGCGATCTGAGACGTTTGTAACTTTTATTCATAAAATAATTTTTTACATGGTATAAAAACTCGATAGAGACACTAAATACATACAAACTATATGCTCTAAGTTAAGACTTATCTATCTAATTTACAAAAAAGAACATCGAAAAACAATATACTTTCGGTTTGTTAACTCTGCATTACACGTTCGTTCAGGTGCAATAAAAAAGGAGAGGCTTCATAAAAGCCTCTCCTTCAATAACTAAGAATAAAGTTATATTGGTCATATCCTGTGCTACAGGATGTAAAATTATTTTACTTTTTTATCAATTTTTGTGTAGACAGTTCGTTTCCTTTTTCATCAAACAGGGAGATCAGGTATATTGCTCCCGGCAAGGCTGTTACATCTATTTCCCTTGCATCGTCCTGCTCCAGTTGCTTTTTACCATCTATGCTGCTTATTACTGCACGCATTTTAACAGCAGACTGAATGTATAAGGTACCACTTACCGGGTTAGGATATATAGCTATACCGTTGGTTGCTGTAGTATTTCCTGCACCGAGTGTGCCTGTGTTATATGGAATGAGGTCTGATGCTCCCCTGCAACCATTGGTATCTGTTACTACAACAAAATAATATTCAGTATTAAGAGCGGCAATGGTAGGCGAAGTAGCGCCGGGGATGAGGCCCTGCACACTGTCGTACCACTGGTAGCTTACATATTGTGGCAGTATAGTTGTATAAAACGTATTGTCAACCCAGTTGTAAGTAACGGTTGGCGCCGGCAATGGGAATACAGATATTGTCCTTGTTCTGAAACAACCGGTTGAAAGTGTATACTTAATTATGGCGCTGCCCTCGGCCTTGGTAAATACAACACCGCTGGTATCTATCACGGTTGCAATAACTGGCGTAGCGCTGGACCATAAACCGCCTGGCGAGGCGTCGTGCAGACTGTCTACCGTCTGTGGGCACACAAGGCCCGGGCCTGTTATCAGGGCTGGCAGCGGGTTAATAGTTACAATAGTATTCACCGCACAGCCAGGAAGAATAGAATAGCTGATGGTTACGGTATCTCCAAATACGCCGCCAACAATGCCATTTGCAGCAGCTACAGTGGCAACACTATTGTTACTGCTGCTCCAGGCGCCACCCGGGGTTGGGTCGCTTAATCCGGTAGTGGTGCCCGGGCATGCTTTAGCAATGCCCGCTATAGCATCTGGAAATGCAATTACCTGGAAGGTAACAGAGCTCTGACAACCTGTACCTAGTATATAGGTAATGGTTGTAGTACCCGGCGCTATGCCGACAACCCTGCCTGAGTCGTGAACAACAGTTGCAATGGCAAATGAGCTGCTTGTCCATGCCCCACCCCCAACGATGTTGGTAAGAAATGTAGATAAGCCGACGCACACACTATCTGTGCCCAAAATAGGCGCTACAGGATTTACGGAGACAGTATGAACCAGGAAGCAACCCGGCCCGGCTGTATAAGTGATATCGGTAACACCAAATGAAATACCGGTAACAATGCCGCCGGAACTCACCGTAGCATAAGAAGTATTGCCACTGCTCCACACGCCGCCTACCGACGACTCAGTGAGTGTTATTGCGTGGCCAGTGCAGACCCTGCTTGGAACCGGCCCTCCTATTGGGGAAGGCGGAGCATTAACGGTGACTACATAGGTGGAATAGCAGGAAGTAAGCGCAGTATAGCTGATAACGGCAGTGCCCAGGGAGACCCCGGTTACTATTCCACTGCCAGAGCCAACTGTGGCTATAGTTAAGGGAGAAGCGCTCCATGTGCCCGACGCAGTTGAATCGGTAAGGGTGGCAGTAGAGCCGTTACATATGACCGCCTGCCCATGAATGCCGGAAGGTAACTGGTTAATGACAACAGATGCGGAAACATCGGCCCCGCAGCCATTTGAATAAGTGATAGATGCAGACCCCGGAACAGAACCGTACACTATACCTGTTGCTGAGCCTACGGTAGCCACACCTGTATTGCTGCTGGTCCAGGTGCCGCCACCTGATGCATCAGCCAATGTAGTTGTAGTACCAGGACATGCAGATAGTGTACCCGTTATTGTTGCAGGGGCCGCATTCACGGAAATCGTCATGAGCGCAGAGCATACACCGATAGTATAACTGATGGTAGGTGTACCGCCCGATAACCCGTGTACAAGACCGAATAATGTGTTTACACTTGCCTGTGCTGAATTACTGCTGCTCCATACGCCACCAGTGGACGACTCTGATAATGCGGTGGTGGTGTTAACGCAAATACTGCCAGTACCGGTAATAGGTGACGGGGATTGATCGACCGTAACGGTAGCGGTGGCAGTGCAGCCGGCAGCTGTGGTGTGTGTAATAGTTGCAGTGCCGGGAGTGGAACCAGTAACCACCCCTAAAGAAGTTATTGACGCCACAGACGCGGGAGTACAGCTCCATGTGCCGGCAGTGGCATCAGATAAAGTAGTGGTCGTGCCTGTGCATATCTGGAACGTGCCGGCAATGGCGGCATCAGGATTGACCGTAACATTTGCCGTAGTAGCAGTAGTAGCGCAACCTGCGGCGTTAAACGCTGTAAATGTATAAACACCCGATGCAGCAGGGCCGGTGGTAAGAGAGGTGGTCTCATCCGTGCTGCTAAATGACGAAGGGCCTGCCCATGAATAGCTGGTAGCGCCGGTAGCTGCACCGGTAAGTGTAAGCGTTGAGCCTTCACAAAGAGTGATAGGCGCTGCCGAAGCAGATACAGCAGTGACACCGGGACAGCTATAGGTTATCTGCAACTGAGGTTGTGTAGCTGCAGTACCACCTTCCCCTACTATGGTATATACATTTGCTCCGCTGGTTGTGACAAAACAAATAGATACGGGAGAACCCAGGTTGGACTGGATAAATGTTATGCCGGCACCGGAAAATGGTAAATTGTCCTGCGACCCTGTAAGTGAAACACCCCAGTTGGTGGCGTTATAAGTAGCTCCCGAAGCACAATCTGCATATAAAGTAGCAGGAGCAGTTACCGTAGACAAGTCGCCAGCGAACCCCCGAATAGTGCAGGCGACACCAGCTCCTAATGTTGTTGTGGAAAAATTAAACCGTACAGAGACATTTGTTACGGTGGCCCCGGCCGGAACCAGGCCAGCTAAGTTAAATACTGCGTAACCACGCTTTATGGTCAAAGTAGCATCAATGACCATATCGCCATCAGTGCGGCCTGTGGTGGCCTGGGTATAGCCGGTTTTAAAAGAACCTGTGGCGCCGGTTGCATTAACGGTAACCAATGTAGCAAAAGAAGGAATGCTTAATAAACATAAGCCAAGTAAAAAATAGAGCCTTTTCATTTTACATTATTATTTAGGGTTAAATATAGGATGTTTCTTTTGAATCTACTATAAAAGCGTATACCTTATATAGCATATAAGGTATACGCGAGCGTTATTGATAAATTAAATTTTATATATTATTCCTTTATCAGTTTCTCAACTGTTAACTGGTTGCCTGCCTCATCATAAACCATGATGAGATATACACCGCTGGCGAGGCCGCTGATATCTATGTCCTTTGCTTTCGCCTGCTCTATCAGCACCTTACCTTCAACCCCGCTTATAACTGCACGAACTGCAACACCCGATTCAATATGCACTACAGAGCTGGCAGGGTTAGGGTATATCCTTACGTCTGTCTTATTAACCTGTTTGATGCCCAGATATGCTATATCATTTGCCGGAGAGTAGCCATCGCAGCCATTACTGTCAACAACCAACACACGATAGCTGCCGTTTTCAACCGGAGCATATGAAGAATCGATAGCGCCTGGTATACCTACTGTATTCAGGAACCACTGGTAAGCAAGGTAGCCGCCAGATGTTGATAACCTGGTGCCGTCAAAGGTTATTAAAGGTACCGGCAACGGATGTACTATTACATTTACCGTATCGCTCAATACTGTACAGAAGCCTGATGCACCGGATATATTTACCTCTACAGAGTAAGCGCCAGCGGAATTCGCGGTATAGGTTACGTCAACAGCTCCCGGTACCGGCGTAACGCCGTTTAACCATACATAGGTAATAACACCTACAGCTGCGCCTGTATTTACCGTCATTGTTAAATGATTCCCTGCACATAAGCTGTCAGAGCCAGTATACTCTATTGTTGGGAAGATGCCATTAGAAACATTAATAGTTGCTGAAGTATCGGTACAGCCAAAAGAGTTGGTAACTGCGACTTCATATGTACCTGTATTACCGGCATTGAATGTAGTGCCCACAGCGCCTGTTATGGCAGTATCATTGTCAAACCACTGGTAGGTATATACGCCGCTTGTAGCAGACAACAATACGCTGCCGCCCAAACAGAAGTCGGTAGGGCCACCAGCCGTTACCGTAGCAACAGGAGTAGGCTCTACACTAATTGCAGTACCTATACTGCAACCTGTAGGGAAGGTATAAATAATGTTGGTAGTACCCGTTGTAAGGCCATATACAATACCACTCGCAGAGCCTATAGTAGCAATAGATGCATCTGTGCTGGACCATGAGCCGCCAGCATCAGCATCAGTGACTAATGCCGTTGCACCAGTACATGCCGTAGTGGCGCCGCCGATAGTTGATGGCAGCGGGTTCACCGTTACTGGCGTTAAAACTGAACAGCCGGTAAGGGTAAGCGTATAAGAGATATTTGTGACGCCGGCAGTAAGCCCGTTAACCACACCGTCGGTAAGGCCCACATTTGCAATTAAGCCCACTGTAGACCATGTGCCGCCTGGAGTTGGATCTGTAAGGATAATAGAAGATCCCACACATACATTTGAAAGGCCAAATATAGCGGCCGGTAAAGGATTCACGGTTATTACCGTGCTTGTATTACACCCTGTTGGCAATGAATAAATAATTGTAGTTGTGCCTTCAGCAACGCCGGTCACGATACCACTTACCAGGCCCACAGTCGCAAGCGACGTGTTAATGCTGCTCCAGCTGCCGGGGCCTCCCGGAGAGCTATTGGTCAATGTGATGGTACTGTTTACACATACTGCGGTAACAGGGGCCGTGGTGGCCAGTGGCAGCGGATTGACCGTTACCAGGGCTTGCGCAAGACAGCCTGTAGGAAGCGTGTAAATAATAGCCGTTACGCCTGCAGACCCGCCGGTAATAAGGCCGGAACCAGTGCCTACACTGGCAATTGTATTGCTGCCGCTGGTCCAGATACCACCTGTAGTAGCGTCGCTGAACAGGATAGTTGAGCCCTGGCATACTACTGCAGTAGGGAACGTTATGGCCGCAGGTAAAGGATTAACTGTGAAGTCGAATGTTTTGAAACAACCTGCCGGTAATGTGTAAGTGATGGTAGTAGTACCTGCCGATGAGCCAGATACCAGGCCTGAGTTCAAGTCTATTGTAGCAACAGATGTATTCAGGCTCGTCCACACACCACCGCTAACACCATCTGTAAGTGTGGTTGTAAACGTAGCGCAAATATGATTGACACCGCTGATTGATGTAGGCGTAGGATTCACAGTAACATTGTAGCTAACTGGTGTACAGCCGCCGGTAATATAATAAATAACGGCAGGGCCTGCGTTTGTTCCGGTAACATCGCCTGTTGGAGATACAAGCACCAAACCTGGTGTTCCTGTAGACCATAAACCACCTGTAGTGCCATCGGTTAAAGTGATTGTACTGCCTACGCAAACTGAGGTTGGTCCTTCGATAGGCAACGGCGCAGGATTAACTGTAAGTGCGAAACTTACTGAAGGACATGCTACAACTGTATAATAGATAGTATCTGCGCCCGGGGAACTTCCAAAGATCTCACCGGTAGCCGCATTAGCAGTAGCAATAAGCGGGAACAAACTGCTCCACATGCCATTTTCGGCCACAGCATCGGTAAAGGTAACAGTAGCGCCTACGCATATCGGAGAGGTACCGATTATAGCGGTTGGCGGGTCGTTATCAAGCATGTGCGTGGTAACATAGCACCCGGTAGCTGTAATAATATAAGATATAGCAGTTGTACCCACAGATACACCGCTAACCAATCCCGTTGCATCAACATCTGCTATGCCAGGGAACTGGCTGCTCCACAGGCCATCGGTATTTGTTTCTGTTAATTGGGTTGTGCCTGCAGTACAAACTGCAGTATCGCCACCTATTGCAGCAGGTATCGGGTTTATGGTTAAAGGAGCCGTAACAAAGCAGCCTGTACCCATTATATAAGATATTGTTATAGTGCCCTGCGACACTCCGGTAACTAATCCTGTTGGGTCTATTGTTGCCCTGGAGTTGTCTGAGCTTACCCATCCGCCACCAAGTGTAGTTTCTGTTAAATTAATAGTCGCTTGTTCACACACTACTGTTGGGCCGGCAATCGGGTCAGGAGTTGGGTTAACCGTCATTGACAAAGTAACAAAACAACCTGTAGCAGTAATAGTGTAAGAAATGTCTGTGACGCCTACACCTATGCCCGTTACCAAACCTGTATTGTCTACATCGGCTATGCCTGACGGGAACTGGCTGCTCCAGCCGCCATTTGTATTTGTTTCGGTGAGCTGCGTTGTACTTCCTGTACATACAGTGGCGCTGCCGCCTATAGGGGCCGGCAACGGATTTACAGTAACGTCTGTTGTAACAAAGCAACCAGTGCCCAGAATATATGAAATAGTAGACGTGCCCTGCGACACACCACCCACATTTCCACCTGCATCTACCGTAGCAATTATTGTAGCAGAGCTGCTCCACGTGCCGCCGCCGCTACTTGCTAATGTCGTTGTGCTGCCAGCACATACTACTGCGGTGCCCGTAATTGCTCCCGGAGGATCGTTATCTGTCATTGCCAGGGTTGCAAAACAACCGGTGGCGCTTACTGTGTACGTAATGTTTGTAGTGCCACCGCCAAAACCTGTTACCACACCGCTGGCAGCATTAACATCGGCAACTGCAGGAAACTGGCTGCTCCATGTGCCGCCAGTAGTTGCATCGGTCAGTTGCGTAGTGCTTCCTGTACAAACTGATGTTGCACCTGCAATGGCTGCAGGCGTTGGGTTTACCGTGATATTCTGTATAGCAAAACAACCTGTAGGCTCTATGTAAGAGATAGTAGCTATGCCACCGCCTGCGCCGGTTACATTACCATTAACATCTACTGTTGCCACCAAGGCGTTTGAGCTGCTCCAGGTGCCGTCTGTTGCCACTTCTGTAAATGTGGTAACATCGCCCTGGCAGATCACTGTAGTAGTAGTGCCAAGAGCGGGCGGCGGGTCGCTGTCTGTAATTGTTGAGGTGGCAAAGCAACCAGTGCCCAGCGTATAGGAAATAGTTGATGTGCCCGCAGCCAATCCCTGTACTACGCCTGTGGTTATATTAACAACGGTCGCTACCACTGTATTCGAGCTGCTCCATGTACCGCCTGAAGTGGCGTCTGTAAATGTGGTAGAGTTTCCCGTACATACCGCAGCATTAGTAATTGCAGCAGGCAATGGATTAACAGTAACTACTGCCTCCGCCGAACAACCGGTACCGAATGAATAAGAAATAGTGGCTACACCTCCGCCTGCTCCTGTCACAATACCTGTGGCATCAACAGTAGCTGCTGCGGTGTTAGAGCTGCTCCATGTGCCACCTGTGCTTGTTTCTGTCAGCGCCACGGTAGTGCCCTGGCATATAGCCACAGATCCGCCGGTAATAGCTCCCGGAGGGTCGCTGTCTGTAATATCTAAGGTAACAAGGCAGCCTGTGCCTAAAGTATAAGTTATTGTTGATGTTCCGGCAAGCACACCTGTTACGGCGCCTGAAGCGGGATCTACTGTTGCAACGGTAGTATTAGAACTTATCCAGGTACCGCCGGTTACTGCATCTGTTAAAGTAGTGATCAGCCCTGTACATACGTTAGGGCCTCCTGCTATTGCGCCAGGCAATGGGTTAACTGTTATTGGCGTAGTCACCGCGCATGCATTTACTACTGTATAAGATATATTAGCTACACCGCCAGCTGTTGCACCGGTAACCACTCCAGCGCCGTCTACCGTAGCGGCAGCGGTATTGTCGCTGCTCCACGTGCCGCCTGTTGTTACATCTGCAAGCGCTACTGTAACTCCGGAACATATTGCCACGGCGCCACCAGTAAGTGGTGATGGTGGGTCTACATCGTTAACGCCTACAGTAGCAGCACACCCGGTGCTTGCCGTGAAGGTGATTATGGTAGCTCCTGCCTGAACGCCAAATACCACTCCCGTGGTGAGGCCTACAGTTGCAATGGTTGTATTAAGGCTGCTCCAGGTACCGCCGCCAGTTGTAGCATCAGTTAATGTAGTTGTGCCGCCGGTACAAACCACTGAAGAACCGGTAATAGCTGCCGGAAGTGGGTTTACAGTAAATACGGCTGTTATAGGGCAACCCGGAGGTACGATATAAGATATAGTAGTAGTGCCAAGAGTAAGGCCCGAAACAATTCCCGTGTTTGGGTCAATGGTGGCAACGGCAGCATTTGTGCTGCTCCAGGTCCCGCCGGTAGTAGCATCAGTAAGTGTTGTGGTTGTTCCTGCACATAAAGAGTGCGACCCTGTTATTGCCGGCGGTGTTGCAATTACCGTCATAGTAGTTGTGGTAGAACAACCGGTAGATGCCGACGTAAACGTAATGGTAGCCGTACCAGGGCCTATACCATAGGTAACCCCTGTAGGATAGATCAATGCGATGCCCGTATTAGAGCTGCTCCAGTTACCGCCGCCGCCGCCGTCGTGCAAGGTAGTGTTACTTCCCTGGCACTCTGATGTAGCGCCCGTAATAGCCGGTGGCGCTGTTGATGGGTTAACAATTAAGTTCGCACTGGCAAAACATCCGCTTGGCAAGGTATATAATATAGTAGCAGAGCCGCCCGAAAGCGCGGTGGCAACGCCTGTGGTGCTCACCGTAACAACGGCAGAAGCCGAGCTGCTCCACACACCGCCGGTGGTGGCATCGTTAAGGCTTAAGTTTGTACCCACGCAGATCACAGTGGCGCCGCCGGTAATATTTGCCGGGCCATCAACGTCAGTAATAGTTACCGTATCCAGGCAGCCAGCGCCTGTAGTATAAGTTACAATGGCAGTTCCTGATGAAACCCCGCTCACAGTGCCTGTGGCGCTGATGGTGGCGGCGCTTGTTCCTGAAATACTCCAGGCGCCGCCTGTAGTAGCATTGGTAAGATTTAAAGTGCGCCCGGTACAAACGTTTGTGCCGCCCAGTATAGGTGCAGGTGTGCCATTCACCGTAACAGCAGCAGTAACAGCTGTAGCCGTAGAAGCCACCGTGCCGCAAGTATTGATGGCGGTTACAGTATACACGCCGCTCGATGCCGGAGTTACTACATTAGTTGCAATAGCAGTAGCGGCCGTAAAAGTATTGGGGCCATTCCACGAAAAGCTGGTGGCGCCGGCAGCACTACCGGTGAGTGTTAATGTATTGCCTTCACATAGCGTGGTTGGGGTTGCTGCAGCAGTAACCGCCGTTGGCGCATTACAATAAGTTATAGTAAGGTAAGGTGCATGTATCCCGTTTGTTGCAGAACTGCCTGTTTCCCCGGTAATAGTATACACGCGGGCATTACCACCTGTAAAGCAGATAGAAACGTTGCTGCCTAACCGGCCGGTAATATAAGTATTTCCGGCAGCAGTAAAGTTTTGGGTTCCATTTCCAGCTGCTGTTCCATAAGTTGTAGTAGCAAGCGATGTGCCTGATCCCATATCCGTAAACAGGGTGCCCGCAGCGGTTACCGTAGACAGGTCACCCGAAAAACCCAGGGTATTCCAGCCCGACGGCGTACCGGCACCTGCATAGGTAGCCACGTTAAACCCAAGTGTACACGATGTTACCGCAACGCCAGCCGGAAGGCTGCTCAGGTCAAACACAGCATAACCTCTGCGCGTATTGGCAGTAGTTACAATATTGCCGTCTGCACGAACAGTTGTTGTAGAGGTGCCTGTTTTGAACGATCCTGCGGCGCCGGTCGCGAAAATTGTTACAGTAGTAGTTTGTGAAAGGGCAACCAAACTCATGCAACACAGTAAGAATAATAGATAGACTTTTTTCATAGAATGTTTAATAATAAAACCAGGTGAAGTATACTTCGGCAATAGCAAAAAAATTGCTGACCAATTTTAATCAATTGCCACACATAACTTGTCTAATATTTAATTAACTATAATTTATATGCTATATTTTGGGAAAAATAAGACGATTCCCGTTATAAAACAAATCTGCTAACCATTTTTTTAATAAACTATTTTATTAATAATGTAACCATTTCTAAATTGATAGATCACATTTACAAATCACTATACATTTGCAAATGTAAATAAACCATAATAAATAAAACGATTTTTCTTATCAATTTCTCCGGTCAATGCCCCAATAGAGTTTCTGCCGTATCGTCTTCAGGAAATTATGCTCATCGGGCCTTACCAGTGATACCATAAAGCTCTCCCTTTTTACCGCCAGCTGCACATGGCTGTTTATGGTTTCGGTACGGGCATCGAGCGTGCATAAAAATTGCTCTGTGCGTCCTTCTATTTCAAAGGAGATGACATTATCATCAGGCACCACTATTGGCCTGGTATTCAGGTTGTGGGGAGCTACCGGGGTAATGACGAAGCTGGAGGTTTGCGGAAAGACCACCGGCCCTCCACAGCTTAGCGAATAACCGGTAGAGCCCGTAGGCGTTGCTACAATAAGTCCATCAGCCCAATACGTATTAAGAAATTCTCCATTCAAATAGGTGTGTATCTTGATCATAGACGAGGTATCCTGCCTATGTATAGTAAATTCATTTAATGCAAATGGTGCGCCGTTAAAAAGCGGAACGCTGGAATCCAGATGAATCAATGTTCTTTTCTCTAATGTATAAGAACCCTTTACTAACGACATTATTGCTGCCTCCACTTCATCTTCCGGAATGGCAGCAAGAAACCCTAATCTCCCCAGGTTGACCCCAATAAGCGGTATATTGCTGTTGCCTACAAAGCACACGGCATCCAGCATAGTGCCATCGCCGCCAAAGCTAAACAGCATATCGGTATGAGGTGGCAGGTCTTTTTTACCTGTAAACAGGCGGGGTGTTTTGTCAAATGTTATATGGGGCTGTAGCCGCTCGTAAAATTCTTTGTAGAAAACCAGCGATAGTTTATGCTGCTCCAGTAATTTCAAAATGCGCAGCAGAACCGGTACATCCAGCTCGTCAAATGTCCTGTTGTATAACGCTACTAGCATAAAAACTTACTCGCTGTTAAAGTGTAAATATAATCCATTTTGCCCCAAATGATTCCACGCATACTCAAAGCGAAACTTAATGTCGTATAATGTTATAATATCCACCCCAAAGCCGGCGCTATACAATAGCCTGTTGCTCAAAAAGCTATTTCCCGGCGATGGGCTGTTTATATAGCCTGCATCAACAAATATTTTCGGGTAGATGCGTATCGGCAGTGCCGTAAAATACTTCACCGGCAGTGAATAAGTGTTATTAAAGAGCTCTCGTTTCAGGTCTAGCCGCGCCAGCCCATAGTTACTGCCATCAACCACATAATATTCGTACCCCCTTACATAGTCAGTTTGTGTGCCTAGTCCTCCCCGGAAATAATAGGGCTGCTCCTGCGGATACATCAGCCTGCCACGGAACACAGCTGCAAAATACCATTTAGGAATTATGTTTTTAAATAACCCGGCCTCCACATTGGCGTAGCTCTGAAAATTGATCCCTTCAAAACCCCTCCTCGCTACGGCATTTACAACCATTTTAAATCCTTCCAACGAATAATTCCAGTTATCCACCCCATTAAATTCATAACGATAATATAACTCTATGAACCTGGCCCGGTCTGCTTTACCAGTAAAGTAACCGGGATTGAGTTTTAGTACTGTGTCACCCACCCTATAATCTTTGTAATTGAGCTGGAAGATGTGCTTAGATGCGTAAGCAGGCCGGTATAGGTAACTGATGCCTCCCTCTGCCTGCCGCAGTATTATGGGTCCGTTATACGTGCCGGCATACACCAGCTTGTTAGAGTCGGTATTATAATAGGTTTGCCTGCTCTGTGCCGCGCTCAGCGAGAACCCAAAACCATTGGTCTGCCCCTTATTCACATAGGGCCGCATATAGCTGATCCCTAATTTTTGAGTATAGCCTTCCTGCACGGTCACCGCCAGCGTTTCCAGGTTACCCCTGAAATTCTTATCCGTCAGGGTAAGGCCGGCCATAGCCCGGCGCAGGTCGTGGTTTTCCTTTACGTACCAGGTATTAAAATTCCGGTCGGCATACTGAATAGTAAGAGACGGGATAATGTACCATCGTTCTTTAAGGGTTATATACCAATCTACAGTGTTGCCATTCTGCTCTGTGCGCTGCTCCACTTCATTAAAAAGTTGCAGGTTAAAGAGGCGCAGCTTATTCTCATCGAGCAGGGCTTGTATAGAATCGAGAGTAAGTATATCCCCTTCATGCACACTCAGCTCCCTGAGTATTACTGACCGCCGCGTCACTCTATTACCCTCAATAATAATTTTACGCAGGGTAATGGCCTCCCTGGTATTGCCGCTCAGTCCTCCACGTCCCTGGCCATTCGCCCCGGAATAAATAAACAGGTAAAAAAAAAGAAGCGAAAAATATTTCATCTTTAAAAATCAAGGCAAGATAAAAAAGTTTGTAGCAAGCAATGCTCAACCCGGCATATTTACAACATTCTGTATTTATTGCTTAACTTTATTCCTAAACCCAGGCACAAATGCGGAAGTTCATCCTGTTTGCTACAGTTCTATTTTTTACAGCAATAATTTTCACCGTCTCCTGCAGGCACAAACCGAATGTAACACCTGTTGTTGTCACTGCTGATAGCAGTAACTTTCCTGACTCCATCTCTAAAATACTTGTTTCTAAATGCGATGTGGATGGCTGCCACAACAAGGCAAGTTCAATAAATGCAGGACAATTGGCATTAGATTCATGGGAACATTTATTTAACGGGGGCCTGGGCGGCGCCGTAGCTATTGCCTATAGCCCTGATTACAGCCTGCTGCTGCAAAGGGTAAATATGGACCCTGCTTTAGGCACAGCAATATTTGACTACGATAGTATGCACAATAAGTTGTTGACTACAGCGCAATACTTAACGCTAAGCAACTGGATAAAAAATGGCGCGCCCGATAAAAATGGCAATATCCCCTTTGCGGCTGACCCTGATACCCGGCAAAAAATATACCTGGCTCACTCCTCGCCCTGCAATGTGGTGGCAGTAATAGATGCCAAGAGTAAACTGATAATGCGTTACATAAAAGTAGGCGACCAGCTCGATGAATTGCCTCACGATGTAGAAGTATCCAGCGATGGCGCTTTTGCTTACGTATCATTGTTTGGCGGCAACCTGGTACAAAAAATAGATACCCGCACAGATGCTATTGTTAGCACTATAAACCTCAGCACAGAAACCCAGGGTGCCGCAGCCGGCGGGTGGAGTATTATCTATTTGTCTCCGCAGGATACTGCCTTTATGGTGAGCGGCTATGTGCCAAACGGCGGTATAGTTTCTGTAAATACAGCAGCCATGCAGGTAGACAATAAAAAAACGATCGATTTTAGAAACACCGGCTCCAGCAGCTTCTTTTCGTACCCCCATGGTATCGCCAGTAATCCCACATTCGATACCTTTTTTACTACGCTGCAATATGGCAATGCAGTGATCAGGTATTCGTGTAACCCGCTTAAGTTTAAATTCATCAGCGTTAACGGACAAACACCTGGCTCTACCGACTCAACCGACCACACGAGCCCTAACCCTCACCAGGTAATAATGGCCCCTGATTATTCCCGGTATTTCGTTACCTGCCAGCATACGCAAAACCTGCCTGGTACCGTGAGCGTGATCGACGCACATACCGATGCGATAGATACACAGATAACTGTAGGCTCTTATCCACAAGAAATGGCCATATCTACCTCAAAAAACTATTTGTTCGTAGCCTGTATGGAAGATTATGACAATCCCAATGCCGGAATGCTTGGTTCTGTGTATGTGATAAACCTCAGCACATACGAGATAGTAAAAAAGATCTATGGAAATTTCCGTCAACCTCACGATATAGCTGTGGACGAGAGAGACGGGTTGCTCTTTATAGGAAGCAGGAATGCCGATGCAGGAGGCGTAGTATCTCACCATTCTACTTCCTGTGGCGGTAACGCCGGCTGGTATAGCGTATATGACCTGAATACTTTAATGCCCGCAGATAACCAGTACTACCAGGCAGGCAGAGACGCTTATACACTTGCAGTACGGTTTAAGTGATCACGTTTGATAAACAGTACCCGCAGTAAAATGTGAAGTCAGGCATACAAATACACTAATAACTCAGTAACATACATTCAGGTAGGTGACGCCTATTAAATAAAACATCAAATGCTCACAGTATCGCTACACGGAATAAAAGTACAGGCGCCACGCGGTCTTTATGCGGAAGAACATATCATAGGCAATGCCTTTGAAGTAGATGTGGATATATGGCTGCCCGATGCGCAGCCGTGGCCATATGCAGATTACACCCTGGTACAAAAAACGGTAGCCGCAGCATTCCTGCAAAAAGAAAGGCTGCTGGAAGCCTTCGTCTTTAGCATATACACGGATCTGAAAGCAAATTTCCCTTTCGCTGAAAAAATAAGGGTAGCCGTACGGAAACTGCACCCACCTATGCACGGATCTGTTAGTTATGCCCAGGTGTGCTACGAAACCCCCTTAGGAGTTCAGTAGCTTCTCCAGCGCCGTATCATAAGCTTCTTTCCAGTCGCCTACAAAACCCCAGCTTTCGTCGTCTACAAATAGCTCCTTTTTTGCATTTACAAAACCCAGCTTGGTAAAGGGAGTACCCTTTAGTTCTGCTTCAAAAATGGCATGCAGGTCGGGGTTAATGGTTACCACTACCCTGCTTTGCGCCTCGCCAAAAAGCACCGCGTCTTTACGGATGCCCTTAGGCGTCTGCATGGTGAAGCCATGGCCATTGGTCATAGCACATTCCAGCAGGCAGGCAAACAAGCCGCCCTCAGAAATATCGTGCGCCGACTTCACCAGCTTGGCGCTGATCAACCGCTGCACCGTTTGCTGCAACTGATATTCTTCTTCCAGCTCAAAGTGGGGAGCAGGGCTATAGTTGATACCACAAATATGGTGCAGGTATTCAGAGCAGTTAATATCCTTCCTGCTTTCACCCAGCAGATAAATGCTATCACCGGGATGTTTAAAATTAAGCGACATCTTCTGGTCCATTGTATCCAGTACGCCTACCATGCCTATAGTAGGCGTAGGGTATACCGGCCCGTCCTCACTCTGGTTATAAAAGCTTACGTTGCCACCAGTTACCGGCGTATCAAATTTCAGGCAGGCTTCACCCATACCTTTTATGGCATGTACAAACTGGTAATACACTTCAGGGTTATACGGGTTGCCAAAGTTCAGGCAGTTAGTTATTGCCACAGGCAGGCCGCCGCTGCACACTATATTCCGCGCTGCTTCGCTCACAGCTATCATAGCGCCCTTGTAGGGGTCTGCAAATACATAGCGGCTGTTGCAGTCTGTAGTTACCGCGAGCCCTTTTTGTGAACCATGCACCTTCACTATAGGTGCATCGCTCGGCTCGTTAGTATGCGTATTACCTGTGCCTACCATGCTATCGTACTGCTCATATATCCAGCGTTTCGATGCTATGTTAGGCAACTGTATTAGTTGATACGCTATCTCTTTCAGATCGCCTGGCTGCTTTATGCTGTCAATATTAAACTTCTTGATCTCACTAAAATATGCTGGCTCCCTATACTCGCGCTCATACACAGGCGCACCGCCACCCAGCACCAGGCTTTCGGCCGGCACATCGGCTATCAGTTCGCCGTTCATGTAGTATTTCAGGTTCTGGTCTTTGGTTACCTTACCTATCTCCACACAGTGTATATCCCACTTGTCAAATATTCGCTGCACTTCATCTTCCCTGCCCTTCTTCACCACTATCAGCATGCGCTCCTGGCTTTCGCTCAGCAGCATTTCCCATGGCTTCATGTTCGCCTGGCGTGTAGGCACTTTGTCCAGGTGTATGATCATGCCATGCTCGCCTTTAGCGCTCATTTCGCTGGTACTGCAGGTAATGCCTGCCGCACCCATATCCTGCATGCCTATCAGCGCGCCTGTTGGTATCATCTCCAGGCATGCCTCCAGTAGTTTTTTCTCTTCAAACGGATCGCCCACCTGTACAGATGGCAGTTGCTCAGCGCTGTTCTCACTGATATCAGCCGATGCAAATGATGCACCTCCTATACCATCCTTACCCGTAGATGCCCCCACAATAAATATCGGGTTACCCTCGCCATGCGATGTTGCAGATACCGTTTGCCCTGCCTTTACTACACCTACGCTCATGGCATTGACCAATGGATTGGTCTGGTAGCAGCTTTCATAATATACTTCACCGGCCACAGTAGGCACACCAAAGCAATTGCCATAGTGCCCTATGCCTTTTACCACGCCTTTTATCAGCCACTTTGTTTTAGGATTATCTACTTTACCAAACCGCAATGAATTGAGCGATGCAATAGGCCTTGCGCCCATAGTAAAAATATCGCGGTGTATGCCGCCCACACCCGTAGCTGCACCCTGGAAAGGCTCTATCGCCGATGGATGGTTGTGCGATTCTATCTTGAACACGCAGCCCCAGCCATCACCTATATCTACAAGGCCGGCATTTTCCTCCCCAGCTTTTACCAGCAGCTTTGCACCATCACGGGGCAGCGTTTTCAGCCATTTTATAGAGTTTTTGTAGCTGCAATGTTCACTCCACATTACGGAGTACATGGCTACTTCATTAAAATTGGGCGTGCGGCCCAGTATCTCTTTTATCTTTTCAAATTCTTCTTCGCGAAGGCCAAGTTTGGTGGCTTGTTCGAGTGTGGCAGTCATACTGCAAACCTACAAAATTTTAGGGAGGGCACATATCTGTTCAGCACGGCGATCAAATTTTCACAGATCGGAACAAAAAAAAGAGGCTATGTTCTGCACATAGCCTCTGATCAAAAATAGGTTGCAATATTCATAATATAAAAAACGGCGTTACAAGGGCCAAAACTGTAGGTGCATCCAGCGGCTCATCAAATGCCGCTGTAGCAGATGCCTGCGGTATTGTGCCAGAAGCCCCTGGTAACGAGGTAATGGTGATGCCTTCCTGGCCCACATTATCTTCTCCCAGGTAGTTAGCCTGCAACGCCACTATAGGTGGTATATTATTGGTTATCCATGGCGCGGGATACTCTGCGGCTGCGCCAGAAAGCCTCCGTACATAGCGTATGTGCGCTGCATGCCTCGCCTCCACGCAGCTGATCTCAAGCGCCTGCTGCAGTACTGTAGAATTAGCACTGCCAAAAAACGCTGGCATTTGCCCTTGGTAAGCGCGTACGCCGGTATCTTCAAACGTTTGCGCCACTATTAAAAATGTCTTATAATCTTCAAAAACATGGTATGTGCCACCCTTGGTAAAATCATATGCACCAGACGGTATATATGCCGGAATATTAGAAGCTGCATTGTAATTCTTAGGAGTATATGGAGTAACGCCCATAGTAGTGAGTGCGTTAGTCAAAAAGTTGATGTGCGACAGCTCATGCGCTTCAATGGTCTGGAAACCGGGCTGGTCACTGCCCGGTATCAGGCCACCGGTGTTATTGGCTACATGGTAGTAATTGAATTCAAGGTATTCCAGTTTCAGCGCAAAATTCAAAGCATCGCCCACTGCGCTGGTGGTTTTGCCATAAGCCTTTTTGAACATAGACCCTACTGCAATAGGAAGCGCAGCCGCAGCCACCTTCGACCCAAAACTTCTCAGCACATCGCGGCGACCGCTCAGCCTTTCATACACCTCTGGGTCTGTCTTTTCAATTTCGGCAAGTATATTTCTAAAGTTCATGTTCTGTTGATTACTAATTAGGCAATTTTCTTGAGTCGAATTTTGTGAGGATATAATTTTGCTGCGCGATAGCTAAAACAGCCGATGGCGAATTGGAATGATCCATAGCATTGCTTCCTACGCCTGTAGAAAAGGTGTTGTAAGCATATACATCCTTGAAATAAGCCGAATGGCGTGCCTCTACAGTCACCATTTTATTAAATTCGCGCGTGTAGTCAGTATTGGTAAGCAATGGTGCCGCGCCTATAAGGCCGGTAACAACCAGGTCTTCAAGCTGTGCAGCATTGGTTAATACACTCGTGCGGTCTGCGAATGTTACCGAAGAAAATGCAATATCTATAGGCATAACGGCATCAGAGCCTAGCAGCGCTTTAAAGAACTCGCGGTGCGCTATTTCCTGGTCGCGCACGTCTGTCAGCAGTTGCAATTCGCTTTGAGATATGCCATAATAATTAGTGACAACAGCCTGTGTATAAAAAGCCGCTTCTACTTGCTGCAGTATATACATGTAATTGAGCAATGCCGTGTCTCCGCTGCCTATGTATACATCTGTAGGCCCGCTCGTTTTTTTACATGCCGAGAATAAAATACCAGCCCCGGCAATGCCGCCCGCAAGCTGGAAAAAACGCCGCCTCGATACATCGTACCCGCTTTCCATTTCTTCCACCTGCCCGCCGGCCGGTGTGTTCCATATTTTCATACGCTCAGTTTGTTGATTTTATACAGCGCAAGCTATGCCCATTTAGGGTAATAAATTGCCAACTGGCCTTAAAATTAAAAAAAGCGCACTTCAAAGCAACATATTCCTTTTGCTTTAGCGCATTTTTTTTAATTGTATATTATTCAGCCTTTTACTTGTGGTTATAAAGTTATTAAGAAAAGAGGGAAAAAGAAACCTATGGAGAAATATTTACCATGTGGGCTACCAAGACACTGCTCCCGGCTAATGAACTAATCAACAAATTAACGGATCAACTAATTCTTCCCTATTACAAATACAAAAGGAAGATCCATCCGATTATTAAGCGCGGCACGCACTTTATCAGCCTTTTTTATCATTTTGTATTTCTGGATGTCTATGATCTCTAAAGCAGAGACATAATTTTTACTAATGCCAGTATGCCGAAGATAGGAAGCAAGAAATACCGCCGAAGGTACATCGGCAGCAATGATATTTTTTACGTAGTGCAACCATACATTATTTCCGTTCCACATACCGGTACATTTTATTTATCTAAATCTTTTGTGCTTATAAACACCGTTCAGGTCGGCGCCGCAGCCACATTTTTTACGAGTATTACAACTTTGTGCCAGCGACACAAAAATAATTGCAAAAACTATATAGATCACTGCTTTAACCGGCTTTCTTCGTTTCATAAATTTTACTTTTGTAAAAATAGGAATTATTGCCAATACTAAATCCTAAACAAATACTAATTGCCCCCCTCGACTGGGGACTTGGGCATACCGCCCGTTGCGTGCCGCTCATCCGCCATATCAGGGCTTTAGGGCACCACCCTATAGTAGCCGGTAACGCTTCGCAGCAGGCATTTATACAGCAGACCTTTGGAGCCATAGACTTTATCCACCTCGATGGCTATAACATCACCTATTCCAAATGGAACCGCTTTGCGCAGGCAGGCTTGCTCTCCCAGTTACCACGTTTGCATAAAACCATCCGGAATGAGCATCAGTGGCTGCAAGAACTTTCGCAGCGCATACACATAGATGGGATCATTTCAGATAATCGCTATGGCTTGTACCATGCATCCATTCCGTCTGTAATAATGACGCACCAGCTTATGGTGCTTAGTGGCATGGGCAGCATGATGGACCGTGCTATTCAAAAAGTACATTATAAATACTTAGAACAGTTCGGCAATACCTGGGTGGTAGATATTCCCGGAAGTGTAAACCTTGCAGGCAAATTATCCCATCCGCATATATTGCCGACAGCGTCAAAATACATTGGGCTCCTCTCGCGCTTTGAAGAAAAAGAGTTGCAGGATACCACGGAAGAAACTCTGTTAATATTGCTTTCCGGGCCGGAGCCTCAACGCAGCATTTTATCCCGTATACTCTGGCAACAGGCAACCCGCTATAATGGTAAAGTGGTGTTTGTAGAGGGCAGCGATACAGCAGTACCTAAGGTAATTATTCCACCACACATCACTTACCACAAAAGATTAACTGACAAACAATTAGCTCCAATATTGCAAGCCGCAAATATGGTCGTTTGCCGTAGCGGCTATTCCACCCTTATGGATGTTATTGCCCTTCGCAAAAAAGCCATACTCATCCCCACCCCGGGCCAGACGGAACAAGCATATCTTGCCCGGCATATACATGCACAAGGCATATACTACGCAACAAAGCAGCGTGAGTTTAATTTAGATGCGGCACTTAAGGGAGCCGCGGGGTTTCCTTATCATCTCCCTTCTTTTCCAGGCGCTTACTCCATGTACAAAAGTATTGTCTCGCAGTGGCTGAATGGCTTGTGAAGTACTAATTACACCGTTGCCAGGTGCAAATGCTCTGACTGTACCCTCTCACCAAAAAAAGTACTTGCATGGGTATCAAAGTCTAGGGTATCGTCGGTAGTATAAAAACTCCTTCTGCCCTCTTTTGTGAGCGCGCTTTCTATTTCCGCATGCCGTTGCAGGTAGTCTGCAAGGCTATCTGCTACTACCTGGCCTTGCGCCACCGCGGTTACCCCGGCGGGCAGGTATTTCTGTATCTTCTCCATTAGCAATGGATAATGGGTGCAGGCAAGCAGTATCGTATCTATTTCCGGTGCAGACGATAGCAGCTGGTCCAGGTATCTTTGCACAAAATAGTCGGCCCCGGCAGAGTTGTACTCTCCATATTCCACTATCGGCACCCACATAGGGCAGGCAAGCTGGTGTACCTTTATCTCCGGGAAAAATTTATTGATCTCCATCTGGTAAGAACCTGAGTTTATAGTCCCCTTTGTTCCCAGCACACCTACAGAGCCAGACTTTGTATAGGTACCTATTACCTCTGCGGTAGGGCGTATTACACCTAGCACCCGTTTATTTGCGCCTATACGTGGCAGGTCTTGCTGCTGTATGGTGCGCAGTGCCTTGGCCGATGCCGTATTGCATGCCAGTATCACCAGCGGACAGCCCATTTTAAAGAACCATTCTACACATTCCAGGGTATATTGATGCACCGTGTCAAACGACCGGTTGCCATAGGGCGCCCGGGCATTATCGCCCAGGTATATATAATCGTATTCCGGCAGCAGGCCGGCTATAGACCTGAAAACCGTAAGACCGCCATAACCCGAATCAAAAACACCTATAGGACTGGATGCCATGTGGAATAAAAAGTTGAAAATATCCGATTAACTAAACGACATAAGAAAAGAAAAGTAGAATTCCTGTCATGGTGAGCCCCGTCGAACCATGACATGCTGAGCACTTAATTTCAGCCAAATAGAATTCCAATAGCAATTCATTATCACACGGAAACATAAAGGTAACAGATAACTGCTACACAAAAAAGGAGCGCCTGTATAAGGCGCTCCTTTCAAAATATCAATAGACAGCTAATTAACGAGCTATCACCAGTTGTTTTACTATTTGTCCCTGCTGAGCGCCTGTTATTTTTACGAAATAAGTGCCTTCAGCCAGGTTGTTTAAAGATACTGCGCTATTGTACTGAGTAGCTTCAGGGGCGTCCCATTGCCTTACTATGCTGCCCTGTACATTGTAGATAGCTATAGTAGCAGTCTGTGCCTTTGTCCAGTTTAGGTCTATGTGCAGCATGTTTTGTGCTGGCACAGGGTAGATGTTAGCATCACCACCTGCATTAGCTATGCTTTTTACAGCAGCAACAGACGGATCATAAGTTCCATAATAGTAGCTAGCCATTGGATCGCCGCTTGCGTGCTCAAATACGCCCACCACGTTCCATGCTGTACCAGTGTGCGATGTCAGTTGGTTACTGCTGTTATAAGTATTTACAAACTGCATCACATTATCCCATGTATTGCTGGTATCATTCCAAGTTTGCAACACGTCAATCTGAGGCATTGTATTGCCAGCATATGTGTATATGTGCAGTGAGTCATTTATAAATGTACCGCTCAGCACATCCCAGTGCTGGTATAATTTGTTCGTCATATTATCAGAGCCGTCGTAGCTGTTGGTATTCATGCTCACAGCCACCCACGCGCTGCCATTCCATGTGCTATGCAGGGTGTTAAGTACTTTATTTGTAGCAGTATACGTATAGTCATATTTATCAGTGTACGCCGGGGTGCCTGCTACATTCAGGTCGGTTTCGTTAATAATGTTAGTATTTGTAGCATCGTATATGTACGTTTTCTGACTGTTGGCATCAAAAACAGAGGTCAGACCGTTCCATGTATTATATTCGTCTTTATACAATTTGCCGGCTGCGTTATAGCTATATACATCCTGCGCTACTGGCGAAAAAGATGTGCCGTTCCAGGTCTGCATGGTCAGCGTCGTAACCTGGTTGTTTGCGTTATACGTATACAGGTTTTTAGAAGACAATATCCAGGTACTGCCGCTCCAATATTGGTAAGTGATGCTAATGATATTGTTATTTGCATCAAATTCTTGTATATAATTTAAATAGTTCTCATAACCCGTTGATGAGTCAACAAACTTCCAGGTTGTAGAATTATCGTATTTCATTATATGCATAAGGTCTCCGCCTCTGCCACCAGAATAATTATAACCCGACGAATCCACTGGTGTGAATATAACACCATTGTTAACCCAATCACTTTTCGCGATTAACCTTGAAGAGGTTTGGGCCTGTAGATCCTGGGAAAGAATTGCAGGTATTGCAAGCGTAAGGAGTAGCATCTTTCTTTTCATAAAAGGCATTTTATTTTGGAATAGTTATGGTATAAATAGAAAAACCATACAATGATAGTAATAAATTTCTGGAAAACACAAATTTTTGAGAAAAAATAGTTCCGCATATTTTACCTGCAACCCCTGTAAATAGCTCACTATCCAGCTATTCAATAACTCTTATGTAAATGAGCGCCTAATACATATCACTATAATATTCCTTTTTTTAAAAAGACTTGCAGAAAAAACATTCCGCGATACATCATTTTTTAAATTGCAAAGCTTTACTTTGCACAAAATTTATTTTGTTAATCATATCTTATCAAAAGAGTGGTTTCCATACGTACAGTTACTTATATGACTTTTCATCAATGAATAACTGAAAATTTTAAAATAGCTGTGCGATAACCCTTGCTTTTAAAAGCATAAAGATTTATCTTGCGTCCGGATAAGGTGTATATCGGCGAGATATGCGCTAAAGGATTTATACACTTTGCAATTATTTAAACAAAACACTAAATTGGTTTTTATGAAAAAAACGATACTCCTGGCAGTGGCTTCAATAAGTGTGGTTTCCAGTCTTTTCTTTACAAGTTGTAGCAGGAAAGGTTTTGCAACCGCGCCTACTTCAATGGCTTCATCCGACACCTCTTTTGTTCCCTTTACCAAAAACCTTAAACAAAGGCTCGAGCATGACGGCATTGATATCAAGAAGATACAGTTTTATACCAACGAAAAAATGGTATTGAGACATGCTACAGGGGTGGAAAAAGGGCAGGTAAAATCTGGCATCATCATGATAGACTACGGCCAGTCGCTCAGCCAGATCACTATACCGGCATGGACGCCTGCCGTTTGTGAAAAAGTAGACGGAGACCAGTTGATGATCAGCTTTGATGCCCCGGGCAAAACAATGACCTTCGGCGCTCTTTATGCCAACACAAGCTTTATTCTCGTAGGTACTAACTACCACAATGGTACAGTAGATATTACTTACGACAACCAGCCATATACTGCTACATGCGCAAGTTGTGGCAATGCTGCAGACATAAAGTTGTTTGTAAGGAAAAACCAGGCCTACAAATCAGACGACGTGAACCGTGTAGTTATGGGAAGAAAAGTAAACTAATTTTTTTCAGATATTCAGAAAGCCCTGCAATACTGCGGGGCTTTTTGATTTATGTCCGCCCCGTTATTGCGCTTGCGTTTCGCTAACCAGCCTGCGGAAAATATCAGCCGCTGGAGCAGCCTCCGTTTTATTTGCAGATTGCCCTGCCCAGAGATTGGTAAAATCCTTGTTATCCTGTTGCTGCGCCCTGGCCCGGAGTAGCGACGTAAGGCTGTTTTGTACCGGGTATTCCGGTATCGTTAGCCCACTCGCGTCCACTTCTGTCATCAATTTGTTTCTCAACCCACGTGCCCATCTTCCCGAAAACGCCCGTGTTAGCACAGCATCTGTGTCCGCAGCATTTTGAACTGCTTTTTTGTAAGCCGGTATTGCCGCGCTTTCGTTACACGCTATAAATGCTGTACCCACCTGCACACCCTCTGCGCCCAACGCAAAAGCAGCCCGTATAGTATTGCCATCATGTATGCCTCCCGCCGCAAGCACCGGACCTTTTACAGCTGCTGCAATTTGAGGCAGCAACGACATAAGCCCTATTTGCGGATAATCAGCCTCCTCTAAAAATGTGCCCCTGTGCCCACCCGCTTCAACACCCTGGGCTGTGATAATGTCTATGCCTTTTTCCGCCAGCAACTTTGCTTCCCTCACAGTAGTTGCTGTTCCATTAAGTATCACGCCCTTGGTTTTAAAGGCCTTAATTACCTCATCACTCAGTACACCAAACGTAAAACTCACCACAGGAATATCCTCACTAAGCAGCACCGCTGTTTGCTCCATGTAAGAATAAAAACGAAGAGCATCAATATCCTGTTGTTCATAAATGATGCCATTAGCTGCGCATAACTTTTCTAAAAAAGCCTGCATCTTACGAGCCTCCTCACTATCTATATGCGGCATGGGGTGCGCAAACAAATTAACCGCGAAAGGCTTGCGGGTGAGTGCTTTGGTTTGCTGTATAAGTGTTTGTGTTTTCCCGGGCGATAAGCCACCCACCGGCAACGAGCCCAGTCCACCGGCATTTGCTATCGCCGCTACCATTGCCGGGGTAGTAACGCCAAGCATTGGAGCGCACACAATAGGATAGTCTATTTTAAGCAGGCTGGTCAGTTCATTCTTCCGCTCCATACTTTTTTGTTTAGGCCAGTACAAGTTGATCGTAAAGTTTCGTCAGCATAGCAGCGCCATCTGCACACAAACCTGGATGTACCTTCGAGGTTTGCACCACAGTACTTCGCGTAGCAGTAAGCCATCGGAACCGCTCTGCAATGGGCATCTTACCTATAGGCCCTGCATCGTTACCTCCTTTACAAATCCGCTGAAAAGCCTCCAGGTAGTCACATACCTCGGCAATATCTAATTGCCCTGCAAAAGCGCTTAACCGTTGTTCATCCGGCGCAAATTTTACCTGCAAAAATTTTTCTTTCGCACAATACAGCACCACACCCACGTTGAGAAACTCTTCGCGCTCCACCTTCGGCACTACCCGGATAACAGCGTACTCAAATAAGTGTTGCTCTTGCATGCTGCGCTTCTTTTACAAATATTTCTGAATGGGCCATCCTTATTTCTAAAAACCGCGCGTATGCATCCCTGTGCTCGGCCGGCGATGCAAACGGCGCATCTATCATCAGCCACTCGTCCGGTATCAGCGCTATTATATTGCGGATCCGTTCGTTATTCAATATCAGCCTATAGGCAGTATCCACAAGCTCCAGCTCCGTAGCGCGTGGCAGCAGCACATGGTCTTTCACCTGCATAAAAGGTTGCCTGGCTTTCTCTTCCCAGTTTTGCCACGAGTGGTGAAAATACAAGGCTGCGCCATGATCTATGAGCCATAATTCTTTATGCCACAGCAGCATATTGGTATTGCGCACCGTGCGGTCCACATTGTTCAGCAGGCAATCAAGCCACACTATACGCGAGGCAAGCTCGGCATCTACAGCCGTAACAGTAGGGTCAAACGTAATAGACCCCGACAGGTAGTGCAGCCCCAGGTTCAGCCCCGTACTTGCTTTTAGCAGGTCTTGTATCTCTTCATCAGGCTCCGTGCGCCCAAATGCTTCGCTCACATGCGCAAATACAATTTCCGGTATTTTCAGCCCTAGCAGCCGTGCTATCTCTCCACCTATCAGCTCCGCAATAAGCGCCTTAGGCCCCTGTCCCGCCCCACGAAATTTAAGCACATACAAAAAGCCATCATCAGCCTCAGCAATAGCAGGCAAGGAGCCGCCTTCGCGTAGCGGTGTTACATAACGGGTCACATTTACGTTGCGCAATTCTGGCGGGCTATCAGGCATCGGGGTTAGTACTTTGTACAAAAATAGTATTATCCACTTATACTACACATCCATATACTCCCACGCACTATGATAAGCCCCAAGGGCTTCAGCATATTCAATAAAATCAGCATAAAACGGCAAGTGCGATAGCGTAGCGCTATCACCCACCACCACCAGTTTTTTCCGGGCACGTGTCATTGCCACGTTCATCCTCCGAATATCAGAGAGAAACCCTATCGTCCCCTCATCGTTGCTCCTCGTCATGCTGATATATACAATATCCCGTTCCTGCCCCTGGAAACTATCTATCGTATTCACCGATATTTTATCTGCATGTTTCTGTAGTTCTGACGAGTGCAGCAGTTGCTCCTTCAGCACATAGATCTGCTCTTTGTAAGGAGAAATAACCGCTATCGTCGGGAAGTTATCTTGTGTATAATGCGGCTCTAGCTCGGCAACAAGTTGCGCCAGGTGCTTAAACAAAAAAGCCGCCTCCTCTGGGTTAGAAATACTCGTACTTTCTGACCGCTCATTAAAGCCGCATCCGGCAGTATCAATAAACGCCAGCGGCACATCTGCCGGAAACAGCAAATGATTGGCAACGCTGCCATGCGCTTTCAGCAGGCCAGTATAAAATACTTTGGATGAATACCCCATTATCTGCTCATGCATCCGGTATTGCTCTTCCAGTTGCACCACAGCTTCAGGGTGCAGCGCCACGCACTTTTCCAGCAGCGTAGTGCTCAACCCTTTCTTCGCCGCCTCATTCGACTTTATTGTGGGTGACAACTGGCAATGGTCTCCTGCCAGCACTACTTTTCTTGCTTTTACTATCGGTATCCAGCAGGCAGGTTCCAGCGCCTGCCCGGCTTCATCTATTACTACCGTATGGTATTTTAGGTTCTTCACCGTATAGTGGTTGGCGCCCACCAGCGTTGCTGTTATCACCTGCGCTTTAGCCACCACATCGTCAATGATATATTGCTCCGTATTGCCCACATCTTTCATGATCTTGTGCGCCTCATCAAACAGCGCTTTCCGCTGCTCCCTTTCCGCCCTGCCAAAGCTACGCTTGTACTTATGCGCCATGTCTTTAAAGTCGGATGCTTGTTTCTTCATCCTCTTTATCTCTTTCGTAGCGCTATGCGCAGCCATTTTGCTGTCAAGGGTCAGCGACATCAGCCGTTCCGATACCCGCGCCGGGTTACCCACCCGCAATACATTCAATCCCTCATCTGAGAGCTTTTCACTCAGCAGGTCCACGGCAGTATTGCTTGGCGCCACCACAAGTATTTGCTCTCCTTCTTTTTTTATTAGCGTTTTTATGGCCTGTACCAGCGTTGTGGTTTTGCCTGTGCCGGGTGGCCCATGCACTATAGCCAGCTCATTAGCCGTTACTATTTTATTTACCGCCTCCAGTTGCTTACTGTTTAGCCGTGGGTTGGTGTTGCCGGTTATCTCCCGTTCAAATGCTGGCTGCTTTGCTCCCGCTAGTACACGTATCAGCCTACCCTCCTCCGGCTTCTCCATAAGCTTGGCCGCATACTTTACTGCCGATTGCATTTCTTCATAGCTGTTGTCGTCAAACAGCAGGTCTATGCCTAGTTTCCCATCACTTGCCCAGTCGGGTAGCTCCTCCGTACGCAAAGTAATTTTAAGCTTGTTCCCACTCTGAAAGGTGATGGTACCCTCTACATGGTCATTCTTCGCATCGTGATTGGAAAACAGCATGGCCGATGCACCAAAGCGGAGCTGGTGGTTCACATCTGTATGCGTAGTACGTTCTACCTCCACTGTTATATAATCTCCCCGGCTTGGCTCATTACCCCTTATGGCAATAGGGTACCATGTAAGCCCGGCAGCTCTCCGGCTGGTAACAGACGATGATTCCGCAAGTTTCTGGTACGCTCTCCTGTCCTCCTCCCGCTCTATTTTCAACAACTCCAGCAGTCCCTCAAAATAATCCATGCGCGCAAAGGTAAAGGCTTATTTGTACCCAGTATTCGCGTAACCTATTCTTTTAGTATTAACAGCTTCCCTTTGTAATATTCGTCAGTTAATATTATCATAATGGCATATGTTCCTTACCGCCCCTTTGGCAAGCTCGGTTCGGCGCCACATTTGCAAGCTGACTTGTACCCTATGGATTGTTGAAAAGAATAAATCTTACAGCGGAATATCAATCCGTATTTGCTTAGAGAATATTTTGCCATTGGCATCTTTGCCATCTATCTTCCACATTACGGAACGGAGCGTAGTAAATAGCGGCTTCTGATCCGCAGAGCGAACATTGTGGACCTCCTCCTGCCATTCCTGTATCTTTTTGCGGCTCATGCGGTGACGCCTTGCAGCTTTCTCAACAGCACTACGGATAGTATTTTTGTTAGCTTCAGGTACTTCCAGCGACTTATCGTCGAGGCCGGTAGCTTTGTATATATTGTTATTTGTGCCTTTCAGCGCCTCCCATGCAGTAGTTGTGGATAAAGTTTCCAGCGGTAAAGTACCCATATCCGTTTTTAAAACCACCACCGATTGGTAGCGCTGAGATACTTTGGTTACGTTTGCGGTTACTTTAAGCAAGTTGCCGCTCAGGTTGCCACTTACCAAGGTATACACAGCCCCGTTTGCATGAGACAGGTCAGGGTTACCGGCCTGCTTTGCCACCACATTCGGAATGATAAGTGAAGCAATGTTAAAGTCAACCGTTAAGCCTCCCTGTGCCGATACTTCAGGTTGAGCCTGTTTTTGAACCGGAACAGCTGTGGTAGTCTTTTTCGCAGTATCGGCTGCTTTTTGCGTAGGCGTTTGGGCAACAGGTGTAGTGTCTTTATTCTCGGCTGTCGGTATATCCGGTTTCAGATCGGCAACAAGGTCCTGCAGCTTTTTTGGGTCTTTTTCTGTAACAATGGTAGAAGAGTCCCCAAGAACAATTGGCCTGTTGTTTTGCTGGTTCATATTATTACACGACGAGGCGCACACCGCCCCAGCCATTAACGCAATAAACAGAACCCTTGTAGCCATAAAACCATATTTACTGCAACGAAAGTAGCGCACAAAACGCCAAAAGTCAACAGCATTGCCAAAAGTATATCTATGTGGGCAAATCTACGCTAAACATGGTTAATACGATAGCAGCTTTTCTACACACTCCTCCAGCCTGTTGTTTGCCATAAAGTTGTGTTCCAGCTCTATTGCAAAAGGTATTGGGGTATCAAGGCCGGCACAGCGCACTATAGGCCCATCAAGCAGTTCAAAGCAGTTTTCGGCTATCCAGGCGCCAAGTTCACCGCCAATGCCCCCGGTCATCGTGTCTTCGTGCAGCAACAGTACTTTGCCGGTGCGCTTTACCACCTGCCGTATGGCATCATAATCAAGCGGCAGCAAAGTGCGCAGGTCCAGTATGTCGAAAGATATATCGGTATGTTGTTTCGCATACTCGGTAGCCCAGTGTACACCCATGCCGTACGTAATAATGCTCACGTCGCTGCCGGCCTGCACATGCCGCGCTTTGCCTATCTCCGTGGTATAATAGCCATTAGGTACCATGCCGCTTATGCTGCGGTACATAGCCTTATGCTCAAAGAACATTACGGGGTTAGGGTCTGCCAAAGCCGCTATCAGCAAGCCCTTGGCATCTTCCGGTGTAGATGGGTACACCACCTTTAAACCGGGCGTATGCACAAACCACGCTTCATTGCTCTGTGAATGAAATGGCCCTGCGCCTACACCGCCGCCCGTAGGCATGCGTATGACCACATCGGCATTCTGGCCCCAGCGGTAATGTATCTTAGCAAGGTTGTTGATGATCTGGTTAAAACCCACCGTCACAAAATCAGCAAATTGCATCTCCATCATCGATTTAAAACCCTTGATAGACAAGCCCAATGCCGTACCCACTATAGCGCTTTCGCACAGGGGTGTATTCCGCACCCGTTCTTTGCCGAATTGCTGCACAAAGCCCTCGGTCACTTTAAAGGCGCCACCGTATTCTGCAATATCCTGACCCATCAATACCAGGTTAGGATAGCGCTCCATGCTTTCTTTCAGGCCATCGCTAATTGCCTGTATAAACTTCTTCTCGGTAGCGGCTGCTGATGGGCGTACTGCAGCTGTATTGGTGGCTGCATATACGTCAGCGATCTCGTCATTTGTATTAGCAGCTACTTTAGGTACAGCAAAGCCTTGCGCTATACCTTCTTCTATCTCCCGTGTTATATTCTCCCTTATTGCAGCGATGGTATTATCGCCAAGTATATTTTCATCTTTTAAGAATTGTTCGAAGTTTGCGAGCGGGTCTAGCTTCGCCCATTGTTCAAACAGTTCTTTAGGTACATACTTCACACCGCTAGCTTCTTCATGCCCCCTCATGCGAAAGGTCATACACTCTACCAGTATAGGCTTCTGCTCTGTAATGCAATATTCACGCGCTTTGGTTATCTCTTTATAAACCTCGAGTATATTGTTGCCGTCTATGGTGATACCCTTCATTCCATACCCTATGGCCCTGTCGGCAAGCTGCTTGCAGATAAATTGTTCGCTGCTGGGGGTACTAAGCCCATAGCCATTGTTCTCTATAACAAAGATCACCGGAAGGCCCCATACAGCCGCTACATTGAGCGCCTCGTGAAAGTCGCCTTCGCTAGTACCACCATCACCGCTAAATGCCAGCGATACCTTCTTTTCTTTCTTTAGTTTATGCGCCAGCGCCACCCCATCTGCAATAGCCAGCTGTGGCCCCAGGTGCGATATCATGCCGCATATATGGTAGTCATTATTCCCAAAGTGAAATGACCGCTCCCGGCCCTTGCTAAAGCCCTCCTGGCTGCCTTGCCACTGCTTGAATAATTTGGCAAATGGCATTTTGCGTGTGGTGAATACACCCAGGTTGCGATGCAGGGGCATTACGTATTCATCTTCGTCCAGCGCCAGGGTAGCGCCCACAGCTATGGCTTCCTGCCCTATACCGCTAAACCACTTGCTTACACGGCCTTGTCGCAGCAATACCAGCATTTTCTCCTCTATCATCCTGGGCCGTAGTAGCTCGGTGTAAAACTGCATCAGTTGTTCATCGGTAAGGCCCTGGCGGTCAAATTGCATATTTTGTATTTGGGAGCAAAAGTAATATGGAATTGGCAATTAGACTCCGTGGTCTTATTTATCCAATTAAATTTATAATGATGCGTTATATATTTGTTCTAAAAACATACTCATTGAAGAACTTACTGCTTATTGTTATCTCATTGGTTTCTACTTTTTCTGTGTGGGGCCAGCAATGCAGTTGCGAAAAAAAGTTTGCATTTATCCGGCATGAAATTGAAACCAATTATGCTGGCTATACCGATAAAGTAAATAAAAAGACCAAGGCAGCTTATGAAAGACTGACCATAGAAACGCTGAAAAAAGTTAGGGTAACGAAAAAAGATGCCTATTGCTTATTCGCATTGAAGGACTGGCTTGATTTCTTTAAAGACGGGCATGTTCAGTTATTTGATCCACATCAACCCGACATGAATGACACGATTGCGATCCGGGACCGGATCAAAAAAACAGAGCTGATACACCTCTCGCCGGAAAGGGTGAAGCAACTGGAAAACAGCACAGATCACGAAGAAGGCATCTACTACAATTTCGATTCATCTTACAAAATAGCTATTATTAAAAGTAAAAATGAATTTCGCGATTATGCAGGGGTTATAGTAGATTCCAAAGTCGATGTATGGAAACAAGGGCAGGTAAAACTTGAATTAAAAAAAAAGAACGATAGTACATACAAGGCCATAGCATACATGAGAGATTATTCTTACAGGCCACAGCTATATTATTTTAACGGCGCAAACCTGGGTGGCGAAAATTGGAAGAAAGTAAACAAACCCCTGCCTGCTGTTGAAAATAAAGCTTACGGTCAATTTCATTTCCAAAATGTAGCCTCGAAGAAACTAAGTGACAGTACATTGTATATCCAGGTCGGCACGTTTGACCCGTCAAACACGCACGCTATTGATTCTCTGTTCAAGGCAACTGATACCATTTTAAAAACAACACCAAACCTCATCCTCGATTTGAGGTCTAATGGTGGTGGCAGCGACGAGGCCTATGCTTCAATACTACCATATATTTATACAGGACCGGCGATGGGGTATGGCAACTATATTTATGCTACAGGCGACAATATTAAGCACTACGAGGAACGGCTTAATGATTCCGATCTATCTGAAAATGGTAAAGGATTTATCGCAGAAGTTATCAGTAGAATGAAGCAGAACCCCGGAAAATTTGTCATCCATGCAACCGATGATACTATAAAATTTGACGAGGTATTACCTTATCCTAAAAAGGTAGTTGTGTTAATAGACAACAATTGTGCAAGTACTACAGAGGAATTTCTTTTAGCAGCTAAGCAAAGTACCAAGGTGACTTTAATGGGACAACATACTTACGGCGAGCTTGATTATTCAAATTGGGTGATAGCGCCATCTCCGTGCCAGGACATAGAGTTTCATTATTCTACCACTAAAAGTAAGAGGATCAAGGTGGGTAAGGGCATTGATGGTGTAGGCATAAAACCGGATATAGTACTTTCTAATGATGAAGACTGGATAAGCCAGGCGCGTAAGTACCTGGAGAAATAAGCACAGCAGGTTGTTATAAATTCTTAGTGGTGTCTTCAAAAACCGCCTCTAACTCAGAAATGATCATAGCAGTAGCGCCCCAGATGATAGTACCATCCTCAAGCTTATAAGCATGTACCTGCCTGATAACACCTGGTATAGCCGGCGATGTAACATCGACCTGTGTTTTTCTATCGGGGTGAAAGAGACTTTTTATCGGCACTTCGATAGTATAGGATACTTCGTTGTGGCTTAGATTATATATGGGCCGCTGACCGGCATAGCCAACGAAGGGATAAACATTGAAGTTGCTAACAGGAATATACAATGGGGTAAGGGCACCAAGTATATCTACGTCGGACGAGAGGATGCCTACCTCTTCCTGTGCTTCGCGTAGTGCGGTTGCTTTAAAGTCGGCATCAGACTGCTCATAGCTGCCGCCTGGGAAACTCACCTGCCCGCTATGAGCGCCTTTGTCTTCGCGCCTTTTCATCAGTAGCATATTCAACGCACCATCTACCGGGAATAGCATACATAACACGGCACTGGGGCGGGCATTATCAGGCACTTTCAACGGCATACCTATTACCCGCCCTATCATCCGTTCTTGTGCAACACGGCCAGGGAGCGGCTGCTGTAGCCGCTCCCTGAGCTGTTGTATTATGTGTAAATGATCTGCCAAATAGAGAGGCCGCATGATTAATTCATCGGTACTTCGAAGATAATCACATCGCTGGTTACTTCGGCCTGCATTTCAAAATTATCTGCCTCGGTTATACCTACGGCATCCCTTTTATTTAACTCCTGCCCGGCAGCGTTTACTTTGCCTTCTATCACAAAAACGTAGGCGCCATGGTTCTTGCTGTGCAGCGTATGCGTAATGCTTTTACCGGCTTCCAGTGTGGTACGGTATATCCATGCATCCTGGTGTATTTTCAACCCGGGATCGTTGTTATCAATCGGAGATACTAACGGTTGAAGCATATTTATGCGATCTTCTGCCGGGAACATCTTCTGGTCGTAGCGTGGTGGTACATTTCCTTTATTAGGGAATATCCATGTTTGTAGCAGGTTAGCTTTCTTGGCCGGGTCTGGGTTGTATTCGCTATGCGTTACTCCTGTACCAGCGCTCATTACCTGCACTTCGTTGGGCACAATTTGTTCGGTGTGGCCCATATTATCTTTGTGTTCCAGCTTACCATCGAGCACTATGGTGATGATCTCCATATTATCGTGCGGGTGGCGGCCAAAACCCTGTCCGCCATCTATAATATCGTCGTTAAGTACCCTTAAAGCGCCAAACTGGACCTTAGTCGGGTCGTACCAGTTAGCGAAGCTAAAGGAATGATGTGCATCGAGCCAGCCGTGTTTGGCGTGGCCTCTTTTATTTGCTGCGTGAAATATTGTTTTTGACATAATTGTTGTTTTTAAAAAAATGCGTGTACATACACCTATGCAAACTGTATGCCTTCCTGTTAGTCCTGACAAAGTTGCAGAAAATGCTCTATATTGCTGCCTAAACCGTCCTAACTTCTAAGGGAAGATGTGGAAAATAAGACATTAAGCCATTGAATAAATAACAGACAATATTAGAAAGCTCTAAAAAGCTGGAAAGGCCCCATAAAATTGATTATGACTCCCCTTTAGGGGCCGGGGGGTTAACTTTAAAAATATGGCCCAAAATATACTTGTAATAGACGACGAAAAAGCGATCCGCAAAACGCTGGGAGAAATACTGGCTTTTGAAGGTTTTGTAGTGGATGAAGCTGCCGATGGCATGGAAGGTGTAAAAAAGATCAAAGAGAACAGCTACGACTGTATACTGTGTGATATAAAGATGCCCAAAATGGATGGCATTGAAGTATTGCAGGTGGCCAGGGAAGAAAAGCCCGATACTCCGTTTATAGTTATTTCTGGCCACGGTAATATAGAAACTGCAGTAGACGCCGTGAAAAAAGGCGCTTACGACTATATCTCCAAGCCCCCTGACCTGAACCGGCTGTTGATCACTATCCGTAATGCGATGGATAAGAAGTCGCTGGTAACGGAGACGAAGCAACTACGCAAACGTATATCGCGCGGATATGAGATGATAGGCAATAGCGATGGTATGCAACGTATACAGGAAACTATAGCCAAAGTAGCCCCTACAGATGCAAGAGTGCTGATAACCGGCGAAAATGGCGTGGGCAAAGAGCTGGTAGCACGCCGCCTGCATGAGCTAAGCGCCCGTGCAAATGGCCCGCTGGTAGAAGTAAACTGTGCCGCTATACCGTCAGAGCTTATTGAGAGTGAACTATTTGGACATGAGAAAGGTTCTTTCACCTCTGCCATAAAGCAGCGGATAGGTAAATTTGAAATGGCGAATGGTGGTACCTTATTTCTCGACGAGATAGGAGACATGAGCCACGATGCCCAGGCAAAAATGCTACGAGCACTACAGGAGGGAAAGATAACCCGCGTGGGTGGCGAGAAAGAAATAAAGGTAGATGTGCGCGTGATAGCCGCTACTAACAAAAACCTGATGGAAGAAGTGGAAGCCAAAAAGTTCCGGCTGGATCTTTATCACCGCCTGAGTGTGATACTTATTGTGGTGCCGTCGCTCAATAACCGGAGGGATGATATTCCGGAGCTTATCACCTATTTCCTGAACGAGATACGGGAAGATTACAAACAACCACTAAAAGAAATAGAACCCGAAGCAATAACAGCACTACAAGAATTCAACTGGACAGGCAACATACGCGAGCTACGCAATGCAGTGGAACGCCTGATTATCCTTTCTGATAAAAAAATAACGAAGCAGGATGTGGACACGTACATCCTGATGAAATAACGTTGCTCGGGAGAGCCGTGTAAAAGCTAAAGCCCTTATGATTCCAGATCATAAGGGCTATTAGTTTATAGTCGTCGCTAAATTTTATCCTATTGCCTGTGCAAGGTCTTCTTTCAAGTCATCGATATCTTCTATACCTACACTTAGCCTGATCAATGAATCGACAAGGCCATTCTTTACACGCTCAGCTTTGGGTATAGAGGCATGCGTCATAGTAGCTGGATGGCCAATGAGGGACTCTACACCGCCCAAAGATTCTGCAAGGGCAAACAACTTTGTTTTGCTTAACACACCCATCGCCTCTTCCATACTATCATTTTTCAGCGTAAAGGAGATCATACCTCCAAAGCCGCGCATTTGCTTTTTGGCAATGTCATGGTTAGGATGATCTTCAAAACCAACCCAAAGCACCTTACCTACTTTTGGATGGGCACGAAGGTATTTTGCTATTGCTTCGCCGTTTTCGCAATGGCGCTGCATGCGTACGTGCAGTGTTTTTATACCCCGCAGCACCAGCCAGCAGTCGTGCGGGCCGGGCACTGCACCACAGCTGTTTTGTATAAACCTCAGGCGCTCTTCGAGGCTGGAATCATTCATTACCAGCGCACCGTGCACCACATCGCTATGGCCACCGAGGTACTTGGTAGCGGAGTGCAGCACTATATCAGCACCCAGGTCCAGCGGAGTTTGCAAATACGGCGATGCAAAAGTATTATCGCATACCAGCAGCAGGTTATGTTTTTTGCTTATCTCGGCCGATGCTGCGATATCTATTACATTCAACAATGGATTGGTAGGGGTTTCTATCCATACCATCTTTGTTTTATCGTTTATATAGCGCGTAATATTCTGCGCATCGTGCATACCTATAAAGTGAAACTTGATACCATAGTTGGCAAACACCTTTGTCATAAGGCGGTAAGTGCCGCCGTACAGGTCGTTAGATACTATTACCTCATCGCCGGGGCTTAACAACTTTATCACCGCATCTGTAGCCGCCATACCACTACCAAAGCAAAGGCCATGCTTGCCATTCTCAATAGCCGCAAGCGCATCCTGCAGTACAGTACGTGTAGGGTTTTGAGTACGTGCATATTCGTAACCCTTATGGTCGCCGGGAGCAGCCTGCACATAAGTGCTGGTCTGGTATATAGGTGTCATTATAGCCCCGGTTGTAGGGTCGGGATGTACACCTGCATGTATAAGCTTTGTATCGAGCTTGTAATTATTATTTGCCATGAGATCGTTTTAATTATGCGAGTGCAAAGGTAGTGGGTTATTCTAAACAGCAATTGGGAAATAATGGTCGCAATTACCACAAGTTTTGCTTAATCCCTCCTTCTTTTAGAAAAAACGGTCCTGTCTACTTTGGTTTTAGAAGTTGTGCCATAAGCATGGTTTATAAGAAACCACGCGGCCTCAACTCGTTCCCACGGTGTTTTATCTTCCCATGCTGTTACATGGTCATGCCTCCTTTGCGGTGGTTGCCTTAAATGCGGTTCTATCCAACCGGAACTTTTCTTCCATACTTTGTAAAATAACATAAAAAATTGGGGAGGGGGGTATTAAATCTTTCACCTGTTTTGTATGATAATATCTGATTTTTTCGTTAAAAAAACTCTTAACAAGGTACTATGTATTGCATAATACCTTTTTTTACCTACCTTTGTTTTGAAATCGAGAGCAATGGCAATAGATAATACAGAATCACAAATGCGCAAGGGCTTGCTGGAGCTGTGTATACTGGGTATTATACGGAGGCAGAAAGAGGTATACCCCAGCGATATACTGGAACAACTGAAGGGATCGAAACTGGTGGTGCTGGAAGGCACATTGTATCCATTACTTACCCGCCTGAAGAATGCAGGCATGCTGAGCTACAGGTGGGAAGAATCAGTATCGGGGCCGCCGAGGAAGTATTTTACCCTTACGGAGGAGGGTGTACAATTTTATGAACAGCTCCTCGCCACCTGGACCGAATTAAGTAAAGCAGTAAATGATTTAACCGTTTCCATATAAAACACACAAATTATGCAACGTATCATCCAGATCAACATCGCCGGCAGCGTATTGCCTATAGAAGAAGATGCTTATATAGTACTGAAGGAATATCTTACCTCGCTGGAGCGCCAGTTTACCGGCGCTGATGGTAAAGAGATCATTGAAGACATTGAGAACCGCATAGCAGAGCTGTTCAGCATACGGCTGCAGGGTGGGTCGCCGGCTATAGACCGCTCTGATGTGCAGAAGGTGATAGACACCCTGGGCGCTGCCAGCGACCTGCACGACGGTGCGGGAGCCAATGCGTGGCAGGGAGCTAAACAAACCTATACGGGCAATAGCTACCAGCAAAGCAACTCGTCTGGCCCATACCCATATACTCACGACCGCCTGCTGCGCGACCCTTATGATAAGGTGCTGGGTGGTGTGTGCAGCGGTATCTCCCACTACTTCGATATAGACCCTATCATTGTGAGGCTGGTGATGGTGGTGCTGTTCCTTACGTTTGGTATAGGGTTTATTACCTACGTTATTGCATGGGCGGTGATACCTGCGGCTAAGAGCCGGGAAGAGCTGTTCAATATGAACAATGGCAACCCTATGACCTTTCACGATATATCAAAGAACGTAGGTAATGAAATGCAGGACCTTAAAAAGCGTGGCGAACAAATGAGCCGCGAGCTTAAAGACTTCTTTAGTAAGAAGAAGTAAGGCCCTCTGAAAGGTATGATAACATTATAGCAGCCGTGAGGCTGCTTTTTTTGTGGTATTTTTGTGGACACACCATGACTACTATGCCCAAGCAATATAAGCACCTCTTCTTCGACCTGGACCATACTCTTTGGGATTTTGATAAGAACTCTGAGATCTCGCTACGAAAGCTGTATGATGAATACGAGCTGGCTATACGCGGCATAGATGATTTTGATGCTCTTTTTAAGGCATACAATGTGCATAACGACAAGCTATGGGAGCGGTACCGCAATGGCTATATAAAGCGCGATGAGCTGCGCTGGAAGCGCATGTGGCTGATGCTGCTGGACTTTAAGGTGGCAGATACCGCCCTTGCCCATGAGCTAAGCACCGCTTACCTGGAAATACTGCCCACGCAAACACTGCTGGTGCCCCACGCCAAAGAGATACTGGAGCACTGCAAGGGACGTTACGAAATGCACCTGATCACGAATGGCTTTGAGACCACGCAGCGGCTAAAGCTGCAGTACTCTGGCATAGCCCGGTACTTTAAGCACCTCATTACCTCTGAGAAGAGCAACAGCATGAAGCCCCACCGGGATATATTTGACTACGCCCTGGGGCTGGCCAAAGCTAACGTGGAAGAAAGCATAATGATAGGCGACGCCATAGATATAGACATACTGGGCGCTATAAACGCCGGCTGGGATACGGTGTACTATAACCCCTACCATGTGCAGCACCTGCGAAAGCCTACTTATGAGATCACGCATATGGAGGAGCTGATGAGGATTTTTTAACCCCAAACCCCTAAAGGGGCTTCCTCGTGTTGTATAGGCGATGCTTGCCTGGAGCGGGTTTGAGGGCGATTTTCGGGGAGGAGTGACGTGTTTTTGTTGATCAGTTGATTGGTTGATATATTGATTAGTCGTTGTGCGGTTTGTTGTCATTGCTTTGCCTGATAAGCCTGTTCCCTTTGCTGAACTTTTTATAAAGACTGCCCCATTTTCGTAACGGGCTGTAAAAATGGAAGCCTTTACCGGCGCGGATCTTAGGGCGATTTTGGGGGAGCGGGTGAGGTGTTTTTGTTGATCAGTTGATTGGTTGATATGTTGATTAGTCGTTGTGCCGTTCGTTGTCATTGCTTTGCCTGATAAGCCTGTTCCCGTTGCTGAACTTTTTATAAAAGCTGCCCCATTTTCGTAACTGGCTGTAAAAATAGAATCCTTTACCGGCGCTGATCTTAGGGCTATTTTGGGGCATGCCGTCGCAGAAAAAGCTTTGGCAGCTGAAAGAGAGCGGGTGAGGTGTATTTCTTGTGCTCTGTTGCTATACAAATGGGGAGGTAACGCCGGGATATTCGGCATTGCTTCTATGCTTGATGAGTATTTGTATGTCATTGCGCAGGGCATATGAGGGGCAAGGTAGGGTGTTTGATTCCGAGCGAGCATTGTCTGAATCCGGATAAGTGATAATCGGATGTCCATGATTTTGTGCTATGTCTTAGGATGTGTATTGCCACAGCAGCGGACGCTGCTACATATCAGGACGAAGCTATAAGCTTCGACCAGTGGGGACTTGCCGAAGACGTAGAAAATTAAAATTAAATACCTTCGTTGTAATGGATCGACTATTTCAAATTTTTAGAGCTGATGAGCGGGACGTGATCAAATTGGCACAGTCGAAAAACGACCCGCACTTTCATGACTTTGAGGAATTGATCATTGGTGTTGAAGGTAACCTGGAACATTTTATAGACTTTAAAACGACCACCATCGAGGCACCTTTTGCTTCATTCATAACCAAAGGCAAGTTGCACCGCATAAAGCCAAATTTAAAGAACGGCAAATGCGATATGCGGATACTGCGCTTTAAAAGCGAATTCATCCCCGAAACCACTTTCCAGATCTATGGCTATTATCACGAATTTGCCAATATCACACTTACGCCGGGTGGTTGCGTGGACCGATTGTTTGTAATTTGTCAAATGATAGAAGACGAAATGAAGCAGGCAGTGCCGGATTATTCCATCATCCGGCATTTACTAAGTGCTATTTTTTCGATGATCGAGTCGGAACGAAGAAAAAAAGCGACCTCCCCACAGGATATGCAGGGGACGTTAAATAGCACATTCGGAAATTTCCTGCGCATATTGGAGCAGAATTTCAGGCAGCCCGAAGGTGTGGATTTTTATGCTGAAAAGTTGTTCATGTCGGCACGTAACTTAAACATTATCTGCCGTGCCGCGCTACAAAGGAGCGTGTCTGAAATTATCGAGACCCGTAAATTAATTGAGGCCAAAAACCTGTTAACCAATACCGATAAAACGGTAGCGCAGATCGGCTTTGAGCTGGGCTACCAAGAGAAAGCCTACTTTTCCAATGTCTTTAAGAAGAAGGCTGGACAAACTCCTACCGAGTTTAGGGACGAAATGCGTAAGCTGGCTTCCTGAATTTACAACACTTTTTCCGAATACTATTACCGCCAGCTATTTAAAGTGCAGACCTTTGTGTTCCAAATTATTACATAACAATTAAAACAGAAACGAAATGAAAATAATTTCAACAACATTCAAAGCACTCGCACTACTATTAGCCATCACAGTAACTTTCACAAGTTGCTCCAACGATCAAAGCGTTTCTTCGAATAAATCAGAAGTTGACTCTTTGAGGAATCAAATCATGCAGCTTGTATCAGCTAATAAAGAAGTAGCGGGCGAGCTCGTTAAGTTTGACACACTTGACTTCACAGTATTTACCCACCAGGAATGGTCTCGTTTAGGTGAAAGCCATGCCAAAGACATTAAAGTTTATTGGCCTGACGGACACATGGAACAAGGCCTTGAAAAGCACATTGAATCTTTAAAAGCAATGTTTGTGTATGCTCCTGACACCCGCGTTACTGAGCATCCAATAAAATTTGGTTCAGGAAAATATACAGCAGTTACCGGAACATTTGAGGGGACATTTACTAAACCCATGCCAATTGGGAATGGTAAGTTTATTCAACCAACAGGCAAAAAAGTTATAATGCCTATGGTAACCATTGGCGTTTGGGAAAATGGTTTGATGACTTCGGAATATCTATTCTGGGATAACGCGACCTACATGAAACAATTTGGAATAGGTAGTTAATAAATAAGATTACCACCTCTGGGATTTTCTTTGGGGGGTATAAATAAAACATCTAAATAAAATGGAAAATTCAAAATTAGATTTGATTACTGCCAAAAACAGCATTCTGCTTTTGGTAGATTATCAGCCGAATATGTTTAGAGGAGTTCAATCCGGCGACCGGACGGCAATTAAGAATGCAGCACTTGCATCTGCAAAAGCGGCACAAATACTTGATGTTCCAGTTGTTTATACCTCCATTTACC
>JABDHF010000006.1 GCA_013285595.1 Bacteroidota bacterium
CACAACCATATAGTTCGGAATTGCAAATTCCGAACAGCGGGCGATGACAGCCTTGACAGGGCTTGTGTTGCGATGTTTGCTGCCGCAATATTGGAGGCCGTTCCTTGATGTGGCTGATTGCTATTTCTGGGGAGATCTCTTCACTTCGTTTGCTGCGCTGCACTTCGCTGCGAGATGACGGCCCTTGATAGGCTTGTGTTGCGATATTTGCTGCCGCAATAAGGGAGGCAGTTCCTTGATGAGACTGATTGCTATTTCTGGGGGGATCTCTTCACTTCGTTTGCTGCGCTGCACTTCGTTGCGAGATGACGGCTTTGAAAGGGCTCGTGTTGCGATGTTTGCTGCCGCAATATTGGCGGCCGTTCCTTGATGAGGCTGATTGCTATTTCTCGGGAGATCTCTTCACTTCGTTTGCTGCGCTGCACTTCGTTGCGAGATGACGGCCCTTGATAGGGCTTGTGTTGCGATATTTGCTGCCGCAATATGGGAGGCAGTTGCTTGATGGTGCTGATTACTAATTCTCGGGAGATCTCTTCACTTCGTTTGCTGCGCTGCACTTCGCTGCGAGATGACGGCCCTTGATAGGCTTGTGTTGCGATGTTTGCTGCCGCAATATGGGAGGCAGTTCCTTGATGTGGCTGATTGCTAATTCTGGGGAGATCTCTTCACTTCGTTTGCTGCGCTGCACTTCGTTGCGAGATGACGGCTTTGATAGGCTTGTGTTGCGATATTTGCTGCCGCAATATTGGAGGCCGTTCCTTGATGTGGCTGATTGCTAATTCTCGGGGGATCTCTCCACTTCGTTTGCTGCGCTGCACTTCGTTGCGAGATGACGGCTTTGATAGGCTTGTGTTGCGATATTTGCTGCCGCAATATTGGAGGGCGTTCCTTGATGTGGCTGATTGCTAATTCTCGGGGGATCTCTCCACTTCGTTTGCTGCGCTGCACTTCGTTGCGAGATGACGGCCTTGACAGGGCTTGTGTTGCGATATTTGCTGCCGCAATATGGGAGGCCGTTCCTTGATGAGGCTGATTGCTATTTCTGGGGAGATCTCTCCGCTTCGTTTGCTGCGCTGCACTTCGTTGCGAGATGACGGCCTTGATAGGGCTTTGGCGGTGACGAAACTCGTCTGACACCTGAAAAAGGTGTACTGACGAGTTTCTACGGGGTCAATATCAATCCGGAGATGAATGGTGCCAACGCCACTGAAGCGTAATAGCAGCTTTGGCGCTGGGACAAACATTGTAACATTTGCTGCCGCAATTATGGGGCAGTTTCCTGACGCGGCTGAGTGCCGATGCTCAGGGGCCTTCGACGTGGCTTGGGCTGACAAGCTGATGAGGCTTTGCTTGTGTTGTTTGTTGGCGCGAGTGGGAGGCTTTATGCTTCAGGATGACGAGCGAGAGATGTTTTGTTTAGGTGTGGCACACCGGAAGAGGGTGTGCCACACCTGTGTTGCCACCTGTGTTGTACCTGGGTTGCGTATGGGTTGTCTGCTTATCTTTTATTTTAGAAACGGATTGTGGACTTTTTCCTGGGCGATGCGGGTGGCGGGGCCATGGCCGGGGAGCACGGTGGTGTCGCCGGGGAGGGTGAAGAGCTGGGTGCGGATGCTGTTGGCGAGGACTTCGAAGCTGCCGCCGGGGAGGTCTGTGCGGCCGACGCTGCCGGAGAAGAGGACGTCGCCGGAGATGACCCAGTTGCCTTTGGGGTAGTAAAATGATATGCTGCCGGGTGAGTGGCCGGGGGTGAGGAAGACTTGCAGGGTATCGTCGCCGAGCTGCAGGGGCTGGCCTTCCTGGATGTAGCTGGTGGGTGTGGGGGCTTTGCGGAGCTCAAAGCCGAAGATGGTGGCTGAGCCTGCGGCCATATTGAGCACGGGTGTCTCTTGCTGGTGGAGGCTGAAGGGGATGTTGTATTTGTCCATAAGGGCCTGGACGCCGAAAATATGGTCGATATGGGCGTGGGTGTTGATGATGCCCTGGGGCTGCAATTGCTTGTCGGTAATATAGGTGATGAGTTGGGCTACTTCGTCGGGGCCGTACATGCCGGGGTCTACGATCCAGCATTGTTTTTGGTCGTTTATGATGATGTAGGTGTTCTCTTCGAAGGCGTTGAAGGTAAAAAAGACGATATTTAACATATCTAAATGGTATATCTTTAGTAAATTGTAGTGCAAAAATAGTGTAATGGCGCTTGTGGTGTGAAAAAGTTTCACGCAAAGGCGCAGAGTCGCAAAGCTTGTGTGGTGGTATTGTTTTTAAGGGCGCTAAAGTGTTACAGTACGGCATAAAATAGCAGTTAATGGTTCATGAGGTTTCATTGAGTAGGCTGAGGGTGGCGTTTACACTGTGTGTAGCGATAGCTGTGTTTGCGGCTATGGCTATGCCAATGGAGGCTTTTGGGCAGGCTAATGCGGAGTCGTTTGGGCAGAACAGGTTGCAATACCGGAAGTTTAAGTGGATGTATTTTGATACGAAGCATTACCGGGTGTATCACTACGACAAGGCGGGGCCGGCGCTGGGGAGGTATGTGGCCGAGGAGGCGGAGAATGATATTGCGGTGGTGGAGAAAAAACTGGGCGGGCAGTTCCCGAAGCGTTTCGATATTATCCTTTATAATTCTTATGATGAGTACCGGCAGTCGAACGTGGGGTTGAAGGATGAATCGTCGGTAACCGGGAATACGCGTGCGGGCACGCTGAACCTGGTGGGCGATAAGCTGGTGGTGTACTTTACGGGCAACCACGAAGACCTGCGCCACCAGATACGTGCGGGTATGGCACGGGTGGTGATGGAGCGGATGATATTTGGCGAGAGCTTTAAGAAAATGGTAAAGAATGCGCTGCTGCTAAACCTGCCTGAATGGGTGACTGACGGCTATATAGCCTACCTGGTGGACGGATGGGATGCCAAAGCGAACAGCGAATGGAAGGGCCTGCTGGAAGCAAGGCCGAAGGATGGGTTTTATGAACTGGCAGACGTGAACCCGGAACTGGCGGGGAAAGCGTTTTGGAAATTTGTATCGAGCCAATATGGGAATAATACGGTAAAGAGCCTGCTAAATGGCATGCAGCAAAAGACGAGCCTGAATAAGGGCATGAAGGATAAGAGCAACCTGGGCCTGAGCGTGAAGAAGGCATACGACTCGTGTATGCACTTTTATAAAATTGTGTATGCGCAGGATGCTAAAAACCAGGAAAAGCCCGATAGCACCAAGGGGCTGATAGCGCTGAAGGTGCCGAAGGATAATACGGTAATAAAAGATATTAAAGTATCGCCGAGGGGTAGTGATGTATCGTATGTGGCGTGGAAGGACGGAAAGTTTACGGTGTATACTCAAAAGACATCGCACGAGCAGGAAGTATCTACGCTGCTGGAAGGGGGGATGAAAGACCTGAGCGAAGAGACCGACCCGAACTACCCAATGCTGGCGTGGTCGAACACGGGCTATAAGATGGCTATAGTGTATCGTAAGGGGTTCCAGACCTACCTGCGGGTGTATAACAGCATTAAAGGCAGGGTGAATGATTTTGAGATACCAAAGAACCGGTTTGACAGGGTGCTGGGAATGACCTTTACCGACGATGATGACCGGGTGATCTTCTCGGCAATAAAGAAGAGCCAGACGGACCTGTACATGTTTACATTCAAGGGGTCGAAGATGACGAACATCACTGATGACGCATGGGATGATGTGTCGCCGGAATTTATAAATGGAGGATCGAGGACGGGGATATTGTTCCTGTCGAACAGGCCAAAGGCAAATATGGATGTGCCGCTGGGTGTGAATGAATTGCCGAACGGGCCGATGAACGTATTTTTCTACAACACCAAAACAATGCGCAGGGAACTGCTGCAATGCACGGATGTGAAGAAAGGGCACATCAGCCAGCCTATACAATATGGGCTGGACAATTTTGCGTACCTGTATGACGGTAATGGTATCAACAATAAGTACGTGGTGATGTTTGCCCGTAATAAGCACAATGTGGACTCTGCGTATTCTGTGCCGATAACCAACTATACTACCAGCATACTGGCCCACCAATATAGCCTGGCGAGTGGTGATGTAGCCGACGTGGTGCAGAACAAGGATAAATACATGGTGTACTTTCATGAGCTGCAAATGCCGGGCGTAAATGCTGCGGTGAAACAATTGTCACCTACTGTATTGTCAGTGGAAAAGCAAGATGCCAGCAGCAAACCGGTGCCAGCGGTAAGTGCGGCGGGGCTGCCTGCCGCGGCGCCGCTAAAAGACAATACCCAGGAAGATGAACCCGCCGGGCCAGAACTTAAAGGAGGCAACGCGTTCCAGACGGAGTTTTCTGATAATGACCAACCGGCGCGAAAGCCTAAGCGAAAAGCCAACAATATATATAATGCCAATGCTGCAAATGCAGCCACAGATAGCTCTATGCTTGCTGAAGTAAACGACAGCGCTTACCTGAAAATGAAGCCGAGCAAGTATAGAGCCAGCTTTAAGCCAGACCTGTTTTCGCTGAGCCTGGATAACAGTGTTTTGTTCAATCAATACCAGTCGATAGCGGCAAATGGCGGGCAATATCAAAACCCTGACCTTAGCGGGTTGCTTACTTTGAGCCTCAATGAGCTACTGGAAAACCAGCGGATAATTGCAGGGTTTCAACAGCCAGTTTTCAGCACCGAATCAAATAGTATCAGTACTCATGGCGCTACCTATTTTTTGCAGTATAAGAACTTTACGAAACGCCTTGACTGGGGACTATTGTTCCTGCGGAGCACAGATAAAAAAACCTTTGACGTTATTTATCAAGATCCAAGCGGGCAACCTATAGCGGAAGAGACCCAACTGTTCAAATCGGTGACTAATATGCTGCAGGCTGATTTCAGCTATCCGCTGGACAGGGTGCGGAGCATACGCTTTCATACTGCACTACGGCAAGATAAGCTTGTAGGGAAGGCTACCGATACGCTGAGCCTTACGTATGAGGTGCCGAACACGGAAGCCTACACATCGTTCAGCAGGCTGGAGTATGTGTTTGACAATACGATAACCCCTGTGTGGAACATACTTAATGGCTCGAGGTTCAAAGTATATGGCGAATACATGTATGGACTGAATAACGGCAATAAAAACTGTTATAACCTGGGGTTTGACATCCGTAATTACCAGAAAATATATAAGAACGTGATACTGGCCAACAGGCTGGCGTATGCGCACTCTGACGGCACAGGAGAAGTAGAATACCTTGTAGGCGGGGTGGATAACTGGATGTGGGCCAAGCAGGCAGCGGCTGCTAACCAGGCGCCGGCAGGGAATTATGAATTCCAGGCCATGACCACACCGCTACGTGGGTACGACCAGTATGCACGTACCGGCAACAATTTCCTGGTATTCAATACAGAGCTTCGTATACCTGTGCTTACCACTTTTATGAAAAAGCCAATACAGTCGCCTATACTGAAGAACCTGCAGGTAGTGCCATTTGTGGATATGGGCAGCGCCTGGAATGGTTTCCTGCCGGATGCAAACAGCATGGGTGCAAATTATAACTTCCCCGCCTATGGTAGCCAACTATCGGGACTCAACAATGTGTATCTTAACCTGACCGTACCTAACAGCGGAGGGCTTGCATTAGGTTATGGTGTCGGCCTGCGAACTTCATTATTTGGCTATTTTGTTCGTTGCGACGCTGCCTGGAATATAGAGGGAATAAAAAAACCTATAATATATATAGCCCTGGGCACAGATTTCTAATTTTCAAATGGTGAACTATGTACCGCTTTACCACCTTGAAAAAAGAAAAATAGCTGTGTTAAATAGTTGAATTTATTTGGGTAACCTTCCTTTTCGTTACCTTTGCAACCACTTATACTATCTATGAAAATATCTAAAGAAGTAAGGATTGGGTTGTTGGTAACGATTTCATTAACAATTTTTTTCGTCGGGTTTTACTTCTTAAAGGGCGCCAGCCTGTTTTCGAACGATAAGACCTATTACTGTATCTATACCAATGTAGAGGGCCTGCAGCTTTCGGCAAATGTGCAGGTGCGGGGCCTTAATGTAGGCCGTGTGTCTCACATGCAGCTGCTGGATAATAAGGGCGTAAAGGTGACTCTTACCGTATATAAAAGTGTGGAGGTACCTGAAGGTACTATTGCAGCACTGGCGTCGCCCGATCTGCTGGGGTCAAAAGTTATCTCGCTGACTTTGGGTGCAGGCCCTGGCCAGATCCCAGATGGCGCTACACTGACAGGATCGAGCGAAGGTGGTGTAGTGGAAAGTGTATCGGGAGAGCTGACACCGAGGCTGCGTGAGCTGAAAGCAACGATCGTGGGCCTGGACTCAGCGCTTGCGGGTATTAATGCGATAGTAGGGCCACGTAACCAGGAAGCTATTGCCGGGGCTATAAAATCTATACAGACCACGGCCGATAACCTGGCGCAGGTATCGGGCGCGCTAGGTAAGGAAGGCGGAGAGATCACCAGCATTATACATAATGCAAATAGCATTACCGGCAACCTGGCTAAGAACAATGATACTATACAGCATATACTCACGAATGTGAACCAACTGTCGCGGCAACTGGCTAATGCACCGATACAGAAATCTGTGGCGGAACTACAGGAGACCATTACAGAGTTTAAAGGTATAGCCGACAACATCAACAATAACAAGGGCTCACTGGGCTTGCTTATTAATAATAAGGACCTGTATAACAACCTTAATGGCTCACTACAATCGCTCAACAGCCTGATGACAGACATAAAAGCGCATCCTACCCGTTATATAAACGTTACTATCTTTGGTAAGAAGAAAAGTTAATACCCCAGCCATAAAGGGAGCTATTATGATAAACAACCAGGGCGATGCTGTGAAGGAACTGCTGAAAGCGTTACTCTCACTATGCCTGGCGCTAATATCCCTTAATGCGAATGCACAACAGACTGACACCGCGAATAAAGTAAAGATCACGATCCTTAATTCGAAGTTTGGTTCTTACACTAAAACAGATTCGGGTGAGTATAATAAATTTACGGGCGATGTGATATTGCAGCAAGGCACAGATACCTTGTACTGCGATAGCGCTTACCAAAACAGCACTACCAAAAACTTTGAGGCGTTCAGCAATGTAAAGATCGCGCAGAAAGACGGCACGCAGGGCACCAGCGACTACCTGAAATATACCGCCGATAAGAAGCTTGCCTACATGCGCGGCAATGTACACCTGACAGATGGCAAAAACCGGCTGCATACAGAAGACCTGACCTACGACCTGGGTACAAAAACCGGCGTATATAACAAAGGCGGCGTGCTGGAAAACGATAGTACCAAAGTGACCAGCAATGCGGGCGTGTATAATGTAAACAATAAAGATGCAAGGTTTACAGGGCATGTGGTAATACTGGACCCCCAGTACAAAATAGTATCGGAAGACGTGGTGTACAATACAGGGTCTAAGCTGACCACATTTTATGCACCTTCTACAGTAACGCGGGATAGCGGGAAGTCTATACTGCAAACGAGCAATGGCACTTATGATGGCATTAATGGTGTGGCGCACTTTGTGGGCCACTCAACCATATGGAATGATGGCCAGTATATAGAGGGGGATACCCTGAGCTATAATAAACTAACGGGTTACGGGCTTGCCAACGGGCATGTGATATCTATAGATACCAATCACCATTCTACCATGTACTGCGGCCACGCGGAGTACTTCCAGAAGCAACGGATATTGTGGGCCACCATAAAGCCGGTGCTGGTGCAGGTGAATGGGAAAGATACTTTGTATATGCGGGCTGATACTTTTTATTCGGCGCCGATGACAAAGGTTAAAGTTGTAAGTCGTAAGTCGAAAGTCGTAAGTGCGGGTGATTCTGTTACTCAAAAAAACATGTCAAACGCTTTTGTTGACACATCTGCAGCATTTGTGCCGGCGGGTTTGCGAAAAGATACTACGTGGGCCATTCCTAAGGCTGCGGTTAAAAAGAAAAAAGGTAAGAAGAATGAGCGGGTAAATACTATTCATGTAGTAGATACTGCTGCTGCTGATACTACTGCTCCCTTGTACTTTATAGGCTATCATCATGTGCGTATCTTCTCTGACTCGCTGCAGGGCAAGTGCGACAGTGTATCTTATACCCGCTCTGACTCTACGATACGGATGATCTATGCGCCAATAGCATGGGCACATAATAGCCAGATAACGGGTGATACCATACTGATGCAGCTGGACAGCAACCACATTAAAAGCTTGTATGTGCCTAATAATGCGTTTGTGGTATCTCAGTCGGGGCCAACGAAAGCAAAACTATTCGACCAGGTACAGGGGAAGACACTGACCGCTTACTTTGCTAATAACGAAATAGACCACATGGTAGTAATGCCGGATGCAGAATCTATATACTACACAAAGGATGAAAAGAACGCCTACGTGGGCACCGACCAGGCCACCAGCCGCAGAATGCGCATCTTTTTTAAAGACCAGCAAATAAGGCGCATCAAGTTTGAAGACGATGTACACCACACAGCTACCCCAATGATGATGGTGGACATACCAAATTCGCACCTGGGACGTTTTAAGTGGCTGATAGACCAGCGGCCTAAAACTAAGGAAGAGCTATTTGAGTAATGGTTAATTGTTAATGATCAATGGTTAATTGTCCCGGTAAGTACATCCTGATACTTCTTTTCTTTTTTCAGGCAAACGCATCGAATGCACAGGTGCAAAAGGTACAGGACACAAAGTATGTGCTCATTAGACTTGTCGAAAAATTTGATGGAAATAAAGAGCCTTATGAGACTGGCGAACCCAACAAGGATGACATAAACAAATTAAGTGAGCCGCTCAGAGGCCTTGCAGCATACTACACGTTCAACATACAATGCGATTGTGACTATTATGATACCACAGGTAATGTAACTTGTGGCCTGACTATAGCCCTGGGGCTGGGCAGGCAAGGCTCAGACAAACAAGTTGCGATGCTTAAAAAATGGTTCCCGAATGATGATGATGCGAAATGGGCGATCGATAATAATTGTTCTGTAGGCGTACCTGGAAGCTCTGATTTTCTTGAATACCAGTCATTGATCTTTACTGTAAGGCATGACACGGTAACTGTTACGGAAGATTATATTCACTATAGCCACGGAGATATTGATACGCTTACCCAAACGAATAAAGCCGTGATAAAAGATGACAAGATCACATTTATCAAGAAGTAAAAAGCTAAAGGCTTATTTGCTTACGCCATAGCTGACCGCATAGATGGTTCTTTCCTTTCGCCTATCTGCTGGCGCCACATGGCGTAGTAGAGGCCCTTCTCTTCTATAAGCGTGCTGTGGGTGCCGGTTTCTATTACATTGCCTTTTTCCAGTACGTAAATACGGTCGGCATGCATGATGGTAGAGAGGCGGTGCGCGATCATTATAGTAATGTGCTGGCGTAATGATGTGATGCTACGGATGGTGGTAGATATTTCCTCTTCAGTAAGCGAGTCGAGCGCGGAAGTGGCCTCATCAAATATCATGAGGCGTGGCTGACGCAGCAATGCGCGGGCTATAGAAATACGCTGGCGCTCGCCACCGGAGAGCTTTAGGCCACCCTCGCCAATTACGGTATCCAGGCCTTTTTCGGCGCGTGAAAGCAGGGTTTGGCACGAGGCTTTGCGCAGCGCCTCACTTATATCTTCGTCGGTAGCAGCAGGGTTTACAAACAGCAGATTTTCCTTTATAGTGCCGGAGAACAGTTGCGGGTCTTGCGTTACCAGGCCCATCTGGTGGCGGAGCTCTTCGTAGTCAATAGTTGCCTCGTCGATGCCATTGTAATAAATGTGCCCTTTATTAGGATGGTAGAGGCCTACCAATAGCTTTACTAATGTAGTCTTGCCGCTACCTGATGGGCCTACAAATGCAATGGTCTCACCAAGCTTCACGTCGAATGAAATACCATCGAGTGCCGGGCGTGTGGCGCTGTTGTGTTTAAAGGTTACGTCATCGAATTTTACATTCTCGATGCTATTAATAGCTTCGGGGCGCTCTGGTGTGTACTCTACGGGTTTCTTAAATAGCTCCTGCATATTGTGCAGCGATGCTTCTGCTTCGCGGTAAGAGAGGATAACGTTGCCGATTTCCTGCATAGGTGCAAAAATGAAGAAGGAGAAGAAGGTAAGGGTAAGATATTGCCCCGGGCTTATGGTGCTACGGAAAACAAAGTACAACAGGCTCATAACGATTATCTGCTGCAGAAAATTTACGAAAGTGCCCTGTATGAAAGATATGGTGCGGATGCTGCGCACTTTTTTAAGCTCCAGCTTCAGGATCTTTATAGTTGTAGCATTGAGGCGGCGTATCTCCTGCTGGGTAAGGCCAAGGCTTTTTACCAGCTCTATATTACGAAGTGACTCTGTAGTAGAACCCGCCAGGGCGTTTGTTTCCTTTACGATGTTTTTCTGAACAGTCTTTATTTTTTTGCTCAGCATGCTGGTAAGAAAGCCAAGTATGGCAGCACCACCCAGGTATACCAGCGGCAGGAACGGATTTAGCTGCACGGAGAAAATGATCACGAACACGATACCTACAAATGTTGGCAGGAGTATGTTGAAGAACGACATGATGAACTTTTCACAGTCAGCACGTACTTTTTGCAATACAGAGAGGGTTTGCCCGCTGCTCTGATCTTCAAAATCCTGGTAGGGGAGCCTTAGGGCATGGCGAAGGCCATCGGTATACAGGCGGGCGCCATATTTCTGGATCACTACATTTACCACATAGTCCTGGAAATTCTTGGCAATCCTCGATACCATTGCGAAGCCCATAATAGCACCGATAAGGTATAACGATTGGGAAAGATAGGCCGACAGATCGCGGGGAACAAGGCCTGCCTTGTCTACGGTATGGGGGTGGTTAACAAAGCGATCGAGCAGCTTACCGGAAACAATAGGGTTAAGTAAAGAAAAGGTTTGGTTTATGGCAGCAAGAATAATGGCTAAAAAGATCATCAGCTTATAACGGCTGAGATATTGCATTAATAGTTTCATATAAACCAAAGATAAGGGCAATAGCGCCTTATGTGGCAATAGCTATATTATTATTAATTATAGCCGCTCTTTTGGGAATATAGCTGCTGTAGCATGCCGCCTACCGCCTTATCTATTGCCAGTGTAAAGGTGTCGGCGGAAACATCTTCCATATTCATCCAGTAGGTACGTTCATTAGACTCGCTATTGATAATTACCGCGGGTATTGCTGCGGCAATGAGGTAGTAAATGCTAATAACCTGCGAATTATCAAATGCCGAAGGCTGAAAGAAATCGGTAGTGTAGAAGTGCCCCACTACTTCTATATCTATATTCAGCTCTTCTTTCCATTCGCGCTTCAGGCAATCTATGGCGCCTTCTCCCCAGTTCAGTCCGCCGCCGGGTAGTTTAATGATCTTATTGCCTCGTATTATTTCTTCATTTACCAATAGTTTACCATCAGCTATACAAATGCCGTATACGCGAATATTGAAGCGGTTCTCCATGATATAAAGATAGCTATTACGAAAAGCAACTAACAGGTACAATAAAGCCGGGACCAGCATTTATTAAAATGTTTATCCCGGCTATTACTATTATACACTTTACTAATTACATACGGTGGTGGCCATGATGATGGTGCATACGTTCGTGGTGATGACGATGATGCCATGTGGCTGCACTGGCGCTTTCGATTGTTCCGAAGCTAATGAAGGCTAAAAGAACTGCTGCTATTAATTTCCGTTTCATTTTTTTTAGGTTTTAGTTTACTGATGAGATAATAGAAAAAAGCGAGCCGGGATATGTTAAGAAGCCCACAAATTGATGAATGTAGCATGTAATTGCTTACTTGTCACGCCCATTGTGTATTTGGGCGTTTTGCATGGGTTCAAATATATCTTACTCTAAGTCGTTTTTGTGGATGAGAATGGGGAATATAAACCGGAAAATTTGGATGAAATCAATAGGTGAATAAAAATATTTATAATTAAACCTAACCTATTATTGTCATTTTACGTCTTATTATTAACATGAGGTTAAAGATTTCTTAAATAAATCATAGAAAAATTTGGAGAAGTCGTAATTTTTAACTTTTTTGCAGTCAAATAATCTCTTAAAACTTCGTCTATAGCAAAAACTTCTACTTAAAACCAACAGAATAAACGAATGGCGTGAACCTTTACGTTACGTTTAAACCAGGTAGAAGCTATGCAAATACTCCATTATTCAGATGCAGAACTGATCCATGCCTATATCCATGGACAAGAGCAAGCCCTTGAAGTACTGATCAACCGGTACAAAGACAAGGTATATACGTCGATATATATGCTTGTAAAAGACAAGTATCTTGCGGAAGACATTTTTCAGGATGCCTTCCTGAAAATGATAAAAACTATAAAAGACGGTCGGTATGCGGAACAAGGTAAGTTTCTGCCATGGGCAATACGGGTGGCGCATAACCTGTGCATGGACCACTTCCGCCGCTCGCGCCAGCAAATACCTGTAACGCTACCTGACGGACAGGACATATCCATCTTTTTTGGCGCCAGCGACCTAGTAGCTGATGGCATAGAAAAGCGCGAGGTACACCAAAGTGTGCGCAAACTGGTGGAAGACCTGCCTGAAGAGCAGAGAGAAGTGGTAGTGCTACGCATATACGCCGACCTGAGCTTTAAAGAAATATCTGATCTTACGGGTGTAAGCATTAATACGGCACTGGGCAGAATGCGGTATGCGCTCATTAACCTGAGAAAGCTGATCGCGGACAAAGAAATGGTCTTGCGTTAAGAATCTCTTTTCAAGGCAAGGATAACAAAATAATTTCCACCACCTGACTTGTTCTTTTCCATTTTTTCTGCGTTGAAAAATCTTTAAATAGCACTCTATTCGCAGATATTTTCGCCTTGAAAAAAAGAAAAATAACTGCGCCATATAGTGGAAATTATTTTGTTAACCTTGCTTATATTTGCGTTATGCCCCAACCTCCACGTTTTTTTTATAACGGCCCAATGTCTGCAAATAGCACGGTATCGCTTGATGCAGATACCGCAAAACATATATGGCAAGTGCTACGTATGGAAGCAGATGACAAAGTGATACTCACTGATGGTAATGGAGTGGCAGCGCAGGGGAGAATACATACGGCAGAGCGCCATAAATGCAGCGTAACCATAGAAAGTGTAGAGACGCACCCCCGGAAAGGCAAAGTATTGCACCTGGCGGTAGGCTTTACGAAGAACAACAGCCGAAACGAATGGCTGCTGGAAAAAGCAACGGAACTAGGCGTAGGGTCTATTATACCGGTGTCTGTGGCCCATTCGGAAAAAACATATGTTCGTAATGAGCGGTGGCAGAAAATACTGCAATCGGCGATACTGCAATCGAAGCAATACTACTTACCTCACTTATCTGAAATAACGCCCCTGGAGCAGGTATTGAAGCAACATGAGGAGATAGGGCAAAAGCTGGTGGCGCATTGTATAGATGAGATACCTAAGCGGCCATTGTCTGAAATGTTAAAACCTGCAAATGATACCATAATACTCATAGGGCCTGAAGGAGATTTTACCCAGGAAGAAGTAAATTTGTGCCTGGCGCACGGGTTTACATCTGTATCGCTTGGTGTGCAAAGATTGCGCACGGAAACCGCTGCAATAACAGTGGCAGCTTATTTTAACGTGATGTATAATGGGGAAGTTTAGGAAATTTTTACTGCCGGTTATTTTTCTTTTTGTGAGTGCTGTGGCAGGTGCGCAAAATATGAAGCTGGGGCTGCTGGTGTATAACGGAGGTGGTGACTGGTATGCTAACCCGACATCGCTTAAGAACCTTGCAGCGTTCTGTAATGAGCAGCTCCATACCAACTTTGACCTTACTGAAGCTCATGTAGAAGTGGGTAGCCCCGATATTTTTAATTATCCGTTTATTCACATGACCGGGCACGGGCGCTGGGCGCTGAGCGATGCTGAAGCGCAGAACCTGCGTAAGTACCTGGAAGGTGGTGGCTTTTTGCATATAGACGATAACTATGGGCTGGACCCCTATGTGCGGCCATCGTTAAAGAAAGTATTTCCTGAGCTGGAGCTGGTAGAGTTGCCGTTCTCGTATCCTATTTATCATCAGAAATATAATTTTTCAAACGGGCTGCCAAAGGTGCATGAGCACGATGGCAAGCCACCTAAGGGCTATGGGCTGATCTACAAAGGCAGGTTGGTATGCTTCTACAGCTACGAGACCGACCTGGGCGATGGCTGGGAAGACTTTGATGTGCACCGTGACCCACCCGAGAAACACCAGGCTGCACTGCAGATGGGTGCGAACTTAGTGCAGTATGTGTTTATGAACACGGATAACCCGTAACCGGATAGATCCGGTAAAGCCAAACGTAAATAAGGCGTATATTTCCGGAAGTGATCTATGGCTAATGTCCTGAAAGCTTTTAAGGAAAATCTTTTTTCGGAAATAACGGAAATACCGCCGCTATTTCAGCCGCATCATTTGCCGTCGTTAGACGGGCTTCGTGGTATATCTATCATTTTAGTGATTCTTTACCATACACTGATCATGGGCCAATACACCGGCTTTAATGGTATGTTTGGTGTCAATGTTTTTTTTGTCATCAGCGGTTTTATCATTACTACGCTGCTGCTGAAAGAAAAGGTAAATAAAGGGAAAATATCACTTGCCAAATTCTATACCCGCCGTTTCCTGAAAATTATACCGGTCGCTTATTTTTATCTATTGGTAATAACCATCCTTAATAGTTATTATAAATTGCTGACGATATCGGATATATTATCGGCAGTGTTTTTTATAAAGAACACAGATATAATACCCACTACCTGGGATGTAGCAACGGGACACTTCTGGTCGTTATCTGTAGAGGAGCAATTTTATATCGTCTTTCCGTTTATCCTGAAGAAGAGTACTAACAGTTACTGGATAATTGCAGTGATCCTTATCATTGCCATTCCCATCTTATTAAATGTGGATAGCAAAGCGAATGACAGTAAAGGGCTGCATTTCATTTCTGATCTGTTGAGGTATATTACGCCTATACTTACCGGGGCTTTGTGCTCGGTGCTTGTGTTTAAAAAGATAATAACAGGGAGGATATATCCTAACGGGTTAATTGTAAACCTGATGCTGCTGTTTCTTGCATACGAGGTGTATTGCGGAGCTGGTTTTATGCACGGGCTTTACTACAAAAACCTCATCAGTTCTGCGCTGGTAGCTTTGCTGATCGTAAATAACATCGGCTATTCTAAGGACCTTTTTTTCAGAATGCTTAACTCGAAAGTGCTTGCAGGTATTGGGATGGCATCTTATTCTATTTATGTATGGCAACAACTGTTCCTGATGTGGCATCCGTGGCAGGGCGCGTTTGCTTATGCTAGTTCTGCGTGGTTCAATTTGTTGTTGCTGTGCCTGGTTTCTTTCTGTTCTTATTATTTTATTGAGCGAAAACTGCTTGTACTAAAAAGCAGGTTTAGGTAGTTAGTACTTTAGGCGGGCTTCTACTTTACGCAGGTATTCCAGTGTGCTTTTACTTACTGTATTTCGTTTTTCGGTAAAGGGTATTTTTAATACCTGCAGCAGGGCTGTGAAGAAAGCACCTATATGCCCCTTAGCCATGCGCAGGTATTGAATGGCCCAGCTTAGGGCCGTAGTTACAAAGTATTGGAAAGGCAGATAACGCCATGCTACTTTGCTTTTATTTACCCACTGCATTTGCAGTTTCTTATAGTTTGCCTGCCTGCCTAGTGGCGACTCTTTGTGGGCGATGGTAATGCCATTATCATAACCAATGGTATAGCCTGCATTGAGTATACGGTAGCCCAGATCATACTCTTCCATACCATAATGAAAATCGCTGGGGTAGAGGCCCGTTTTAGCCAGCATCTCGCGCTTCATAAGATGTGCGCAGCCTATGAAGTAGGAGGTTAAGAAACGAGGGTTGTCCTTATATTGGTCGTATTTTTTGTGCGGGAAAGCGGTTACCTGCACTTCGTTGTTGTCGTAGTATATTACTCTCGTGGTAATTACCCCCGTGTTCGCTTCTTTGAAAAATGGCTCATCAAAAATGCCTGATAGTTTTTGTAGATCGGTGGGTTTTGTAAAAACGGTATCATCGTCAAGCACTAGCATCAGCGGGGCTTTGGCTATGCCCATTAACGTATTTCGCCCACCTGCTACGCCGGAATTGGTGTCGGATAAAATAAGTTTTGCCTTTAGTTCAGGATGTGTATCAATATACGTGGTTACCTCCCCATAAGAAACAGTAGATGCATTATCGAGGATCAGCACTTCCTCTAATATGCTCTCTTTGTTAGTTTGTGTGTCGATGCTTTTTAGCAGGTCGAGCAGGTCGGCAGGGCGATTGTAGGTGATAATGAGTATAGAGATCTTGTCGGCCATTGCAGGAGGTAAATTTACGCGAAAAGGCCAAACCCCTAAATGTGCTTCTCTTATATTTTTCATAAATGGCTATATTTATGGCTTATCGTGGTTTATGTTTAGTTATTGGGAGCAGCAGAGTTTTTCGCATTACGATCATATTGTAATTGGCGCAGGTATAGTGGGCCTTAGTACGGCTATTGAGTTGACGGAACTCTATCCACAATCCAGGGTGCTAGTGCTGGAGCGGGGATTACTGCCGACGGGGGCAAGTACACGGAATGCGGGGTTTGCCTGCATGGGCAGTGCTACGGAGTTATTGGACGATCTGCAAAATACTCCTGAACATGAGGTGCTGTCGTTGTTCGAAAGGCGGAAGAAGGGGCTTGAACAATTGAGAAAAAGGTTAGGGGATGATAAAATAGGGTATCGAGAAAATGGCGGCTATGAATTGCTTGGAGAGAATGAACTGTTTGCGCTGGATAAGCTGGATTTTCTTAATGAACTATTATTACCGATAACCGGGAAGAAGGCTTTTAAGCCGGCAAGCGAAAAGATAAAAGCGTTTGGTTTTGCCGGAGCGTATTCAAAGGCGCTTATTGAAAATACTTGTGAGGGCGAACTGAACAGCGGCATGATGCTAAGGGCATTGATGGATATGGCTTTGCAGCATGGGGTAGAAGTGAAAACAGGTGCAGAGGTAGTACGGTTTACCGAGAACGACAAGGATGTAACGATAGAGGTTAAAGACCCGTTCAGGGACGAGGTGTGGCTGCTTAGCTGCGATACAATGAGTATTTGCACTAATGCTTTTACAAAGCAGTTACTGCCGGAGGTTGATGTGGCACCTGGGCGGGGACAAGTGCTCATTACGCAGCCAATAGCAGGCCTGAAATTTAAGGGCATTTATCATTTTGATAGAGGGTATTATTATTTCAGGGAGATAGATGGTCGCGTATTGTTTGGTGGTGGAAGGAACCTTGATTTTGACGCGGAGACCACAACTGATTTTTCACTGAATAAACTGATACAAATAGACCTGGAGCAAAAGCTCGCAGATATCATCTTGCCCTGTACCCACTTCCAGGTAGCGCAGCGGTGGGCGGGTATCATGGCATTCGGCGCTACCAAGCAGCCGATTGTGAAGGCCTTTTCGGGCCGCGTATTTGGCGCATTCCGGATGGGCGGCATGGGTGTGGCGCTTGGCAGCGAGGTGGCGAGGGAATTGGCAACGCTTATTGCGGAGCGCTGAATTCCTTATCCAGTACTTTTACTACATCACCTATAGGCAGGCCCATAACGTTGTAATAATCGCCGTTAATTTTCTCAATACCGGTAACACCTATCCACTCCTGTATAGCATATGCTCCTGCTTTATCGAATGGCTTGTAGTGGGTTACGTAGTGCTCTATCTGCGCATTGGTCAATGATCTGAAATATACTTCCGTAGTCACCGAAAAGCTAACCTCTTTACCGGCTCTGCGGATGCAAACACCGGTAACTACTTTGTGCATTCTGCCTGATAGTTGGCTGAGTATCTCTATTGCATGTTGAGCATCTTTGGGCTTGCCAAGAATGTGGTGATCGAGTAGCACTATAGTATCTGCGGCTATCACCGTAGCATCCTGTACTAAGTGTGATACCGCATCGGCTTTTTTCTTTGCGAGGAACTCTGGTACCAATTCTCCTGCCATACCGGGTGGGTTGGTCTCGTCTACATCGGCAATGAGTATTTCAAATGCTATCTCGGCCATTTCCAGCAGTTGTTTACGGCGGGGAGATTGCGATGCGAGGATGATCTTACCGGGCATAATCAGTATGTAATTGAAAGTGATAAATAAGTAGTGAGCAGATACCCAGCAGCATAATGGCCTTCACGCCGCTGCTGGCTTTATGATAATGCTGTGTGGTGGTTTTCCAGGGAAGGAACAAACACCAGGTGATAATTGGTATGATCAGGACAGCGGTTATGTATAGAGATAATAATGTATAGTTGCGCTGAAACAAAGTAATTGAAGCATACCCCAACGGTAACATAACCAGTACAGACAACACGATACAAAACCGTGTGGAATAGTCCAATCCTTTTTTTATGGGCATGGTAACACAGCCTTCGGTTTGGTCGCCAATGTGGTCTTCCATATCCTTTACTATTTCCCGGATCCAGGTAAGCATGAATGCGAAATAAGCATAGACCAGTAATACCATCTTTGGGAAGTAGTGCATTGACGGCTCGTAAATGACCAGCGAAACAATAGTGAGCGCAGTAAGGATGGCAACAACCACATTGCCGGTAACATATTGCCGCTTAAAATGAGTGGAGTAAAACCAAAGCAGTAAAGAGCAACAACCCTGCAATAGCAACCATTCAAAATGATGGGCCTGTGCGGCAACATAAGCTGCCAATAGAATTGCTATTACATTGAGTATGGTATGAGCAATAATGGCCTGTTTGCGAGGTATAGATACTTCAAGCACCATTTTTTGGGGCTTGTTTATGGAGTCGATTTTAATGTCGAAGTAGTCGTTGATAATATAACCTGCAGCAGCTATAAGCATGGTAGACAGTGCAAGGCATAAAAAATTAGTGCAGGTAAGCACCTGCGGCGCACCTGGTAAAATAACACACCACCACGCAAGAAACTGCGTAAGGAATATGATCAGCAAATTTTTCCACCGTATGAGTTGCAGCCAGGGCATGTTTCGGGAGCTCAATTTGTGATCTTAGAAATAATATTAAGGAACAACAATCGCAATTTCCTTATCCCTTCCAGTTTGCTGGATCAATGCGCCACTGTTCAAGTGTCTCTTTTTGTTCGGGCGCTATCAGCTTTTGCGCTTCGCACACTTCCATAAGTGCCTGGTAATTGCTAATAGAATAAAGCGGCATGCCTGCTTTTTCGAATGCCTCATCTGCTACAGGGAATCCGTAGGTAAATAGGGAGCACATGCCCAGCACTTCAGCTCCCTGCTCGCGCAATACATCTACCACCTGCAGGCTGCTTTTGCCAGTTGATACCAGGTCTTCCACCACTACTACTTTCTGGCCTTTTTCCAGCACCCCTTCTATTTGATTGCCCATGCCATGCTCTTTAGGTTTGGAGCGCACATAGATGAATGGCAGCTTTAGTAAGTCTGCCGCCATAACGCCATGGGCTATACCTGCAGTTGCTACGCCGGCAATTACTTCTGTATCCGGAAATTTATCCAGGATCATATTGGCGAGTTCGCTTTTTACAAAGTCGCGGATATATGGGAACGACAACACCTTGCGGTTGTCGCAGTATACGGGAGATTGCCAGCCCGATGCCCAGGTATATGGTTTTTGAGGGTTGATCTGCAATGCTTTAATTTGCAATAGTTTCTCGGCAAAATGTTTTGGAGTGCTCATAATTACGCCAAAAGTAAAAAGTAAAAGGCAAAAAGCGTTGAATCGTACTATATTTGAACGTTAAGCAAAAAAGAAAATAACCGCACTATGAATTTTTCGCAAAAGATATTTTTGAATGACACGCCGCTTATCCTGACCACAAATGCCGAGGCCTATATTAATGAACACCAGGTAGCAGAGCGTTATAAGATATTCACAGGGGCTACTTTACGGAGCTTTACACAGGCTTTGCAAACAGTGGAGCGGCCGGGAGCAGTAGGCGCTATAATAGAAGACGTTTCGGGGGATGCTTTGCTGGGGCAGCTGGAGGCAATGTTCCAGCCAATAGATGCAGGTGGTGGGGTGGCCTATAATGAAGATGACGCCATACTTATGATATTCAGGAAAGGTAAGTGGGACCTGCCTAAAGGCAAGCTGGATAAAGGAGAGACGATAGAGGATTGCTCACTGCGGGAGGTGAAAGAGGAAACAGGCATTACCAATCTTACCCTGGGCGATAAGATCTGCGACACCTACCATATTTACACCCAAAAAAATGACGAGATACTAAAGCGTACTGCATGGTATAAAATGAAAGGCACATTAACCGATAAACTGAAGCCACAGAAGGAAGAAAATATAATGGAAGCAAGGTGGGTACATGAAAAAGATATTGCCCCGCTTGTAAAACAATCGTACGAAGCCGTACGGGAAGTTTTGAAAACCGCGGGGGTAAAATGGTGAGCAAACAGATGATAAAAAGTTAACTTTTCTCCTTCATTCCATTAACAGACCTGCAACATAATAGCAGGTAATTTTACAGAAAATTGCTGCTATGTCCAGATATACGCAAGTGCGCCCGGTTCATAATGTTCGTAACGGTTTACATTTATTCAGGAACCGCAAAACCCTGTGGCAAATGCTGCGAGAGGTGCTGCACGGAAGTTACAGAATGTCGGTGCTTACTATGATCGTAGCTATAGTGTCCATAGCCTATATCATTTGGCCATTCGATCTTATTCCGGATTTTATTCCTGTATTGGGATGGGTGGATGATGGGTTGGTACTCTACTTATTACTAAGCAGGCTGGTAAAGGAAACACAACGGTATACCCGTTTCAAAGCGATGGAGCGAAGGAGTTAGCTAAGGGTTATTTATTTACCTGGATATAATAATATGAATTGCTATAGTTACATTTATTGAAATTTATATTGCAGCACTTACCGGTGAAAACAAACTAATCAGATGCTTATGCGCCAAACGATATTGATCCTGTTTTTATCTTTGATCAGTAGAGAGGTGAATGCGCAAGTGAACTGGCAGCTGAAAAAAGATGAGGATGGGGTAAAAGTCTACACCTCAAGTACCGAAAACTCTAATTTTAAGTCGATAAAAGTAGAGTGTACCGTTAGAGCCACACAAGCCCAGTTAGTGGCCTTCCTGCTGGATATTCCAAAACAGCATGAGTGGGTATATGGCACCAAATCTTCGCAGGTGATAAAAACAATAAAGCCCAGTGAATTAATATTTTATTCTGAGGTTAGTGTGCCATGGCCTGGTACAAACCGAGATTACGTGGCTCACTTTACCATCAACCAGGTATCCCCGCAATTATTAACAATTGATTCCCATGCCGAACCGGATATGATACCGGTAAAAGAAGGTTTAGTAAGAGTGCAAAAGTCTATTGCGCACTGGGAGGCGACACCGGTGCCTGGCGGGCAACACCTGGTATATACACTTCAGTTTGACCCCGGAGGCTCAGTGCCGGCCTGGCTCATCAATATGTTTATAACAAAAGGTCCGCTGCAAACCTTCCAGGCTTTAAAAGAAAAAGTTATGCTGCCCGAATACCAGAATGCACATTTCGATTTTATTAAATAAACAGCGCGCGCTAAAACTTTACCTCTTTAGGCATGAACATGGCCGCATTCCCGCCATTTCTTATCACATCGCGGACGAGGGTAGATGAAATGGTAGAATATAATGGGGAGCAGGTAAGGAAGATCGTTTCTATATCAGGCATCAGCATCCGGTTCATATCTGCAATGGCCTTTTCATATTCAAAATCGCTGACATAGCGGATGCCACGAAGAATAAAGCTGGCGTCTATCTCCCGGCAATAATCTACAGTAAGGCCTTCGTATCCGGTAACTACAATACGGGAATCGTTTTTAAATACCTGCTCTATCCAGGTGGTCCGTTGTTCCAGGGAAAACATAGGCTGCTTTGAAGAATTGATACCTACACCGATCACCAGTTTGTCGAATAGTTTTACCGCACGCTCTATAACATCTACATGGCCAAGGGTAATGGGGTCGAAAGTACCGGGAAATAAGCAGATGCGTTGCATTATTATTCGTTTGGTTGGGTGAAAAAAGTAAAGACTAAGGTACCGTAATTCTTCATGCGCTGAAAGCGCGGATGTTGTTGATAGTCGTGTTGGGTAGTATGTTCCAGTACGAATATGCCGCCGGGCAACAGCATGTTCTTCTCAAAGATCAGTATAGGCAACTCATCAATATTTTGCAGGGCATAGGGTGGGTCGGCAAAAATAAAGTTGTACTGTTCTGTACTTTGTTTCAGGAATTTAAACACATCGCTGCGCACAATGTTCATTTTATCGTCTATACCTAATTCTTTGGCGGTTTTTTTTATAAAGTCGATTGTAAGGGGATCCCGCTCAATGATGGTCAGGTCTTCAGCGCCGCGTGAGGCCAGCTCATAGCTTATGCTGCCTGTACCAGCAAAGATGTCCAGCGTTTTTATACCTTCTATGTCCATTGCATTATCGAGTATGTTAAACAGGCCTTCTTTCGCTACTTCGGTAGTAGGCCGCGCAGGTATGCGGGCCGGGGGGCTAAACCTTCTGCCACCGAATGTGCCGCCTACTATACGCATGCAAAAAGTTGTTGGGCCAGGCATATTGCACCATCCCACCGGGTGTTTATGGCGGCTCCGCTGCCGTTTTTTATAGTGGGGAAGTACTGTGATAACTCGTTCAGCCTGTCATATTCAGCCGCACTGGCGGTATTGCAATTAAGCGATACATCGGCGGTTGATATGTGATTTTCTATGCATAGCTGGTTTATAGCAAAGGCTATGTCTTCAGCAGATGTGTAGTCAAATATTCTGTGCCACAGCAGCTGGCTATAATTATGTAGTGTAGCGCATACCTGCTCTGCGGTAATACAGCACTGTAGCAAAAGCCCCTGCCTGCTGGTATTTTTGAAGTAATATACCGGAACAGGAAGTAATGCTGCCTTTTTGAAGTTTATTTTAACCAACTCAGTAACGCTAAGCGGCACTGCAAACAGGTATTGCGCTTTGTCTTCATCCAGCGAATAAGACAGTATCACATCAGTAGGCTCTATGAAATGTATTTTGCCCAGCCAGTTGCCAGCTTCATTCTCATCATAAAGGTCGTCTGGTATTACCAGGTTTTTATCGCTGAGCACGAATACGCCTTTCACCTTTTCTTTTGCGGCCAGCAGCGGATCCTGCAGAAAAAGGTGCTCAAAAAAGTCTATTTCCCATACAGGCTTATTGTCGTTGTAGCCCGAATAGTGCAACATCAGCAATTCTTTCTCCGCGCTAAAGCCCGCAGTCAGCAGGCCACGTTGTAACAATATACAGATGACACTGGCAACCTGCGATGATATAGACTCATCTTCATGGGCATTATATACCTGTTCGTTAGTATTGACATTATTAGCTACCATATAGTATGAGATGCTGGCTGGCCAGTTATTTATTGAGATTTTGGCACAATAAGTGGCAAATGTAATAAATGATTTACAGCCCCACCAAATAATGCTTATTTATGATTTTTGATATGTCGAAGATGTCGGTTTTGCGTATTAAACCGATAATTACCCGGTTCTATTATCTGGAAAAAATGACCCAAAAATGGAATTGACGTTCAACTCTCAGCAGCGCAAACTGTTGATTGTCAAGTGATTATTTTTTTGGCATGACATTGGATAAATACAAATAAATGGTTTTAAAAACGCGTTGCAAATTTGATAGATCATGTGATAAAGCTGCACATTCCTATCTCTTTTATGTGTTTATAAGTATATCATTAACATTATAAAATTAATAATAATATTATAATATAATTTATTTGTCGATGAATTATTTAAACAAGGCATTTATTAACATCTAAAGAACGAGCTATTTATTTAATAACATATCAATAGTTGTTTTTTATTGAGGATATAAATTAAATAATTATCATGCGCGTTCTGCATGTATATGGTTAGGTCGGAAAATAATTATTTATTTGTTAATGGAATAATAAAATAAGATAAATTTTGTGCATTTTTTAGGGTATTATCATTTAAATGAATGATATTTTTTTTATTTATTATTGGTATTCATTGATTTAATCTAAAGTTAATAGTGAAAATTTTATACGAAAAAATGATTGGGGCGAAAAAGATTTTTTAAGTTGGATAACAAGCATTTTACATTTTTTTTTTGTTTTGTTGAATCTATTATACTTTCTTTGCAAATATTTTTAAAAACAGATAATATAAAACCAGTAGATATACCCGGTTAATGGGAATACTTACCGGGTTAATTTTTTGTTCTCAAGTTGATATACGTGCGTATTAATATTTTAGAGTTTAATTTGTAAAAATCTATATAAAAATAAGTCGTTTACATTTACGCAGATTCGAAAAAATAATTACAATTCAGAGATAGAATATTTTAATAAACAGGCCAATTCAAAAATTCAATCAATAACTATGAAGTACGCTACACACATTCAACCACCTGCTACCGGATTAACGGGTAAACAGACGCAGGCCCAAACAGGCTTGAGATCTTTGCACGTATACATGAAAGCTGCATGCCTGTTCGTGGTACTGGGCGCTATGTCGCTTACAAAGAGCTACGCGGCGTTTGTAGGTGTAATTTCTACACCTACTACGGTAGCTCCGGCGAATGCTTGCCAGGGTAATACCAATATTCTTATTTACCAGTTTTCGGTAAATAACAGTGGTAGCTCACTTGGTGCACTTTCCGGGTTTTCATTTACACAAGGTGGAAGCGCAGGGTCTAGCGACATTATAACGTATAAGCTATGGTCCGGATCCGTGGGCGGCACGCTAGTAGCAACAGTAACTGCTACGTCAACTACACTGACTGGCACCAGCGCTATAGCTTCAGGTGCGACGGTTAATTATTTTGTTACAGCTGACATTGCAACTGGCGCAACGCCGGGACACACGATCACAGTAAGCCCGATCGCAGCAACGAATGTCATATTCCTCTCCGGTACTAAATCCCTAAGTGGCACAGCGGCCACTGGTGGGCTGCAGACAATAATAGCCGGTGCGACCTTTACAGGCGTGTCTTCGTTATGTGCAGGATCAACTATTACATTAACTCCGTCAGCAACAGGTGGGGTTTGGGCAACCGGTACAACCTCTGTAGCAACAGTAGCTGGCGGTATAGTAGGTGGTGTTGTGGCTGGTACTTCTTCAATAAGCTATACGTTAAGCGGTTGTACCTATACACAGGTAGAGACCGTAAGTAATGTTACAACGCCATCAGTTACCATGGTACAGTCTCCTGCAGGCGCCGTATGCGCAGGCACAAATACTCGCTTTACGCCTAATGTTACAAATGGTGGCGCGCCTTCTTACCAGTGGTATGTGAATAGTGCTTTGGTAAGTACAGTAACCAACTACCAAACCAATACATATAACAATGGCGACCTGGTTTATGTCGTTGTGACTTCCAGCCTTCCCTGCTCATCTCCAACAACAGCTACCTCTGCCACAGCAACAGTTACCGTAAACCCAACGCCTGCTATCACAGCAGGCCCTACTACAGTATGTGTGGGTGGAACGATAACTTTGAATGCTACTCCTAGCGGTGGTACGTGGTCGAGCAGCAACACAAGGGCCACTGTGGGATTGTCATCTGGTATTGTAACCGGCGTATCATCTACAGGCACATCCCCAAACATAACTTATACATTAGCTGGCTGTACAGATAACCAAACTATTACAGTAAGCAATTCCTCTACTCCACATGCTAATATTAATGCGATCAGTGGTACAACAGTTTGTTCAGGGGCTACTGCAAATTTTTCTGCAAGCTCTACGGGTACTACCGGCGCTACTTACCGGTGGATAGTAAACTCAACGCTTGCTAATACAGGAACAACCTTTTCAAGCAGTACCCTGGCAAACGGGGATGTGGTAAAGGTAGTGGTAACAACGACCGCTGCATGCGCAACAACGCCAACAGATACCGCAACGGTAACCATGATAGTAAATCCGTCACCGTCTTTAACTACCTCGTTTACTACAGGCTGTACTGGCTTACCGGATACATTCATTGCCGCCCCAACTGGCGGCGTATGGGCTTCGGGTAATACCACCGTGGCTACTATAGGCACAACTGGCATTATGCTGGGGATCGCCGCAGGCACATCAACCATAAGCTATACAGTTGCCGGTTGCTCTGCTACATCTAATATTACTGTAGGCCTTACACCTCCTGCGTTTACTATCACCCCTTCGTCTGCTGCTGTTTGTGCAGGAAGTGTGTTATCTGTTAGCGCCCCGGCAATAACTGCAACAAATGTTACTCCACCTGCTTTTCCTTCTACCGGGGCATTTACGGTACCAGATAATATACCCGCAGGTATTACCAATGCCATTGCGGTAAGCGGTATACCTGGCGATGCCACTATAGCGGATGTGTCTGTGGTCCTGAACAGCATTACCATGCCATTTGACCGCGATCTGGAAATCAATATAGGAGCGCCAAATGGTGTTATCTTAAACTTAGTGAACAGAAGAGGGGCCAACTTCGGCGCAGTGGCTGACTTCACAAACACAGTTATCAGCTCATTAGGAGGTTCTGCTTTCTCAGGTGGCACAGCGCCGTTTACCGGTACTTTTGCTGCAGATGTTGCAAGCGGCAGGGGACCATCGGGCTTCCAGCCTACTGCAAACACATGGCCTCCTTTGTTTACCATACCAAATGGTAACTGGACATTAGGGATCCATGATAATGGGTCGGGTGACGTAGCAACCGTGAATAACTGGTCTGTCATCATACATTACACCACGCCGGCAGGCTCTTACACATGGTCGTCTACAACGGCTCTGTATACCACCAGCGGCTTATCTACATTATATACAGGTGGCCCGGCCAATGCCGTATATGCAAGCCCGGCAACTGCCGCAACTTATACTGCTATAAAAACAGAAACAGGATCAGCCTGCTCATCTACGAGCAATGTAACCGTATCTGTAAACGCAGCTCCATCAATAGTTGCAACAGCAACTCCAAACCCTGTATGCGTTGGCACTACAGTTACTTTAAATGCTACTGCATCAGGCGGCGGCGGCACCTTCCCTACCTACTCATGGGCTGGCCCGGGTACATTTACAGCAACAACAGCAAGCACTACCGATGCAGGCATAACTGCGGCTGGTACAAATGTGTATAGCGTTTCCGTAACAGATAATAACGGATGTACAGGGTCTACTTCTGTATCAGTGACTGTGGGCGCGGCGCCATCAATAACCGCAACGCTTACCCCAACACCAATATGCGCAGGACGTACCCTGACTTTAAATGCTACACCAGCAGGTGGCAGCGGCACTTATCCTGTTTATTCATGGTCTGGCCCTAACGGTTTTACAGCGACTACAAAAATTGCAACTAACCCGGCAATGACCTTGCTTGGAGCTGGTGTATACAGTGTTACCGTAACAGATGGTAACGGATGTACTTCACCGATAGCGGTGACAACTGCAGTTTCGGTAAACCCAATGCCAACAATTACAGCAACCGTGACACCAACTGTATTATGTGCAGGCGGTACTTTAAATCTTAGTGCGACACCAGCAGGTGGCAGTGGTACTTATACATTATATTCATGGACCGGCCCTTCCGGCTTTACCTCGTCTATCCGAAATACATCTGCTGCCAGCGTTACAGCGAGCGGCGTATATAGTGTAAGTGTGACTGATGATAACGGTTGCCGGTCTTTAAGAGCAACAACGGCATTTGTAACCGTTAATCCTTTACCAGTAATAACAGCAACAGCAACACCAACTGCTGTATGCGCCGGCAGCACACTATCGCTGAGCGCAACAGCTACCGGTGGCAGCACAGTTTATAATACATTTACATGGAGTGGCCCTGTGAGCGTTACCTCTACCAGCCAGAATGCAAGCGTTACGGGCATTACAAGCGCAGGTGCGGGCACATATAGTGTTACAGTTACAGATAACAATGGCTGTACCTCTGCAACAGGAACGACGGCAGCAGTAAGTGTAAACGCTCTGCCAGTAGTAACAGCATCAGTAACTCCAAACCCATTGTGTGCGGGCGCTACACTTTCATTAAATGCATCGGCGACTGGCGGTAGCGGCAGCTATCCTACCTTTAACTGGAGCGGGCCGGGAAGTTTCTCTACCACCGGACAAAGTGCAACCCGCCCAGGTGTTACTGTGGGTGGTATATATAGCGTAACGGTAACGGACAATAATGGTTGTACGTCTCCTGTAGTCAGTTCTGCAACTGTTACAGTAAATCCATTGCCTGTAATAACTGCAACTGCTACGCCTACCGCTATCTGTGCAGGCAGCACGCTTTCGCTTAATGCAACTCCATCGGGTGGCAGCACAGTTTATTCATCTTATTCATGGTCTGGCCCTAACCTTTTCACAGCCACTACACAAAATGCTACTAATGCAGGTATCACTAGCGCAGGCGCAGGAACATACAGCGTAACGGTTACCGACAATAATGGTTGTACGTCAGCGATCGGCAGCACATTGCCTGTTACGGTAAGCCCGTTGCCAAACGTTACCGATTTTAGCATGCCATCGGCAACTTCAGGTTGTATCGGGGTGTCGTCAACGGTAACGGTTAACTCATCAAGCCTTGGCGCAGGAACTTTCAATGTTATTTATGACCTTACGGGTGCAAACACAGTAACGGCTCATACCGCATCACTTGTTATAGCGTCAGGTACAGGTTCATTTACTATACCTTCAACAGACCTTACCGGTTCTGGTGCTACAACAGTAACTGTTACGGCCGTTGCCGGTGGCGGAGGTTGCAACAGCACATTGTCTGCAGGTAATACAGCAAACTTTGCTATTAACCCTATGCCGGCATCTATTACTGGTGTATCCAGCGTTTGCCTTTTGGGTACTACTACTTTAAATGACGCCAGCACAGGCGGTAACTGGACAAGCGCTAACACGGCTCTGGCAAGTGTTGGCCTTACAAGTGGTATCGTTACTGGCGCCGCAGTAGGTTCTACTACTGTCACCTATACGCTCCCTACGGGATGTGCTACTGCAATTCCTGTTCTTGTTAATCCAATTCCCAATATCTACACCGTAACCGGTGGTGGCAACTATTGTTCTAACAATCCTAACGCGCATGTTGGCTTATCTGGATCAGATCTGGGTGCTAGCTATCAGTTGTACTTAAACGTTTCTGCGGGCCCTGCCCCTATAGGAGGCCTGGTAACAGGAACTGGAGGCTTACTCGACTTTGGCGTTGAACTGTCAAATGGCGTCTATTCAGTAATTGCTAACCCAAGCGCAACATGTGCTGTAGGAATGACAGGTACGGTGGAGATTACGGAATTTGTATCTCCAGTTGCATTTGCGGTAATAGGCGGCGGCGCATATTGTAATGGCGGTACCGGCGTAACAATTGGCCTTGCCAACTCACAAAGCGGGGTTTCTTACCAGTTATTTAATGGCGGCGCAAGTGGCTCACCTATAACAGGCTCAGGCCCGGCAATATCATTTGGCCTCAGAACAGCTGCGGGTACTTACACTGTAGTTGCTACAAATACTATCAGCTCTTGTACCAGCAGTATGACCGGCAGCGCTACTGTAACTATCAATCCGGTGCCACCTTCAATAACAGGTAACCCACAGGTTTGTACAGGCCTTACTACAACACTGAGCGACGCACTGACAGGCGGTACCTGGAGCAGCAGCTCATTATTAGCTACTGTAGACCCATCGACCGGTGTTGTTACAGGTTTTCTTGCCAGCACACCTACTATTACTTATACAGTAGCCAACTGTACCGCTATAAAGCAGATAACGGTTAATACTTCTCCTGCATCTATCACCGGTAGCCTGGTTGGTTGCGCAGGTTCAACACTTTCTTTAAACGACGCCACAACAGGCGGCGCATGGAGCAGCAGCAGCACAGGTGTTGCTACTGTTAACGGTGGCTCTGTTACCGCAGTTACTGCTGGTAATACAAATATCTCTTATTCCCTGCCTACCGGTTGTTCGTCAACAGTGACGGTAACAATAAATTCACAGCCATCTCCTATCGGCGGTGCAACAATACTTTGTGCTGGCCTGCCTTCTTCTTTAACCAATGTTATTACCGGCGGTACATGGAGCAGCAGCAATACCTTTATTGCTTCGGTTAATCCATCAACCGGCAGCGTTTTAGGATCAGGTTTAGGCACAGCTAACATTACATACACGCTTCCCGGCGGATGCTCATCTAACACTCCGGTACTGGTTAATCCATCAGGATTGATCAGTGGCCCAGGCGCAGTTTGCCCGGGTTCGACGATCACTTTAACTAACACCACTACAGGTGGTGCATGGACAAGCGGTTCTACCGCTACTGCTACAGTAGGTGGCAGCTCTGGTATAGTATCTGGTGTAGCCGCAGGTGTAGTTACGATCACTTATACCACGCTTACAGGTTGTACATCTCCGGTCTTCACGGTAACAGTTAATTCACTCCCTGCTCTTAAAACAGTAACAGGCGGTGGTAGCTATTGCCTGGGCGGCGCAGGCACGCATATCGGGCTTGGCAGTTCAGATGCCGGAGTTACTTACCAATTATTTAACGGCGCAACTGCAGTAAGCGCAGCCCTGGCCGGCACAGGGTCGGGTCTCGACTTTGGCCTGGTAACGGCTGCAGGTACTTTTACTGTGGTGGCTACTAATACCACTACTGGCTGCACAAGAACAATGACCGGCAGCGCTGCTATAAGCATAAATCCATTACCATCTGCATTTATTGTAAGTGGCGGTGGCAGCTATTGCTCGGGCACTACGGGCGTACACGTTATGCTTAGCAGCTCAACTGCAGGCGTTGGCTACCAGTTATACGACGGATCCGTTCCAATGGGTATCTCTGTAATTGGCACAGGGTTGTCAATTGATTTCGGTACACAAACTGCCGGCGGCAGTTACGGAGTAGTCGCTACTAACCCAGTTACAAGCTGTTTCAGCGTTATGTCTGGCAGTGCATTTGTCAACGTACTTCCTTTACCTGCTGCTTATGCAGTAACAGGTGGTGGCAGCTATTGCGCAGGCGACGCGGGCGTACACGTATTCCTTACCTCGTCTGCAATAGGGACTGATTACCAGTTGTTTAATGGTGTTGTGCCTGTTGGCGCTCCTGTTCACGGCACAAGTGCAGCCATCGACTTCGGTTCACTTACAGCTGCAGGCACTTATACCGTATCTGGTACTAACCTGGCTAGTGGCTGCACTGGCCCTATGTCTGGCAGCGCTTTAATCACAATTAATCCATTACCTACTGCTAATACCGTAACTGGTGGCGGCGGATATTGCTTCGGCACAGCGTCAACTCTTCCGGTTGGCCTGAACGGTTCTATCGTAGGTAATTCTTACCAGTTATTATTTACAGGTGCTCCGCTCGGTTCTCCGCAGCTGGGTACAGGTACTTCACTTAATTTCGGTGTGCAGTCAAATGCTGGCACTTACACAGTTCGCGCTACTACTATAGCCACTGGTTGTAACGCCATCATGGGTGGAAATGCTGTAATAGCGATCAATTCATTACCTGCAGTCTTTGCAGTAACGGGTGGCGGCAATTATTGCCCTGGTACTTCCAGCGTTCACGTTGGCCTGGCAGGTTCTGCTATCGGTGTAAATTACCAGTTGTATAGTGCTAGCTCACCAACAGGTTCAGCAGTTCCTGGCACGGGCGTTGCACTTGACTTCGGTGCATTTGCAGCGGGTTCATACAATGTTGTCGCTACAAGCGGCGTAGGTTGTACCAATAGCATGAGCGGCAGTGCATCTATTATACTTAATGCTGTACCTGCATCATTTACGGTTAGCGGTGGCGGTTCTTATTGCTCAGGCAGCACAGCGCCTCACGTTTTACTGGGTGGTTCAGTATTTGGTACTACTTACCAACTGCTCAACGGAGCTACAATAGCAAGTTCACTGGCAGGTACTGGCGCTTCTCTCGATTTCGGAGCCCAGACTATTGCAGGTACCTATACTGTTAAGGCCACCAACGCTACTACAGGCTGTACTGCTACTATGACCAGCAGCGCTACAATAACTATTAATTCCCTGCCTACAGCTACATTTACTGTAACAGGCGGTGGCAGCTATTGTGCAGGTGGTACAGGTAAAATAGTAGGCCTGAGTGGCTCTCAGTCAGGTATCAGCTACCAGTTATTTGCTAACGGTATAGCTTCCGGATCTCCAATTACAGGTTCCGGCCCGGCGGTTAACTTCCCATTGCAAACTACTGTTGGTTCTTACACCGTTGTAGGTACCAGCGGCTCATCATGCAGCAGCAATATGACTGGTAGTGTTTCTATAACAACCACTCCGGTACCTGTTGTTTATAATGTAACTGGTGGCGGCGGTTATTGCTCAGGCACTACTACAGGTGTTCACATAGGCCTTGCGTCTTCTAACTCCGGCATCAACTACCAGCTGTTCTTAGGCACTACCGCTGCGGTAGGTGCACCTGTTGCAGGTGTTGGCGCTGCTCTTGATTTTGGCGCGCAAACGGCAGTAGGCACATACACTATTATAGCTACAAATACAACCACATCATGCACAAACAGCATGTTTGGCAATGCGGTTGTATCTACCAGCTTACCACCTGCAGTTTATACATTATCGGGTGGTGGCAGCTATTGCGCAGGTGGCGCAGGCCTTCCATTGTCTATCAACAATTCAGATGCAGGCGTGAGCTACCAGTTGTTACGTGGTGGTGTTCCGGCAGGCAGCCCGTTGGGTGGTACCGGCACTACGCTTAGCTTTGGCAACCAGGCAATAGCAGGCAGCTACGCAGTAGTGGCAACAAATGTTACTACTACATGTACCAGCAATATGGCCGGTGTAGCCACTATCGCCACAACGCCATTACCTGCAGTATTTGCAGTTAGCAGCGATGCAGCTACTTATTGCGCTGGCGGTGCTGGTGTACATGTAAGGCTTGGCGGTTCTGCTACAGGCTTCTCTTATCAATTATATAATGCAGCAGCTACTGTAGGCAGTCCTGTTGCGGGTACTGGCGCAGCGCTTGATTTCGGTGCACAGACCACAGGTGTTTATACAATTGTTGCTACAAATAATACTACGTCTTGTACTAACCAGATGGCGGGTACAATAGTAATAACTACAACTCCATTGCCAGCTGCGTTCAACATAACAGGCAGTGGCAATTATTGCGCAGGTGGCGCAGGGTTAAATATTGGCCTTAGCGGTTCAGCTACAGGCATCAGCTACCAGCTGTCAAATGGATCATCTGTTGGTACACCAATTACAGGTACTGGTGCAGCTATTAACTTTGGCATGCAGACAGCAGGTACTTATACAGTGATCGCATCAAATATTACAACTGGCTGCACCCAAACAATGACTGGTGCTGCAACAATTGGTATCAATGCACTGCCGGTTGCACAAACACTTAATGGTGGCGGCAACTATTGTGCGGGTGGTACTGGTGTCGATGTTTCATTAGCAGCTTCTAATACAGGTATTACTTACCAGTTGTATAACGGCACTGCTCCGGTAGGCGCTTTGATGCCAGGCACTGGGGCTGCTATCGACTTTGGTTTGGAAACAATAGCTGGCCACTATGCAGTGGTAGCAACAACTACAGCAACAGGCTGTACCAACCGGATGGCAGATACAGTAACAGTAGGCATCTCTCCACTGCCAAATGTATATAGCGTAACTGGTGGTGGTAACTACTGCCCTTCAGGTACAGGTGTGGTTACTGGCTTAAGTGGCTCTGACATGGGTGTTAACTACCAGTTGTACAACGGTGTTGTTGCAACAGGTACACCGGTTGCAGGTACTGGCTCCGCAATTACTTTCGGATCACAGGTGGGTGTAGGTAATTATACAGTAATAGCTGTTAGTGCTACTACGCCATGCACAAGCAATATGTCTGGCAGCGCTACAGTAGGGCTTAACACTCTGCCAATAGCGTACAACGTAACAGGTGGTGGCGATTATTGTGCTGGTGGTACAGGCCTTCACATTGGCCTCGACCAAACCGATGCTGGTACTGCTTACCAGTTATACAATGGTATTACCCCGGTAGGCGCAGCGTTTGCAGGTACAGGTTTTGCAATAGACTTTGGTCTGCAAACAGCTTTAGGTACGTATACCGTAATGGCTGCAAATACAGCTACAACATGTACGAGCGTTATGGCCGGAAGCACTCCAATAGCAATTGACGCACTGCCAGCCGTTCACCCGATCACTGGTGGTGGTAACTACTGCGTAGGCACAGGCGGCATGCATATCAGCTTGTTAGCTTCCGATGGTGGCATCAGCTACCAGTTATACAATGGTACGCTTGCGGTAGGTTCGCCTATTATGGGTACTGGCTCTTCTATTGACTTCGGTGCACAAACAACTCCGGGTACATATACAATTGCAGGTACAAACACAACTACTACATGTAGCAGCAATATGTCTGGCAGCACTACTATCAGCATCAATACTCCACCAACTGCTTTCTCAGTAACTGGTGGTGGTAACTATTGCGCTGGCAGCGTTCCAGCAGTGCATGTTGGCTTAAATGGGTCTACTGCTGGTATCTCTTACCAGTTATACAATGGCGCTCCGGTAGGTACGGCATTCGCCGGTACTGGTTCTTCAATAGACTTCGGTGTGCAATCTGCAACGGGTACTTATACTATTATAGCTACTAATACTACTACATCATGCACTACCGCAATGTCTGGTAGCGCTAACGTGGGTGTCAATGTAGTGCCTGCTGCGTTTACAGTTGGCAGCAGCGCAAGCCAGTATTGCGCAGGTGGTACAGGTGTTAGCTTGTCCCTTAGCAATTCCCAGGCTGGTGTTAATTACCAGTTATATGCCAATACTGTTCCATCTGGTATTGCAGTTGCAGGTACGGGCCTCGGCCTTAGCTTCGGCTTGCAGACATCAAGCGGCACTTATGCCGTTATAGCTACAAACGCAACAACAGGTTGTGTAAGTAATATGGCTGGCAGCGCAGTAATTACTATAAGCGCTCTGCCTACTGTGTATGCAGTAGTGGGCGGTGGTAACTATTGCTCAGGCGCTGATGGTGTACATGTTGGCTTATCAAGCTCTCATGTGGGTACGCTTTATCAGCTGTACAACGGTGTAACACCTGTAGGCAGTGTATCTGCAGGTACAGGTTTCGCGCTCGATTTCGGTGCCCAAACAATTGCAGGCACTTATAGTATAGTAGCTAACAATCCGGCTACAAGCTGCGTAAGCACAATGGGCGGTGTTGCTACGGTGGGTGTTAATTCTCTTCCTGTTCCGTTTACAGTTACAGGTGGTGGCAACTATTGCGCTGCTGGCACAGGTGTAAATGTAGGCTTGTCTGGTTCTACTGCAGGTGTTTCTTACCAGTTGAGCAATGGTACAACAGGCATAGGTGCGCCGGTAGCCGGTACGGGATCATCGATCGGTTTCGGTACGCAAACAGGTGCTGGTTCGTATACAGTTGTGGCTACAAATACAGCAACGGGTTGTGTTAATAACATGACGGGCTCTGCTCCGGTTGCTACTATCGCATTACCTTCTGCTTATAGCCTCACGGGCGGTGGCAATTACTGCTTAGGTGGCACAGGCCTTCACGTAGGTATGCTTAATTCAGATGCAGGTACCAGCTACCAGTTATTTAATGGTACAGGTGCAGCAAGCGCTGCGATACCAGGTACAGGCGTTGCAGTTGATTTCGGAACATACACAACAGCAGGCAGCTACACCGTAGTAGCTACTAATACAACCACCGGTTGTACTGCTGCAATGCCTGGCGCTGCTGTAATAGTGATAAACACCCCTCCTGCTGCTTATACAGTAACTGGTGGCGGCAACTATTGTGCAGGTGGCTTAGGTGTTCACGTAAGCCTCAGCAACTCAACTGCTGGTACCACATATCAGTTGCTCAACGGTACCCTTGCTGCCGGCGCTCCGGCTCCAGGCACTGGTATCACTGTCGACTTCGGTTTGCAGTCAGCGCCAGGTACTTACTCAGTTGTAGCTGTAAATCCTGTTACAGGCTGTACCGCTACTATGGCGGGTAGTGCATCGGTAACGGTTAGCCCTGTTGTTGCCCCTGCGGTCTCTATTTCAACAGGCGACGATACGGTATGCGCCGGCACAACAATTACTATTAATTCAGTTACATCAAATGCAGGTACAACTCCTGCTTATACATGGACAGTGAATGGTCTACCACTTGCTGAAACTTCAGGCGCTCTTACTTACGCACCTGCAGTAGGTGACGTGGTTGGCCTTACAGTGATGAGCAGCGCTGCATGTGCTACGCCATCATCTGCAAGCGCTATGATACCTGTAAATGTATTGTCACACGGTATGCCGGCAATGACTATTACTTCAAGCCTCGGAGATGTGGTATGCCAGGGTGCTGCGGTTACCTTCACAGCTGTAACCAGCTATGGTGGCTCTGCTCCTTCTTATACATGGTTGGTGAACGGTGCTAGTCACGGTACAGGTACTACTTTAACCTACACTCCTGCAAATGGTGATGTGGTTTACGGCATCCTCAACAGTAACTACCAGTGCCGCCTCGCAACATCTGTAACCAGCAACCATGCTAATATGGAAGTTGATGTTCCGGCTACTCCAGTGGTTTCTATTGCTGCAAATCCAGGCACAAGCGTTAAGCCGGGCCAGGTTGTATTGTTAACTTCATTTATTGCCAATACAATTAATACACCTACTTACCAGTGGTTGTTGAATGGCCAGCCTATCGCAGGCGCTACCAGCTCATCTTACGTAGTTACTGTATTCTCTGATGCCGACTCTTTCACCTGCGTGGTGACTAGCGGCGGCGGATGCGGTGGCTTGCAAGGAGCTAAGTCTGTAGTAATGCACACAAGCGAAGGTGTACAGCAGGTAGCTACAACAGGCAGCGACGTGAAGCTTGTTCCTAACCCGAACAAGGGCATCTTTACAGTGAAAGGCTCGCTTGGTACTACTAGCGACGAACAAGTAACTGTAGAAGTTACAGACATGCTTGGCCAGGTTATCTACAAAGAAAATGTTATGGCTCATGGCGGAATGATAGATCAGAAGGTGCAGCTTAGCAACACACTTGCTAACGGTATGTACATACTGAATCTGCGTTCTTCAAGCGCTAACGACGTATTCCACGTAGTGATCGAACAATAATTAATTGGTTTGATGACATAAAGCAAAAGAGCGGCCCCGTAAAGGAGTCGCTCTTTTGCTTTATTATAATGGAGCGTGTTTTACCCCGCTATATATTTGCCATACGGCAATTTACTGATCACCCACACGATCAATAAAGAAATAGCTAAACAAATAATACTCGTTAGCGGTACTCCGATTATCGGGTTAAAAAGAAATCCGTTGATCTTAAAATAATCCAGGCTACCCAATACCAGGATATGGATCAAATAAATACCATAGCTGTATTGAGAAACTATCCTCGTGATTTTCGAAAATAAGCCTCCGGTACCCATCTTCATATTTTTAAAGAGCAAAAACATCCCAATACCAGCCACCACAATATTTGGCGATAAGAGGTTGTAATAAAAGCTATCCGAATCGCCGGCCTGTAAGCTTACATAGTAAGTGCCCACTATAGTGGTCAATGTTCCGCCGGCAAGCAGGCAGAGCCCAATTTTTACAGCCTGGCTTTCCTTTATTTGTATTCCCGATAAATAATAGCCAAGTATTACATAACCTAGATACCCGGAAAAATAAGAAAGGTCAATTTTAGTACTGAGGCCCGATAACGGCTTTATGTTCTTAATTATAGTAAGAGCCCATATAGCCAGAAAGAACATGATCTCTTGTTTTGTACTGTTTAGTATCCATTTATTGATTATGGGGATGACCAGGTAAATGCCGATGAGCATATACATATACCATAAATGTGGAGATACGCCATTAACCAGTCTATCAAATATCCAATGCACTGTTTCGCCAAATGTTTGAGACGAGCTATAGTTATTGGTATATAACAGGTAAATAATGCTCCAGAACAAAAATGGAGATAGCAGCCTTACAAACCTTTTTTTGATAAAAACCCCTAACGGAATATTTTTTCCCAGTAACAACGTACCTGTTATCATCAGGAAAACAGGCACGGCAAAACGAGCCGATGAGTCGTAAATATTGCCGATCCACCAGGTTTTGAGTGTTCCTGGCGATTTATCAAATTTTCCCAAAAGGTGATATGCAACATGTGCAACAATTACCGCCAGGGTTGCTAATGCCCGGAGGTTATCCATCCAGGTTATTCTCTCATTATTATTTTGCATTTATCTGTAAATGCCCTAAAAGGGCAAATAAATGTAGCCTATATTTTTAGATTATGAAAAGAAGTACACATTCCCCCGCAGCCAGTTTTTTATCCGTTCGGTAAGATTATTAAGAATAAATTTGCTCTAGGGCAAAAACGAAAAAGATAATTGGAGCAGGAAGATATAAATAAACTTAGTGTTACGCCTACAAATGCGCACATTATCAGGTTGGCAGCGCCTATATCGCTGGCGCTGCTTATACCGCAGATCAGTTTCTTTACCAATACAGTGTTTCTCGGCAGGCTGGGGATGCGTGAGCTCGGGGTGAACGGGATAACCGGCGTGTTCTACCTTATCCTCTCTATGATAGGATATGGGTTGAGCAGTGGCATGCAGATACAAATGGCGCGGCGCGCAGGTGAAGAAGATAAGAAAGGCCTGGCCCAGATACTTACCAATGGCGCCATGCTTTCCGTTCTGTTCTCTCTCGGCTTAATGATGGTAACACTGTGGGTGGTACCCCTCTTATTTGGATACAGCCTGCACGATAATAACGACCTGTCGTTAAGCGTTAACTACATTTACATAAGGGTATGGGGATTGCCATTTCTGATGCTTACACAGTTGCTTAGTTCTTTCTTTATTTCTATAGGTAGGTCAAGGGTACTTATATACGGCTCGCTGGTGGTCACCTTCGTTAATGTCATTTTCGATTACCTGCTTATATTCGGCAAACTGGGGTTGCCCGCTATGGGTTTCAATGGCGCAGCCCTCGCGTCGGTTATTGCCGAGGTCTTTTATTGCATCACTATGGTAGGCCTGTTTTTCTATCACAGGCTGCATCATACCTACCATGTCTTCAACTTCAGGAACTTCGATTTTGAATTGTCGCAGCGCACACTTAAAGTAGCCTCCCCGCTTATCGTACAGTTCATGTTCAGCATAGGCGGCTGGCTCATATTCTTCATTTTTATAGAACACCTGGGTGGCCAGTCGCTGGCAGCCTCGCAGGTGCTGCGCAACATATTCGGGATAGTAGGCGTGGGTACGTGGGCGCTTGCCACCACCTGCAATACCATGGTCAGTAATATAATAGGGCAGGGGAAGCAGAGGGAGGTAATGGGCATAATATGGAAGATATGCAAGCTCAGCCTGCTCTATGCTGTATGTGTATGTGCACTGCTGCTGGTATTTTCGCGCGAGTTCCTCTCTATCTATTCAAACGACCTTTCGCTCATTTTGTTTGCTATTCCCAGCCTTCGGGTAATTGTGGTGGCAACACTTATCATGTCGCTGTCTACAGTTGTTTTTAACGGGGTTGTAGGTACCGGGAACACGCTGGTGAACCTCACTATGGAAGTAACTTGTGTGGGGTCATACCTCCTGTATTGCTATTTCGTTATCAGCCAATGGCATAGCCCATTATATATCTGCTGGGGTTCTGAATTCATTTACTGGACCACATTGTTAACAGGCTCGGTAATATACCTGAAAAGCGGTCGCTGGAAAGGCAAGAGGATATAACTTCAGTATTAGGCGGCATTTACCTGCTCCATTATATCCTGCATGCTTATACCGTTGTGGCTTTCTTCATAGGTGCATTCACCATTTTTTATCAGCAATATCTGCGGAGATTCGTGCGGAACAGAAAAGTCCATAGCTACTTTGTTCGATATAGCACGGTACCGTATCAGGTCTAAGTAATAAAACAGCACATTATCTGCTTGCTTTTCGCGTTCCAGCCGCCCTTTCGCCATGCTGCTGATGGAGCATCGGGTACTATGCTTAAAGATCACTACAGGCTGCTGCCTGCTTTTTTCTTTTATGTCTTCTAACTGCTGTTCTTCCGTAAGCACTATCCAATTCATCTTGCGAAAATACGGCATAATCTTATGTTACAGCCGTAGCGGCTATTGTTCATTTTTATGGTGCAATAAGCTTTGGTTTTGTCATCTTTTTGTAAAGCAAAAGGGTGAAGCTACCAACCGGCAGCTTCACCCTAAAATGTATATCTTGTTGCTTAATTCATTTGATAACGCCCCAGCCATATAGTAGAGCGGCCATCGCTGCCCACATAGATCATCGCTTTTTCCTTATCCAGCCATAAGTAAGGTGCTATGCTCCTTAGTGTATAGTTGTGATCTCCTATTTCCGAATACTCTGTGATCTTACTATTGGCAATGTCAAATTTCAATACTGCCGGATAGTACTCTGCATTATAATAAACACTGCCGCCCGATTTATATTCATTGCTTTCGTTTTCCAGTAGTTGCAGGTAAGCAGTGGTGCCGTCGTCGCTTATAATAAGCTTTTGCTTGATAGGGAACACCGTATTCTTATCAGATTTTAGTGATGCAGGCACTATGCTGTATTGGGTTTTTATAACACCTTGCTTATTCACCTGGAAGCACATCATATCTTCATAAGCTTTCCATTCAGTGCCACTCAGCTTTGTCCTTGAATTGATCTGTCCTGTTATCAGGAAATCCCCGTTTGGCAACTGCTCAAAGATCTCTATGTTAAGGAAACGGCCATCATAAGCATATCCTTTTTTCTGCCCTGGAGGCACCTGCAGTTTATTTTCCAGTTCACTGATCTCATTTTTGCTTATCCATTCTACTTTGCCATTATTTATTTTTATGATAGAAAATACATCCACTTTTTTCCTTTCCAGGTCTTTATGATAGGCTTCCATGCGCTTATTGGGTTCTCCTGATGATGCGGAGTACGAAGGGTTCACCAGGTAGATCACCTCTCCATAAAGCTTTTCAAAGCTCTCATCGGCATCGCTGTTATATGCCGCAGTAAAGTACACTGCCCCGTCTTTCGTTTTCATGTGGCTCGATATCGTCATGTTAGCAGATGGCGCATCTATCTCAAAACGCTCCTTCACCTTGCCATTATTATCAAAACGGATATAGGTATACTTCTTTTGGTCAGGCATCGGGTCTGCTTTCTTCGGCGCAAATATGAATATCATGTCTGAGTTCTCCAGGTTGTCATCGCCATCGCTTATACCATTATTCACAAGCCCGGAATAAACAAGCCCTTGAGCAGATTTGAATTCAATTGGTGTTTCTTCCATCGACATGTCAGACCGTTTAATGTGCAGCAGCGATACTTTGCGGCGCTCATGGTCTTTTTCAGACATCCCCAGCATGTAAAGGTCGCCCGTGTTATTATTGGTATAAGCCGCGTACCCTGTATAGTACTTTTCATCTTCATTTTTCAGGTTCACCTCATCTCCTTCTTCATAGTGATACCGGTATATACCTTTATCCGCGTCCCACTTGTAGATAAGCTTGCCCGACGACAGGTGCAGCTTCAGGCTTTCTACAGAAAGCCGCTTACCGTTTCCCAGTTGTGCCATCACAATATCATGCACTTTATCAGGCCTCACTTCATCTTTTGATTCCAGTATGCTCTCGTCTTTCAAAAAAGCTATGTCCCTGTCAAACACGTACTTTTTATACTCACGTACATCATCATTTTTATCTCCTTTCAGATGATACATGACTTCTATATTGCCAGTCTCTATATTTAGCTCCGCACCATGAAACGTGCCCTTGGCGGCCTCTTTGGGCAGGTCTTGCTTTGTTTCTTTTATCTGTGCGGATATTGGCGCTCCCGATGCCAGGAGCAATATTGAGCACAAAACCGAAAGTGTAGTTGTCTTTTTCATAAACAAGTTTTTTTGTGAGGGAAATTCCTGTCACAATACTACTTGCAAATGAATGGGCGTTAATTACACTTTAGTGTTGTTTTCGGCGCGGGCGAAAGTGCGGCTAGTTCTTCGGATATGCTTTGTTTAAAGCATCTGTGCGGGAATTCACCTGTAGCTTTTCATAAATGTTGTGAATGTGTTTACGCACGGTTTCTATATTGATAAATAGCAGCGATGCTATTTCTTTATAACGGTAACCCTTGGATAGGTAATCGAGTATTTCCTGTTCCCTGGCGGATAGTTTGTCTAGCTCCTTATTCTGCTTTTCAGGCTTTTGCTGAAAAAACGTGATTACTTTCCGTGCTATCTGGCTGCTCATAGGTGCACCGCCATTATGTGCGTCGGCTATCGATTCCAGTATTTTTGCAGGCGGCGTCGATTTGGTAAGATACCCTGTAGCGCCTGCTTGCAGCGCCTTAAATATATTGTCGGTATCTTCAAGCGAGGTACACATAATAAAATGCGTATCAGGGCAAAGTGGCTTTAATTTACCCACACATTCTGTGCCCGTTAATGCTGGCAAGTGTATATCTACCATAGCCACATCGGGGCACAGGCCCGGTATCTGCGAAATAGCGTCCTCTGCATTTTCGAATGAGGCAATGCACTCATAGCCTTCCGTACCATTTATAAGAATAGCCAGCATTTTGCGTGTCTTTTCTTCATCTTCTATAACTGCAACCCTGATGTTTCTCATAGAGTAAGGTATTGGCCATAAATGTAACCACGGTAATTCAAGTGCCTGTTACACGATAGTAGTATTTTTTACCAGCAGGCTCAGTTGCTCAAACGGCACCATAATGATTATTGTAGTGCCAGCAGCGGGTTGAGGATCTATAGAGAAAGAGCCACCTACAGCCTGTATACGCTGCTTCATATTGCGCAGCCCATTACCACTTCCTTTTAGGTTATTCCTGTCAAACCCTTTACCATTGTCGCTCACAGATATGCTTAATTTATTATTCGTTGTAGAAACCATTATATTTATCTCAGATGCCGCCGCATGTTTCACGCAATTGTTTATAGCTTCTTTTACCGTAGAAAATATATTGCGCTGCAATTCGCGGGATATACGCATTTCCGGCACCTTGTTCGGAAAGTCAAGCACAACTTCTATATTCATACCTTCCAGGTAATCTGCGCTATACTCACGCAGCCGCGCAAGCAGGTTGTCAAGCGTAGTATGCTCCGGGTTTAGTACCCATATCAGGTCGCGCATATTATCTATCAGGTCTTTCGATGTAGACACTATATGGCGTATATCAGGTGAGGGATTTCCATTGTTAAGTATCTTTTGCTCCGCAACATTTGCAGTAAGCGATATTTTAGAAAGCCCAGCGCCCAGGTCGTCATGCACATCTTTTGCTATGCGCATGCGCTCATTAAACTCAGCAGCCTGCACGGCCTTTTCCCGTGCCTGCTTTTGTTTTATCTGTTGCCTGTTATAAAGCAGGAATACAACTATGGAAAGTAAGATCATTCCACCCACAATGCTAAATAGCTGGTAATTCCTCTTTTGTATCATCAGTTCTTTCTTCGACAGCTCTTTTTCTTTTTTAACCGTTTCATATTTTGTTTGCATTTCAGCCATCTGGCGCGATCGCTCAATACTTACAAAACTATCGTTAGTTGCAGTATAGGCCTTGTAAAATTCAGTGCTCGTTTTATAGTCCCCGCTTTTTGCATAGTCTGCGGCCAGGTTTCCTAATGCTTCAATAATAAGTTCCTTCGAATTGATCTTACGGCCTGTTGCTAATCCTTGTTCGTTTAATTCTATTGCTTTTTTGTAATCACCCTTCATCTCATACACATTCCCCATATTCACAAAGTTTGCAGCCACAAGAAATTGATCTTTGAGGGTATCACTTATTGCAAGCGATTTTTGATAATAGAAAATGGATTGGTCGTAATTTTTAAGGTATTTATATACAATGCCCAGGTTGTTATACAGAATAGCTATCCTGTCATTCATTTTCAGCTCCTGGTACAAAGTCAAAGCTGTTGTATAGCTTTTCAGCGCTTCGTCATATTTTTTTTGCTGCTCAAAAACTACGCCCTCGTTATTCGCACAATCGGCCAGCGTAAAAGTATCATTGATAGAGCGTGCAATTTTTTCAGCCTCTTTATATTTGACAAGCGCCTTTTCAAAATCCTTTGTATCGGCATACAGTGCGCCAATGTTCTTGATACACTTGGCAATACTTTTCTTGTCATTCAATTCTTCAGCGAGAGAAATTGCCGTTTGAAAAGATTGTAACGCCTCCACGGTCTTTCCTATATTACCATAGTTGTTTCCAAGGCTGTTATAAATAACACGTTGAACATTCTTATCATTTTGCTCAAGAGCGGTTGCTAATCTTGCCTCAAGTACCGCAATCGATTTTTTGTATTCGCCCTCGTTGTATAAGTCTATCCCTTTTTGCAGTAGCGAGTCTTTTCCTATTGAGTAGCCATAGGTATGTGCAGCGGTTATTAGCAATATAAATAGAAATATAGTTTTCATATTACAATGCCCATACACTTTTATCCTATAAAAATATTCAATTTAATTTAAAAATCAACATGTTATATCATAGAGTACAATTAAATATATCGTTTAATCTGGTAGCGGCATAAAAAAAGCTACCAGTTGGTAGCTTTTTAAACAAATATTAGAATTCCGCGTTCTTCGGCGTCCGCGGGAACGGTATCACATCTCGTATATTCGTCATCCCGGTCACAAACTGCACAATACGCTCAAACCCCAGCCCAAAACCAGCATGCGGCACACCACCAAACCTGCGTGTATCCAGGTACCAGTACATTTCCTCCGCCGGTATGTGCATTTCGCTCATGCGCTGGGTAAGCTTATCCAGCCTTTCTTCCCTTTGTGAGCCACCTACTATTTCGCCAATGCCCGGCGCCAGTATATCCATAGCCGCTACGGTCTTGCCGTCATCGTTCTGCCGCATGTAGAAAGCCTTTATCTCCTTAGGATAGCCCGTTACTATTACAGGCTTTTTAAAGTGTTTTTCCACCAGGTAGCGCTCATGCTCACTTTGCAGGTCTATGCCCCATTTTATTTCGTACTGGAATTTCTTTTTCTTATTAGCAGGTGAGTCAATAAGTATGTTCACCGCATCGGTATAAGTAATACGCTCAAACTTATTATTAAGCACAAACTCCAGCTTCTCTATAAGCCCCAGCTCACTGCGCTCAGCCTGTGGCTTTTGTTTTTCCTCCTCAGCAAGGCGGTTGGCCAGGAAATCCAGGTCCTCGCGGTTATGCTCCATAGCATAGGCTATGATATACCTGATAAAATCTTCTGCAAGGTCCATGTTATCATAGATATCATTGAAAGCTACCTCAGGCTCTATCATCCAGAACTCCGCCAGGTGCCGTGCAGTATTAGAATTCTCCGCCCTGAACGTAGGCCCGAAAGTGTATACCTCGCTAAACGCCATGGCGCCCAGCTCAGCTTCCAGCTGCCCACTCACCGTAAGGTTAGTAGCGCGGCCAAAAAAGTCTTCTTTATAATTTATGCTCCCATCTTCATTTCGTGGCGGATTATCAAACGGCAGTGTAGACACACGGAACAGCTCACCCGCACCTTCAGCATCAGATGCACTGATGATAGGCGTATGCAGGTACACAAATCCCCTGTCGTTAAAGAACTTATGCACCGCATAAGACAGCGTATGCCTTACACGGAATATAGCCCCAAACGTATTCGTCCGGAAACGCAGGTGTGCTATCTCGCGCAGGTATTCCAGGCTCGGCCGATTCTTCAGTTGCAGCGGGAATTGCTCCGGATCACAATCTCCAAGTATAGTAATGCTATCAGCCTTTATCTCTACTTTTTGTCCCTTACCCAGCGATGGTATTACCATGCCATCCACACTTATCGATGCGCCATTGGTTATTCTCTTTATCAGGGTTTCATCAGTGTCCAGCCCTATCACCACCTGTAGGTTGCCTATGCCAGAGCCATCATTCAGCGCTATGAACTGGTTATTACGAAATGAGCGCACCCATCCTTTTACATTTACGGCATAGTCTGTTTGCTCGCTTAGTAAAATGTCTTTGATCTTTGTTCGTTTCATCATTTGTTTAGTTAACCCGGAAGGCGCAAAAATATATTAAGGGCATTAATTTATTTATCAAAAAAAAGATATTTTACAGCAATGAGCATCAAAAAGATACCAAAGATCTTTTTAATAGCATGTTCAGGCAGGCTCAGCGCGAACTTACTGCCAAAATAACTGCCAACAATAAAGGCGATGCACATAATGCCTGCCATCTTATAATCCACATAGCCCGCTTTATGATAATTGATCACGGCCAGCAAACCTATGGGTGGCAGCAGCATGGCCAGCGATGTGCCCTGCGCCATTTTCTGGCTCATAGCAAACAGGAAAACCAGCGATGGCACTATAATGATTCCCCCGCCTATACCTATAAGGCTGCTCAGCGTGCCCGCCACCAGGCCAAAGACCAATAACCCTAATATCGTTGAAGTACTCATATTCATATTATTAGCCGTAGTAAGTCTGATGGAAGAGTTTACTTCACGTGCAGATGCCCAAACTTAGCTTTATAATCGTTAATGCTATGTTGCAATATCTTTTTGGCCAGGCGGGCATTTTCAAAGTCCTCCACCTTCACCTTTTTGTTTTCCAGCCTTTTGTACTCTTCGAAAAAATGCCGCAGCTCATCTATAAAATGTGGAGACAGTTCACTGATGTCATTATAGTGGGCCACACTCATGTCATTGGCGCATACGGCTATTAGTTTATCGTCGGCCTCATCCTGGTCCAGCATGCGCATTACACCTATTATTTTTGCCTCTACCAGGCATAGCGGTTGCATATCTATTTGCGAAAGTACCAATATGTCCAGCGGATCATTGTCGTCGCAGTAGGTCTGCGGCACAAAACCATAGTTGGCAGGGTAGTATACCGAAGAATACAAAACCCTGTCCAGCCGCAGCATTCCTGTCTCTTTATCCAGCTCGTATTTTGCCCGGGAGTTGCGCGGTATCTCTATTACTGCGTTTACGGTATGTGGTACATTTTCGCCATAGCTTATTGAGTGCCAGGGATTAAAGTTCATGGTTGATCTTTTGGGTGAAAAATATTTTTCAAAATTACAAAGGAAATAGCGTAGAAATACGTCTTTGTAATTAAATGCTCTTTAAACCTCAGCACCTGTTTTCCTATCAAAGCCCCGCGAAAAATGCGCAATATGCTTTGCCGCATTTTCGTTTATGAAAAGTTAATTAGTAAAACCTAACCCTTCTTTTGGAAAACGGTACGGATTAAAAACTATATTTGAAAAGAATTTTCACCACGTGAAATAATATTTTTACCACGCAAAATTGTTTTTTTGGGTCGTACTTATATCTTTGCAAACTCGAAATAATTTTCTTTAATTAATATTCAGAACACAAAAACTAAAATCGCAATTATGGCAGAAGTAAAAACGGCCGCAGCAAAACCATCAGGCGCCCAGGGAAACGCTGGCAAGCCAAAAAATTCAAGCAACTTCATGACCAACCTTTTGGTGGTCATAGCTTGTGTAGTAGCAGGATTTCTTATCTGGAAATTTGTTTTAGGAAATCCTACTAATTTTCATGATGGCGAAACAAGGGAAAAAGCATCTAATGGTCTTGGAACCATGTACCAGGGCGGCTTCGTGGTACCTATACTTATGGCCACATTGCTTACACTGGTATGCTTTATAGTAGAGCGCGCGTTAACTATCTTCAAAGCAAAGGGCAAAATGGACGGCGGCGAATTTGTACGTAAAGTACAATATCACCTCGCTAACAAAAACGTAGATGCAGCTATCGCTGAGTGCGACAAGCAAAGCGGTTCTGTAGGCAACGTAATGCGTGCCGGCCTCGTTAAATATCGCGACATGACCCAGAACAACGAGCTGGACACAGAACAAAAAGTATTAAGCATACAAACTGAAATTGAAGAAGCTACTGCGCTTGAGCTGCCTATGCTGGAAAAGAACCTGGTGTTCCTTTCTACCATCGCTTCGTGCGCTACACTTCTTGGCCTTTTCGGTACGGTAATGGGTATGATCCGCTCTTTCTCTGCGATGGCGCAGGCAGGCGCTCCGGATGCTACAGCGCTGGCAAGCGGTATCTCTGAGGCCTTGATCAACACGGCCTTAGGTATCAGCACATCGTTCTTCGCTATCGTGTTCTACAACTTCTTTACCACCATTATCGATGGTATTACTTACGGTATCGATGAAAGCGGCTTTACGCTTACACAGAGCTTCGCGGCAAACTATAAATAATTGAATATAAAGCGAAATTGACGGTCTCTTGCGATTAGGGATCGTCAATTCTCAAAACTTTATAAAAATATACGAAAACGATCTGTGGAATTTGAACGGAAATGTATCTATAAAAGAAGGTATTAGTTAATACACCACTTTTAGGTGCTAACTTTTAACCTTTAACTCAATAATAGATGCTTTTAGGTTTTCACTTTTAACTTTTGACTTAATAAAATGCCTCACGCCAAACTACCGCGGAAAAGTACCAATATCGACATGACAGCCATGTGCGATGTGGCTTTTCTGTTGCTGACCTTCTTCATGTTGGCCACAAAGTTTAAACCAGATGAGCCTGTGGTGGTAAAAACACCATCGTCTATATCAGATATTCCGTTGCCCGATGTGGATATTATGCTCCTTACAGTAGACCCGAAAGGCCGCATATTCTTTGCTATCGACAATAAAGGAATGCGCCAGAACCTGATAGAAAGCATTAATTCTGACAAAGGCCTTAACCTCACTAAGGAAGAAATGGTTTCGTTCGACATCGATGCGTCAATCGGCATACCGTTTAACCAGCTAAAGTCTTACCTGGCGGCCCCGCCCGACCAGAAAAAGACCCTGCAGACCAATGCCCCCGGCATACCTGCCGATACTGCGGTTTTAGCGCCTAATAATGAACTGGCAAAATGGATATACTACGCAAGAACCTCTAACCCTAAATTGCGTATTTGTATCAAGGCCGATGGCGATGCATCTTACCCAAGCGTGCAAAAGATCATTAAAACATTGGAAGGCTATAAAATATTTAAGTTTAACCTGATCACTAACCTGAAAGGCATACCGGCCGGTACCGCCGCATATGATGATCAGCAGAAGGCTAAGAAAGGATAAGTAGGTTGATGGTGTCGATATAGTGAAATTGAATTGTAAACAGTAAAATACTTTGTGTTATGGCAGAAATGGATACCTCGAGTGGCGGGGGGCATAAAAAAGGTCCCGGCGTCAAAAAAGGTAAAAAATTAAGTACACGTATTGATCTTACACCTATGGTGGATCTTGGGTTCCTGTTGATCACATTCTTTATGTATACAACAACCCTGGCTAAGCCTAAGACCATGGAGATCAATATGCCCTATAAAGATCCTAATCTGAAGGAAGAAGAAAAAAACAAGATCAAGGAGAGTGTGGCGCTTACTATATTGCTCAGCAAGAACCATAAGATCTATTACTACGAGGGTATGGCAACAGACCCTACCAAGCCACCAGATCTGAAAGCTACCACCTTCGCTCAGAAAAATGGTATCAGGGATGAGATCATAGCTAAGAAGAAAATGGTGGACGGTATGAAAGCATCTGGCGCCCTGGGCCCAAAAGATGAGACCACCGTATTGATAAAACCAGATACTACCAGCACTTACAGTGACCTTGTGAACATACTGGACGAGATGAATATCAATGACGTCAGGGTATATGCCATCATCGATATATCAGATGTAGATCAGAATTTCATAAAGGAGACCGAGTTGGCCAACGGCATTAAGTAGTTTGGAAATTGGGAATACGAGATGAGAATGGTGATTGAAAGATGAGTTTTTAATTTCCGTTACGGGTAAAAAGAAATAAAATGGATATTAATAAGATATTAAATACTGACTACCTCGACATTCTTTTTGAAGGTCGTAATAAAAAATATGGTGGTTATGAGTTGCGCAAAAATTATCCTAAGCGTGTAGCTAAGTCATTATTGGTGTTAGTGGGTGTTGCCGTGTTTACTGCAGGATATGCTTTTTTGAACAATTCTACTAAGAAAATTATGACTGCGCCGCCGCCTAAGCAGGTAACGCTGGCAGAGCCACCACCTATCGACCCTAGGAAGCCACCACCGCCGCCGCCGCCGCCGCCACCGCCACCGGTGAAGCCAACGGTGAAGTTTACCCCTCCGGTCATTAAAAAAGATGAAGAAGTAAAAGAGGAGGAAGTACCACCACCACAGAAAGAAATTACCGCTTCAGGCCCTAAAGACGAAAAAGGCGATCCGAATGGTATAGATCCGGGTATAGTGGCTCCTAGCACAGGTACAGGTGTAGTTGCAGCGCCACCACCACCCGCTGTATTCAACTATGTGGAACAAATGCCGGTGTCTGGTTACGATATGAATGCCTACCTGACAAAAAACCTGAACTATCCCGCAGCAGCGAAAGAAAGTAATATCGAGGGTCGTGTAATAGTAAAATTTGTGGTGAATGAAGATGGCGGCGTAAGCGATGTGCAGATAGTCCGCGGCATAGGTGGCGGGTGCGACGAAGAAGCAAAACGTGTAGTTGCAGCCATGCCTAAGTGGAAGCCAGGTAAGCAAAACGGCAAGGCCGTTAAAGTTTACTTTACATTGCCAATACAATTCAAATTAGAGTAATAGTGAATACCCGATTTTTTGAAAAAGGCTACCTTTACAGAGTAGCCTTTTTTATTTTATAATACACAGCTACTACTTTTGTTAAAGTAACGCTGCTTGTATATTATATCACTTATACATTGAGACCACACTATTTTAGTAGCCCTGGCCTTCAGGCCGGGGTTACAAATGACACAACAATTGGCTTTAGCCAAAACTGCATGATTAGAGTAATTTTAAAGTCCGGTTGGTATTAAAACGCGCCAATTAAATTAATAGCCCCAGCCTTCAGGCTGGGGGAGAATGAATGATAATACAGGCTTTAGCCAAAATTTTAAAATATTGTGATTTAAATAATCGAATGATATGATTTTTAGTTTGATTATGGCTTAAGAAAATCCCGAAGGGATGACATGATTATAGAAGTAAATTATTGATATTGCATGCAACCCTGAAAGGGTGACATAATTTATTGTAGCATTTTTTTGATAGCCTTTTTATTTTTACTCAATATTTTTGCGCATGAGAGTTTGGGCGTTCCCATCTATTTATCCTATTGACAGGCCCGGAATGAAATGGAGCGGCATATTTGCCCACCGGCAATACAAAGGGCTGATAGAGAATGGGGCAGAGCTTACCGCCATACTGCCCATGCCCTGGCATCCACCCTTTCCATTGTCTGAGCTGCACCCGGAGTGGAAAGCATACCGCAAACTAGGCTACCCATATAAGCGGGAATACGATGGCATTACAGTATACCATCCCCGCATATCAAACATCCGCCCAAACCGCTTTGTAAAGAAGTCTTATACCGAAAGGTATGTAGATGCAATAATCAATTTCTTCAAAGACAACAATATAATGCTTCACCCTGCTAAAGACATCTTCTTTTCACAGTGGCTGCCCGTCTCTTACTATGTACAGCTGGCTGCCCACAAGCTGGGTATAAAGTCGGCAATACTATCTATAGGTGACGACGTAGTCGTCTATCCCCACGAAAAAAAGGAGACCTTCGACATCTTTAAGCAAGTAGTGGAAGAGGCGGATATCAGGTTGGCCTGTGCAGACTATTTAGGTAAAGAGACCAATAAGATACTAGGTCAAAACCTCCCTTACGAAGTCATCTACTGGGGTGTCGATTACAATTTCTTCAAGCCGGCATCACCCGCAGATATTGCTGCAACAAAGAGAGAATACAATATCCCAAACGACAAGTTAGTCATACTCACCGTAGCAGCCCCCATCATAAGAAAAGGCTGGCTCGATCTGTTTGACGCATTGAAAGAGGTTAAGAAAGTCAGCCCCAATTTCCTGCAGATAGCCATCGGCGGTGGCTGGAAAGAAATAGATCTCGATGCAGAAGCAAAAAAGCGTGAACTATCCGAAAACTTTCTAAATCTTAACGAAATAGACCCACACCTGCTCAACAGGCTCTTTAATATTGCCGACATATTTTGCCTTCCCTCGCACTGGGAGGGTCTTGCCAATGTAGTTATAGAAGCCATGTCATCCGGCCTGCCCGTTATCACCACAAACGTATGCGGCCACCCCGAGATCATCAACAGCGGAAACAATGGCATACTCATCCCGCCGCATCATCCCGCCATCCTGGCCAAAGAGCTCCTCCTCCTCCTCCAAAGCAAGGATACGCGCCTCAAACTAGGCGAGAGCGCCCGCCATTTCATCGTAAACAATTGGGGCAATTTTTCTGATAATGCCGCGAAGCTGTATAAGATATTAGAGGGAGCTTTGAACAAATAATGTAGTCTCATAATAGCCGGTTATCAAAAAGATGAATTTAAGTTCTTAAGCTAAACGATTTTGATGGTGTATTCCCCCTTGTGGCATGGGTTATGTGCATGAGCGAAGGGGCAAGGGGATGTCTTTTTTGGTATTATTGATGGCGTTTCATTATCAGAGTTGGAAATTGAGTTACGCAATAGGTCATTACCCCGTAAGGGGTAAACGCTTTGTAGAAATATTGGCGCTAAAAAATCATACGCACCCGTAGCGAGTGCGCCCTATTCCCGTTAGGCATTGCTGACCCACATTTTCCTTCCGTAATTTTAATATCTGAATGTCTATTACTATGAGCAATACGCTTACAATACTATCACTACATAACATCTCCCTCTCCTTCGGAGAGGATCGGGGAGAGGTCTTCATAGCACGAGAAAAAACACCCATCCGCTCCCCCAAAATGACCCTAAAACCCTTGCCAGGCAATGCTTTCATTTTTCAGCCCAACTGCAGATTTCCATTTACAACAATCCCGCTACGCCACATCTCCCTTCCCTTCGGGGAAGGCCGGGGAGAGGTCTTCATAGCACGAGAAAAAACACCCATCCGCTCCCCCAAAATGACCCTAAAACCCTTGCCAGGCAATGCTTTCATTTTTCAGCCCAACTGCAGATTTCCATTTACAACAATCCCGCTACGCCACATCTCCCTTCCCTTCGGGGAAGGCCGGGGAGAGGTCTTCATAGCACGAGAAAAAACACCCATCCGCTCCCCCAAAATGACCCTAAAACCCTTGCCAGGCAATACTTTCATTTTTTAGCCCAACTGCAGATTTCCATTTACAACAATCCCGCTACGCTACATCTCCCTCCCCTTTGGGGAAGGTCGGGGAGAGGCTTTTAACCATTAATAGCTTGTACTCCTCAAACCTACCGATCATTACAGCCTCAGTAGCCGCGTCCATGCGTCTATGTGGTTCGCCCTGGGCTATGCCTTCAAAAATATTGGTGGGATGCTCTAAGTAGTACTCAAAGTTGCTCATGATGCTTATCTCATTCTCATAATGGCGGCGGCTCAGCGTTTCTATAGTATCTGTTAAATAAATGTTGGTAGGCAGTATGGAGATGATATCGCCAGCATCCACCTTTTCGTCAATAAAATGCAGGGTCACGCCCAGCGGCTTCATCTCCAGTATCGACCATTTAAAAGCATCAAGCCCGCGCACCGCAGGTATAACACCGGGATGGCAGTTAAAGGTCTTTTTGTTCTTCACAAAAGCCTCCGACAAGATGCCGGCGCCAAGTATCAGGTAGTAATCGAGCCCATCAGGTATCTCATAGTCGTGCGCCACAGTGGTATAAGGTATACCATGAGCTGCGGCCATCACTTCCGGAAGTATGCTTACCGACTGGTCCGGCCGGTGGTTGATCTGTATATTTCGCTCCTTTCGCGGCACAAATGGCAGTGCATACATCTTCAACTGTGCGGGCGAATATTTCTTCAGCAGGTTCAGCAGCACCTGTTCTGTTTTCAGGTGCGGGTAGTGGTAGGTGATAATGCCTATTGTTTTCAAAGCCGGTGTTTAAGATATCAATTTAACAAAGGGGTGATACTCACCCTTAGCGCCTATGGGTGCAGCCACGCGTATGTCATGCACCGCCTGTATGCTTGTCGAAGCCTCATCCAGCCCAAAGCCGTTACCACTCAGTATCTCCTCGTAGCTGCGGGTGTGCAGGTTGCCAAACCCTTCGCTAAACTCTATTTCCTTACCATCCACGGTTATCGCCCTGAAGGTCCTTTTGTTCTGCTTCTTCACCTTATCGGGTATATGGTCATAGTTAATGCTCAGGAACCAGCGTACCGTTGCCTTCTCCAGGTGCAGTATACCAGCCGCAGTATCGTCCGTGCGCACGTTCACAATGTTCTCTTTCACAGCGCCAAATATCCACGTGAGCATATCAAAGAAATGCACCCCGATATTAGTAGCAATCCCCCCCGACTTACCCAACTCACCCTTCCAGCTATTAAAATACCAGTTGCCGCGCGATGTCAGGTAAGTCAGGTCAACATCATATAGCTTATCCTTATCACCGGCTGCTATTTTCTCTTTAAGCGCTATTATGCTTGGGTGCAACCTCAGCTGCAGTATGTTATACACATTCTTGCCCGTTTCTTTCTGTATTTCCCTGAGCGCCTCAACATTCCAGGGGTTAAGCACCAACGGCTTTTCGCAAATAGCATCGGCCTGGTTGCGCAGTGCAAAACGGATATGGGAGTCATGCAGGTAGTTGGGCGTGCATATGCTCACATAATCTATCTTGGTACCCTTTCTTTTCAGCTTATCTATATGCCTGTCAAACCGCTCAAACTCCGTGAAAAAGTGTGTCTGCGGAAAATAGCTATCCAGTATGCCCACACTGTCGAATCTGTCAAGCGCGGCAAGCAGGTCGTTATTGGTGTCCTTTATGGCCATCAAATGCCGTGGCGCTATATAGCCAGCTACACCTATTACTGCAAAGTTTTTCATGGGCCTGCGTGTTTTACTCTATAAATACCCCGGCAAGATAAATTAACTATCAGAAACATTATCTATGCGCCAGCAGTTTTTCGATCTCTTTACCATATTCTACGGCTACATCGCTGCGCATCGCCACATTTCTCAATGGCGGCATCACCTCATACTGGCTTTTCTCAAACGACAATGCGGTGATCCATTTTACCGCATTATCTACAGTATTGCATAGCTTCCCGGCATTCCAATGGCCCAAAAACTCATCCATCTCCGCATTCTTATGCGGAGACAGGCTTAGTACCTGCCGCCCCGTATGGGCATACTGGAAAGTCTTTGTCGGCAGCAGCGGGAAGTCAGCAGCCACACCGGCATCAGGTATTACCAGTAAGTGTGCGCTGCGCATATTGCCCCATAATTCAGAAGGCGATACCCAGCCATTAATTGATATGTTGTCTTCAATACCGTAACGGACTGCCAGTCGTTGCAATGTCTCGGTATCATCAACGAAAAAGCGGCATTTGACCGGTTTAAACAGCTGTGCCTGTGATAGCTTTTTGATCAACTCCAAAAGCATTTCCAATCCAGGCCCATCAGCATACAGCTTGCCGGCATACAGCAGGGTAAACTCATTGCTGATCACATGCCCATCTTTCCAGTGCTCATCTACATAAGCGCTATGCGTAAGCTGGTAAACCGGTGCCGGTGCCCATTCCTTCAATAGCGTCGCCATATGTTGTTGAGGTACGCTGATGAGCACGGTATTTACAAGCAGCTTCTTCTCTATCCGGTGTATCTGCTGCCGTTGCCTGGCAGTGAATCTGCCGGGTACATGGTGTTCACTCCAAAGATCGCGGAAGTCTGCGATCATAGGTATGTGCAATTTCTGCGAAAGTATTAAGGCAGTCTGCAGCAGGTACTCATCACCGTGCCCTACGCAAACAAAAATAAAGTCATGTTGTTTATTACGGATAGCCTGGGATTGCGATAGGTAAATGCCCCACTTCTTTGCCAGCAATATATCATGCGGTAGTGCAAAGCCTTTTTTAGCAAGTGAGCTCCCTATGCGTTTCCCTATACGGTTTTTGACTAATGACGCGGCTTTAGTAAAATGCTTCGTGGTGATCAGGCTTTGCAAGGTCTTTGAAAAGAGCTGCTTTGTCCCTATCCGCAAGCTGTCGGGAGCATCTTCCCGGAGAATGTTGATCTTCAGTCCATTTCCCTCAGGCCATATACCCCGCCACTTTGTTTCTGTAGTATATACTACATCAATATCCCAGTTGAGCTTTTCTCCCCACGCGCCAACAATAGAGTCAGCCCGCTCACAGGAAACAGGCGACAGGCCTTCCGGGTTTAAATGAGCATGTGTGAGCGCTAAGACCTTCATGGATAGCTTACGGCAAATGGTTTTGGTTAATGAGAATGCGGAATATGCTAAATAACGAAGGTGTAAAAATAAGGCTTTTTAAAATTGCTATAAATTGTAAGCCTGTAGCCAAAATCCGGAGATAATGGGAGTATGGCTATTTGTTTTACTTTTACCTTTGTAAATCATTAACAATCGGCTTATTCCATTAAATTACCATGTGCGGCATACTTTCTGTAGTTAATTTAAGTGGTAAAAGCAAGGGCGCACATCTAATGGACGCCACGCACATCATTAAACACCGCGGGCCTGACGACGAAGGCTTTCTTACATGGACGCCGGGCAAAACGCCTGAAATATGGGCTGGAGATGATACCGCTGCCAGCACAAAAGATCATTGGAAATATAAGCAACTGGCGGCAGATGCCGGATTTAAAGTCGGTTTTGGGCATAGAAGATTGTCGATATTAGACCTGTCACCTGCGGGCCATCAGCCAACGCTGTATCAGAAAGCGGGATTGGCGATTACCTATAACGGAGAAATTTACAACTACCTGGAAATTAAGGTAGAACTGGAAAGGCTCGGCCATTGGTTTTTATCCACCTGTGATACAGAGGTTATATTGCATGCCTGGGCTGAGTGGGGCGCGAAGTGCCTCGATAAGTTCAATGGCATGTTTGCCTTTGTGATGCTCGACTATAATAAAAATGAACTGTATGCGGTAAGGGACCGATTCGGGGTGAAGCCGCTGTACTATTATAAAAGTGACGACGCTATATATTTTGCCTCCGAAATTAAGCAGATCAGAACGGCTCCCGGATATAAGCTAAGTATGAGCGAGGTGGTTGCTCGCCAATTTCTTGCTACAGGTGCGGTCGACCATACCGAAGCGACTTTTGATACGCAGATAAAGCATGTGCCATGCGGACACTACATATATATAGACTTATCGAAAGATGCGGGCACATTTCAAAAGAAGAAGTGGTACACACTGAAGCCCGCAAAATGGAGTGGCAGCTATGATGAAGCTGTGGTGCAATTCAGGAACCTGCTTACTGATGCTATAAGCTTACGGTTACGGTCTGATGTTAAGGTCGGATCGTGCCTTTCGGGTGGACTTGACTCATCGAGCATAGTATGTATAGCGGCTGATCTGCTGAAGAAAAAGGGCGAGTATGCCGGGCAGGAAACCGTGACGGCATGCTATGATAATGCAAAATATGATGAGTGGAATTTTGCACAGGAGGTTATAAAGAAAACCAATGCTCATGCCCATAGAGTATTTCCTGGTTTTAAACAACTCCAACAGGAAATAGATGCCTTCTTATGGCACCAGGACGAGCCTGTGGGCAGTACTTCGGCATTTAGCCAATGGTCGGTGTTTAAGGCTACCAACGAGGCAGGCCTTAAAGTGATGATAGACGGGCAGGGAGCCGATGAACAACTTGCAGGATATGGCGGGAATACTTTGCCGCTATATGCAGGTTTGCTAGGTAAGGCACGGCTGGTATCGTTATATGATGAGGCGCGGGATTTTAAAAAGAACAATGGCGCCTGGCCATACGGTTTTTTGCTGGGCGCTATGCAGCTAACTTTTGGGAAAGGTTTTACAAGTGTATTGCCTCAAAAACTAAAGTTGAAGCAACAGACCATCGACTGGCTAAGTACACCGGCGTCGGCAACTATATATCATACCCCTGCACGTACACTACAGGAAAACCTGTTCAGGCAATTGTATGAAGAACCATTGCCTGCACTGCTGCGCTACGAAGATCACAACTCTATGGCATGGAGCGTGGAGTCGAGAACGCCGTTTCTTGATTACAGGCTGTTGGAGTTTACGATGGGCTTACCAGAGTACTATATTTATAAACGTGGGGTAAGAAAGGTGTTGCTGAGAGATGCCATGCGTGGCATACTACCACCAGCAATTGAGAACAGAAAAGATAAGATGGGGTTTGTGACACCGGAAGAAGTATGGTTGAAAGGCGAGGGGAAAGACTGGTTTGTGGAAGGTGTGGAACAAGCCCTAAAGCTCCTTCCTGCAATGTTTGATACTGTGAAAGTAAGAGCCTTTTGTGCCGACATGATAGAGAGCAAAATACCTTTTGACTTTACCATCTGGCGCATACTTTCTTTTGGGAAATGGTACGCATCTATGATCTAACGCCAACCTTATAAATGAGCAATAAACAGCGCATAGCATTTTTATGTCATCCTTATCACAGGGGTGGTGTCACGCGTTGGATGGCTGATGCTGCTATTGCTTTTGCTAAAAGTGGTTTTGAGGTTTATTTTATTACGGTTGAACCCACTAAAGAATTTTACTCTGCAAAAGGACGGGAAACGTTACTGCAATTGCTTGCCAAAGAAAGCAGTACTATAAATATCCTGAAAGCAAACGCTGGGAGCGAGTTTGAATTTGGCACAAACGAATACCGTGCTTATGTATATAGTAAGCAATTGAGCCAGTTGCCTGTGGGTACGCCGGTTGTATTATCTGATGATTCAGCAGTATGGGAAGCAGCGGTTTCGCTATACAGATCTTACCCAATAATTGGGGTGCTCCATGCTGATGAAGAGCAATATTATTTGCTGGCTGAAAAATACTGCAGGCAGGTAGCGGCTTTGGTATGTGTTTCCTATCGCGTGAATAAGAATACGCAAAAGCGAGTACCTGAATTTGACAAGGCGCATCTAGCTACAATACCTTGTGGTATTAACCTACCTGATGTAACCAATGGTGTTTCGGGGAATAGTGTATTGCAACTGGTGTATGTAGGCAGGGTGAGTGATTACCAGAAGAGAACGGGAGACCTTGTGCATATATGTAGGCTGCTCACTAGCAAAAATGTAAGCTATCATCTAACCGTAATTGGAGACGGGGAAGCAAGACCTTCACTGGAAAGCAGCTTTAAAGAAAACGGACTTACACGAAATGTTACCTTTTCAGGATGGTTGTCGCAACAAGAGGTGAGCGCTTGTTTGTCGAGATCAGATATACTGTTGCTGACATCAGATTTCGAGGGTATGCCGATAGCTATGATGGAGGCGCTTGCCGCCGGCTGTGCGGTCGTAGGTACACGTGTGAGCGGTATTGAGGATTACGAGTATCATCCGCTAGCTGCTGATTGTTTGTCTGCATTCACAGTAGGCGACATAGAAGATGCTGTGAGTAAAATAAATGAATTGGCTAACAGGCCTTCAGGAATAAGGCAGCAAACAGCGAGAAAACTGGCAGAGGCTGAGTTCAGTATACAGGTATGCCTTGAAAAATATCAGAAGGTTATGGCCGCTATAAAAACGACGTCCGAAGCTGCAACTGTAGATAATCTGCCATTACATAAACGCCTTTATTCTAACCTGCTCTCTATAGCCCGCAATATAAAAGTAAGCCTGAGTAAACAGGCATAAAAAAAGCCTTTGCAACAGTACATTGCAAAGGCTATATATGAAATGAGTAGTGTTATATTTTCCAGTCGTCTACATTGTCACCTTCGTTCAGCGCTGTTACCGCCGACACTTCAGGCACTTCAACTGCCTCGGTAATTTCAGATGATGCCAGCACTGCACCTTCTTCATTTTCCTGGTCGTGGTTAAACGCATCGAAATCGAAATCGGGCATAAGGTCGGTCTTTACATAGTTGATCGTTTCTGTAAGGCCAGCGAGGAACTTATTGAAGTCTTCTTTGTAAAGGAACATCTTATGGCGATCGTAGCCATTGTCGTCAAATCTTTTTTTGCTCTCTGTAATAGTTATAAAATAATCGTTGCCACGGGTAGCCCTTACATCAAAAAAATAAGTTCTTCTTTTACCTGCTTTTATACGTTTGCTATACAAGCTTTCATTACGACTATCGCCACCACGGTTTTCTGCAAAATTTTTGTTTTCGTACGCCACAATTCTGTTTTTAGTGAATTAAATATGTCACAAATTTAATTAAAGAAGCGAAGTATCCAAATTAAATTCAATCAATTATAAAGCGGTTACTGGCTTTTATTTCCGCGTAATTTGAGCTTCGTGTTTATGAGTTGTTAAGCAGTTGCTTAGCATCATAAAGATTGATCGTATTTAATTAATTATATAATTAATGATTTAATGGAAGTATGTATGGAGTATCAAAAGCTTTATCAGCTACGACACTACAAAATGATAGCCCTTGCCTTTAAGTGTTACGATCTCTATACCATCGGCTCCGGAGAAATAGCCTCTTAATTTCCGCACATATACATCGAGATTGCGGGAGTTGAAGAATGAATCATCTCCCCATACTGTCTGTAATAACTCCCTGCGATCAATGGCGCTATTCATATTGGCACATAAAACGGAGAGTATCTGCGACTCCCGATTAGAGAGTTTAATGACAGTTGTGGGAGTATGCAATTCAAATTTGCCGGGGTAAAACTTAAACTGTTTCAGGCTCACTTCATCGGGTAACGATTGCAGCGCCGATGTATCGCGGCTCATTATTTTCAGCTGGTTCTCCATGCGCACTATCAATTCTTCCATGCTGAATGGCTTTCTAAGGTAGTCTGTACCGCCTGATGAAAATCCTTTTACCAGGTCATCGGTCTGCGTTTTTGCGGTAAGAAAAATGACGGGTATGTTTGGGTTTATATTCCGGATGTGGTTGGCAAGCGCAAAGCCGTCTATATTGGGCAGCATCACATCGAGCAGGCATATATCGGGTGAGAAACTGTTTACCAGTTCCATTATTTTAGTGCCTTCTTTTTTATGCATTACTTCATAGCCTCTTAATTCCAGGGTATCTTTTACTATACGGGCCAGGTATGGTTCGTCTTCAATATACAGTACTTTCTTTTTCATTTACCGGTAGGTGCTTTATGCGGAAGATATAAGGCTTCTCCAGCCAGGATAACAATTACTAAAAAGTAAGGGTAAACATGCAGCCACCTGTGGCTATATTATTTACGTTTATACTGCCATTGTGCTGGCGCATTACCTGGGCAGCATAGCTTAAGCCGAGTCCATGGCCCTTTATATTGTGCCTGTTTCCGGTTGGTACCCTGAAAAACTTCTCAAATATCTTTTCACGATATTCCTCCGGTATGCCAGGCCCATTGTCTTTTAATGAAAGCTGCACAATACCATTATTTTCTGCCAGGCTAATATGCACATTTATAGTGGCTTCTCCGTATTTAAGGCTATTATCCAGCAGGTTTACCAGTACACCCTGCATGTGCAGTTTATCCATAGGGATAAGGAAACTGCTGCCCGTAGCTTCAAAAGAAACTTTCGCAGCCAGTTTCTGGAAGCGCAGCTGCATGATCTGTAGCACTTCTTCCACCAGTTTTTTCAGGTCGTAGCTTTCCTGCTGCAGGTATATTTTTCCTGACTCAAGTAGAGATGTATTAAGCACCCGTGTAGCCAGCAGTTCCAGCCTGTCCATTTCTGACGTGGCCATGCCTAGGTACTCCCTGCTCAACTTTGGGTCATCGATAATATTAAAATTGTTAAGCGCTTCGAGGGCAACCTTCACGGTAGCAATGGGGGTCTTTAGCTCGTGAGACATGTTGCTGATAAAGTCATCCTTCATGTGGCTCAGCTTTATTTGCGCCTTGAGGCTTCTATACATTACCCAAAATGCCGTGGCAGTGAGCGTTAGCAGGATAGCCACAAAGAAAAACTGTGGCACTAATTTCCAAAAGAGATACCAGGTGTAGTTATTAATGATTACGCCATTGGCATTAGTAAAGAAATTGCTTTGTATAAATATTGCCCTGCTGCCTTTTGACCCGCTATCATTGCTGTTGATCCACTGTGCATTAAAGTCGAGGCCATTCTGGTGCATTACGCTTGTGAACATTTCGTTGAATACGATAGTATCCATGCGAAACAGCCTTTTTTCTTCACTGCCGGTTATGGTGCTTACACCGCTTAAAATGCGGTGAAGGCCCTGAGGAGATAGCTTTATTGGTTTACTCTCTTCTTTGCAAGGTTCGTCTAGTGGTATGGTACGCCAGTCAGGGGTAGCGTTTGCATTGATGAGTGCCGGGTCAATAACATGTGTGATCAGCAAAGAGTCGGTGATCTTCTGCTGCACATCGGTAAATATTTTGGTAAGATTCTTTTTTAACTGTTCCTGCTGGTCGTTATATTGGCTGTAAAGCCACTGTGCGGTAAATAAGAGCAATAGTACCTGGCTGAAGAGCATAAGGCCCTTTATCCATTTCAAATTGATCTTCTTTGTTCCCTGCATGTTATAAAAGTAATAAGGAAACTATTACACATTACTCCTTTTAACCTTATTTAACATTACTTATGGTATTGCATTATAAATATCCTCAGTTAAGATTGCCGGTGGGCCATTCAAATTATCTTTTTCTTATTTTTTGTATAATCTTTCAGCTCATCAATCTATCAACTAATCAACTAACTTTGCGCCGCTATGCAGATAGAAATATTAAAGTCTAAAATCCATAGGGTAAAAATTACTGAGGCAAACCTGCACTATATAGGCAGCATTACCATAGACGAGGACCTGATGGAGGCAGCCAACATAATAGAAAATGAAAAGGTGCAGGTGCTGGACATAGATAATGGCGAACGCCTGGAAACCTATGTAATAAAAGGCACCAGGGGCTCTGGTATGATATGCATGAATGGCCCGGCAGCCCGGAGAATATCTGTGGGCGATACGGTTATCGTGATATCGTATGCATTGGTAGACTTTGAAGAAGCTAAAAAATTCAAGCCATCTATTATATTCCCCAAGGAAGATAACAGCCTGTAAATAAACCAGATCTGCATAAACCGGCGGATATGTCAGTTAGATTTATTGGATTTATTTTATGATGTTCCGGTAGTATCTTTATAAGATCATGAAAAAAGCCCTGCTGACCATATTACAATACGGTATTTTCCTGGGGCTGGGTATCTACCTTGTTTACCACATGCTGCACGAGCTCTCACCCGCGCAGACTTCAGAAATGGTAACTGCTATCAAAAGCATTCATGGGTTATACCTCATTCCTATTTTTATTGTAGGGTTCTTGTCGCATTTTTTCCGTGGCCTGCGCTGGCGCTACCTGCTGGAAACAGCCGGCATGAAGCCAGGAGTGGCTAATACCACCTTTGCCGTGCTCATAGGCTATATTGCCAACCTGGCGCTGCCGCGCGCCGGTGAAGTAGCCAAGTGCACGGTACTTGCTAAGTACGAAAAGATGCCCGCCCATAAAATGATAGGCACTATTGTGGCCGAGCGCGCTTTTGATATCCTGTGCCTTATAATTATTGCTATAGGCACCTTTTTGCTCCAGTTTCAGTGGATCAATGACTATGTAGGCACAAAAATGCACGACCTCGGCAATAAGATACATCGCCACGAAGGAGTGGTGCTCAGCGTTATTCTTGCACTTATCCTGTTCATTGTTGCCAGTATCATCATTTACAGGAAGAACCGGGACACGAAGTTTGGCCGCTTCATGAAAGAAATGAACCATGGCATATTGTCCATCCTGCACATGAAAAAAAGGTGGCAGTTCATGGGTTACACAGTCCTCATTTGGCTCATGTACACACTACAGGTGTATATAGGGTTGAAGAGCCTGCCCGATACGCATCATTTATCCATTCTTGCAGCGCTTGTAGTATTGGTTTACGGTAGCGTGGGTATGATCATTACGCCCGGTGGCATAGGGCTATATACTTTGCTAGTGGCGCAAATACTGGCTGTATACAATATAGCAGATGTGCCGGCGCAGGCATTTGGCTGGATAGCCTGGGCGGTGCAGACTGGTATTATTATTGTTCTTGGGGTAATATCCCTTCTGTCCATCCATCCTTATAACAATAGAAAAAATGCAAAAATTACAGTGGATACAGCACAAAATATATAGCCGCGAAGCGCTTGCAAGGGAGTGTAATGTATGGCGCGCCACTGGCAAAAAGCTGGTGTTTACCAATGGTTGCTTTGATATTCTTCATCATGGCCACCTGGTGTTGCTTGCAGAGGCTGCCAGCCATGGTAATATACTCATCATGGGCCTGAATACAGATAGCTCTGTGCAGCGGCTAAAGGGGCCGGAACGCCCCTTGACGCATGAGCAAGACCGCGCATTCCAGGTGGCTTCAATGCTGTGCGTGGATGCTGTATGCCTGTTTGACGAAGACACCCCGGAGGAGCTAATAAAACTGGTAAAGCCCGATGTGCTGGTAAAAGGTGGTGATTATACAATAGATAAAATAGTAGGCGCAGACTATGTGATCAATAATGGAGGCAGGGTAGAGATCATTCCTTTTGTAGCGGGCTATTCTACCACGTCTATCATAGACCGTATTAAGAAATTGTGAACTTTTCTTTACCAACCTCATTTACCACCGGTGTTATGATAATGGGCGTATTTTTGGCCAATATAACGTATTGATTTTCCCCATGATAAAGTCAACTAAACAAACAATAGTCCGTGACCTGAGCTGGTTGGCATTTAACGGTCGGGTATTGCAGGAAGCAAAGGACACTACTAATCATATACATGACCGCCTGCGTTTTCTTGGTATATTTTCTAATAACCAGGATGAATTTTTCCGTGTGCGGGTGGCGGCGTTGAATAAAATGGTGCTACTGGGTAAGTCGGCCAAAATGCACATGGAAGCCAACCCGGATAAGATACTGAGAAAGATACAGCAGACAGTAATTACCCAACAAGAGGAATTTGACAGCACTTACCTTGATGTAATAAAGGAGTTGGAGCTTGCAAGCATATTTATAAAAAACGAGAAGCAGCTTTCCAAACATCAAAAGGAATATGTATCGCGCCTCTTCGACGAAAAGATACGCACGCAGATCATTCCACTGATGATAGAAACCATACCGCACATTCCGCTGTTGCGCGACAAGTCTATCTACCTGGCGTGTGTGCTGGGCAATACCAAGGAGTCTATGGTGCAGCGGTATGCACTTATAGAGATACCTACAAAGGTGGTGCCCCGTTTTGTAATATTACCATCGGAGGCAGGACAAACCGATATTATACTGCTCGAAGATATTATCAGGCTTAACCTGCCGAACCTGTTCGCTGCTTTTGGGTTTAACAGGTTTATGGGTTACATCATTAAAGTAACAAGAGATGCCGAGCTGGATATAGATAATGATGTGAACACCAACATAATTTCGGAGCTGGAAAAGGGATTGAAAAACCGTAAGCATGGCCGCGCCACGCGTTTTGTGTTCGACAGGCAGATAGACCCTACGTTGCTTAACTACCTTACCCGCCGGCTAGGCCTTACCAAGAAGGATAACCTGATACCAGGCGGTAGGATACATAATTTCAAAGACTTTATAGATTTTCCGGCATCTATTTTTAAGGACATTAAAGTACGTAACCAGCCATTTGTTCACCCATTGCTAGAGCAGCCCTGCCGCATAATGGACATACTGGAGAAAAGGGATGTGATGCTGCATTTGCCTTATCATTCGTTTGATTCTATAATAGATCTTTTGCGCGAGGCCGCGATAGACCCTTATGTGCAGAGCATAAAGATCACCTGCTACAGGGTGGCAAAGAACTCAAAGGTGATCAACGCCCTGATAAATGCAGTGCGTAATGGTAAAGAGGTAACCGTGGTGCTGGAGCTACGCGCCCGCTTTGATGAAGAAGCGAATATGAGGTGGAAAGAGCAACTGGAAGAAGAAGGAGTGAGGGTAGTGCTGGGTATACACGATATGAAAGTGCATGCTAAAATGTGCATCATAAAGAAGCGGGAGTTTAACCGTATAAAGCAATATGGCTTTATCTCTACCGGCAACCTGAACGAAAATACTGCCCGCTATTACGGCGACCATTGCCTGCTGACCACTGACCGGAAAATACTGGCAGATGTAAACAGGATATTCGATTTTCTTGAGAACCCAGTGAAAAAGGTGTCGAACCTGAAAAACTGCAAGACATTGCCGGTATCGCCTGTGACAATGAGAAAAGTGATGCTGGCATTACTCACCAAAGAGATAGCGTTTGCTAAGAAAAAGAAGCCGGCTTCAGCTATAATTAAGCTTAATAGCATTGTAGACGCTGTGCTGATAGAGAAACTGTACGATGCTGCAAAAGCAGGGGTAGATGTAAAGCTGATCATACGCGGTATTTGCAGTGCATATACGCAGCAGAAATCATTTAAAGGGCATATATCGGGCATTAGCATTATAGATGATTACCTGGAACATGCAAGGGTGTTTGTGTTTAACAATGGTGGCGCCCCACAGGTATTCATTTCGTCGGCAGACTGGATGGTGCGAAATCTTGATCACCGTGTAGAAGCGGCATGCCCCATAAATAACAAAGAGATACAGAAGGAGCTGATAGATATTTTAAATATACAGCTTGCCGAGAACGTGAAAGGCCGTATATTAGATAATGAGCAAACCAACCAATATGTGCAAAGAGATGAAAATACGCCCGAAGTTCGCTCGCAGGAGGCCATTTATAAATATTTAAGAAACAAAAGTTACCATAAGTGATCCTTGCTGCTATTGATATAGGTTCTAACGCAGCGCGCCTGCTGATAAGTGAAGTCTCGGTTTATAAAGACGGGTCTGTTGATTTTACTAAGCTCAACCTCCTTCGTATTCCGTTGAGGTTAGGCTTTGATGTGTTTGATAATGGCGTAGTATCTGATGCGAAAAAGAAAAAGCTGCTGGAGACACTGAGGGCGTATAAGTTGCTGATGAGCATTTATAATGTGGAAGCTTACAAAGCATGCGCTACATCTGCCATGCGCGATGCACTAAACGGACCTAAGATACTGGAGGAGATATTGCTGGAAACAGGGCTGAAAATAAACATCATCAGCGGACATGAGGAAGCCAATATCATTTACGAGACCCATATTGCGGAGAAACTGAGTGACAACAAAGCTTACCTGTATATTGATGTAGGCGGGGGAAGTACCGAGGTGACACTCTTTGCCCAAAACCATACCATTTTTAAAGAGTCATTTAATATAGGTACTATTCGCCTGCTGCATAATAAGGTAAGCGATGAGCAGTGGGAGCACATGAAATGGTACATAAAGACCTATGTGCGTGATTACCAGCCGCTGGAAGCTATTGGTACCGGGGGCAATATCAACAAGATATTCTCTATCTCCAAGCGAAAGGAAGGGCGGCCACTTACCCTTGACCTGCTGAAAGATTACTACAAAGAGCTTAGCTATACACCGCTCGACGAACGGAAGCACCTATACCAGTTCAGGGACGACAGGGCCGATGTAATTGTACCCGCCCTGCAGTTGTATATATCCATAATGCGCTGGGCATTGGCCGATGAAATATATGTGCCCAAGATAGGACTGGCAGACGGGCTGATTAAAATGCTGTATAGTGAGCAAACACTGGCTGTGGCGAAAAAGATCATATAAGTCAGTATTCAAGAAAGACTTAGTAAGGCTGCTTCTAAAGAGATATTGGACTGCCCATTTTTATTATTTTAGTGCTCATGAAGTACGAAGTATATACCGGGCTAATAGCTAGTAAAGACTATAGTATATTTGATTTTACAAGTACAGGTAAAAGTGGTTCTATCAACAAACGGATAGAATTTACTCCTACTGAAATGACCGGAGTTTATAATCTTTCTTTTGGTGATGTAAATGAAGACGGCGAAATTGACGATTATGTTGTTAGCAATAATGGCGACCGGAATAAAATATTAGCCACTGTAGTCGATGTCATCAAGTCCTACACTCAGAAATTCCCTGCTCACTGGGTATTTTTTAGCGGGAGCACACAAGAAAGAAATAGATTATACAGAATGGCTGTTGGGCTAAATATAGAAGAGTTAAGTGTCTTGTTTAATATTTACGGTATTGACGATGGAACAATAATCCCATTCGAAAAGAACAAAGAGGTCTCTGCTTTTTAGTTAAGCGAAAAATTGTAACTTTGTAATATGAAAAAAGGGGTAAAATCTTCAAGCCTATTTTCTGATAAGGTTATTACTTTCACAACAAGTGAAGAGCTTAGTAATTTGAAGCATAGCAGGTTTGCAGTAAAGAAACTTGATAAGGCGAATAAAATTTTGCGTGAACTAAAAACACCGCTACCCCGCTAATTAAATCTGCAAAGGGCATTAATTTTTCTATCCAGCTCCAATTCGACTCGCTGGAATATCCATTACCAGTGTTCCAGCTTTATGCTATCTGAATGGGTGCCGTTGCTGAGTTTCAGCAGGTAGTTGCCGGGTGGCAGATTATTGCCGGGTATCAGGGCAATGCCATAGCTGTTACTTTTGCCTCTCCATAAAATACGGCCGTTCATATCGGTCAGTGTCAGCCCTGTATCTTGTGGCAGCTGTTCTATTACCCAGCTGTTTTTAGATGGGTTCGGGTATATTTTTGCCTTTTCTGCAAACAGGCTTTGGACATTTAAAAGGGCTCTTAATGTTGTGTCTTGTTTTATCATTCCCACCTTTGTGCATATTGTCCATACATCGGGGTTCAGAATTACGGATGCCATTTCTGGCGACCAGTCGAAGGTGAATACCTGGGTATCAAGGCTGTTATATACTTTCACTATTGTATCGGCTGATGCGGAGTGCAGTTGCAGTTCCAGTGGTGTGCTGAAATGTGGTGTTGTGGCAGGGCAAGACGCCTGCTGAACGAGCTTTACGACCACACTGGTACCCACCTGGTCCCATGTGACTTTATACCTGGGAAATCCTTTGCCATATACCCATTGGTTAAAGAAAGTATCGAGATTAAAGCCATATAGCGACTCTGCAATAGCCTTCAGGTTTGCAGTGCTGGCATTTCCAAAAGCATAGGTAGTTTGATAATTGCGCAATACCTGGAAAAAGATATCGTCGCTGGGCGCCAGGTACCTTAGCATGGTGACCACTCCCTGCCCTTTTGCATACACGGTAGGGTAATCAAAAAGAGTGGTGGCTGAGCTGGTGTCTGTTACGTATAACTCACCACACGTTGAACTCAGGGCAGAGCTTAACAGATCCTGCCGGTGTGCGAGACCTGCGGCCGGGCCCCAGAAGTGAGTGAGGAACAACTGCTCTGAAAAAGTAGCGAAGCCTTCGCTAAGCCACACATCTCCCCAGGTGGCGTACGTTACATGATCGCCAAACCACTGGTGGCAAAGCTCGTGGGCTATCACATCGGTAGTAGGGGTGCCTATTGTGGTCATGGTCTGGTGCTCCATTCCACCGGGTAGTGTGGTGTAGCAAACACCATATTTTTCCCGCCAGAATGGGTACCTGCCAAATAACGAGGAATAGTAGTCAATGATCATCCCTATGCTATCGAAGTTGGCTTTGTAGGCAGGGTTGAACGTTGTGGTATCTATAAAGAAGTTGTGGATAAGCATAGAATCGGCGCTGCCGGTAAAGTGCAGGTATGATTTATACTGTGCATAATTGGCTACAGCAACAGAGATGAGGTAGTAATCGATAAGATAATGCGTTTGCCAGTGAAATGTGCTATAGCCGGGGTTTGATGAGGCATCTACGCTCACCAGCAAACCATTGCTGCCATCGGCCAGGCCTGTGGGCACAGTAACATACATATCTACGGAGTCTATTTTGTCGGTAATAGATTGCTTTGAAGGCCACCAGTTTTTGGCAACGTAAGGGTCGCTTACGGAGTAGAGCACTTTTGTACCAAGGCCAGTAACGCCAAGTGTCATGCCATTAAAAAATGAGCCAGACGAGACGGGTGGGGTACCATGATAAAACACCTGGGCTGTGAAAACCGCGCCTGATGAAAAAATGACAGGCAGGGATATGGATCTTACAGAGCCACTTTCCAGGACGGGCAACACCATGCCATTTACTTTTGCGGAATCAATGATCATGGTGGTATCCAGCTCAAAAACGTACTTTGTTAGTGACGAGGCTGTTACCACTGCTGTGGTAGCTACATTGCCCCATATGTAGGTAGAGGTGTCGGTAAGGTGCAGGTTAAACTTAAGATACTTAACGTCATAATCATCTTCTGCGGGGTCTGCAATAGTGGTTCGCGCACCTGCAGCGGGCCCTTTGTACGTTTTGGAACAATATTTTCCGGCAAATGAATTTGAGGCCATTAATACTGCGAGGCAAAAGATAATTATTGATCTGGTATTCATATCATGAGATCTTGATGGGGTAGCAAATATCCTGCTTTATTCTTTTATACAACTATAGCAATATAACTTAAATTTGACAAATAACAAGCTGGACGGATATAACGAGGCGTTTATAGTAAATTTGAGCTGGCTAATCGTGGAAATAATGATGATGGAGATCGATATACTGGCTTTTGGCGCGGCAAAAGAAATATTGGGAGGCGCATCGGCTACTTTACGAGCTGGCGAGGCAGTAACTGCGGAGACGATCAGGGTAATGCTGGTGCAGCAATACCCGCGGCTGGAGCTACTGAAGTCGTTTATGATAGCGGTAAATGGGGAGTATGCAGATGCCGGTACGATCATAAAACAAGGAGATGAAGTTGCCATTATACCCCCGGTAAGCGGAGGCTAAAATTTTACTGAATGATCAGCATCGAAATATCTGATAAGCCTTTAAACGTAACTGCCTGCATAGATCAGGTGATGTGGCCGGAATGCGGGGGGATTGATGTATTTATAGGTACGGTGCGCAGTGCAACAAAGGGAAAGGCCGTGGTGCAGCTGGAATTTGAGGCATATGAAAAAATGGCGCTGAGCGAAATGAGGAAAATTGCTGAGGCTGTTTTAGCTAAATGGGCGGTTCAGCATATAGTCATTCATCACCGCACGGGAATACTGCAGGTAGGGGAGATACCTGTAATTATTGCAGTATCGGCAGCTCATCGCGATGCGGCTTTTGACGCATGCCGCTACGCCATAGATACACTAAAACAAACAGTACCTATCTGGAAAAAAGAGGTATTCGCAGATGGCGAGGTATGGGTTGCAGCTACTCCCTGATCAAACAATGACGCTTTGAACCAGGGCTTATCCTTTTTGTTTCAGGTCTTCCAGCTCTTTTGCTTTTTTATCTTTGTCGTTCTGGGCTTTCTGCACGTCTTTCTTTTCCTGCTCCACCTTGTCGTTCATCTCTTTTACTTCGGCTTCTTTGCGGGCTACTTCCTGGTTGTGCAGCACCAGCCCATCTATGCTTGTAAGGAAACCATTGATGTTTGAGCTGGTTATCCCGTCGGATGCTGTTGTGACATAATTATCATATCCCTTTGATACCACAAAATAAATAGTGGATCTGTGTTTCTTCTTCTGAACCTTGTAGCACAGGTCTATCTTATTAGGGCTTATGGCCGGCCAGGAGATGTCTTTATACGTATAGAACTTACTTTTCTTTTTGGGATTGGTGACGCCTGCAGTGGTGAGTTTTTTTGCTATTACGTCTTCTACTTCATCAGCACTGTATTTACTTACCGCTATGTAACCTGCTTTCTCCACCTTGCCTATCTTCACTGCGCCTTCGGTTACCTGCTGGGCGCGGCCAGCGAAGGGAGAGAGCAGTGAACATAATAATACCACCCGGATCAAATTTGTCATAGTTGCTTTTTGGGTGCAAAATAAGCAATTAGAAGAATAATAGATAAGTATTGCATTTAAAAGGGTGTATTTCAGACGTTAACGACCCTCTCTCCGACCCTCCCCCCTTCGACTTCTGCTCAGGGCAGGTTCGGGGAGAGAGGTGTTGCGTACCGGCTGCGGTAAATAGAAATTATTGAACGTGGTCTAAAAATAAAAGTATTGCCTGGCAATGGTTTGAGGGTGTTTTTGGGGGAGCGGGTGTGCTTGTTTTTTTGTGCTATGGAAGCCCCACCGCGACCCTCCCCAAGGGGAGGAAGATGTCGCGTGGTTGGGTTGTAATAAGTGGGGATTTGTAGCGTTGGTGAAAAATGAAAGTATTGCC
>JABDHF010000007.1:0-98 GCA_013285595.1 Bacteroidota bacterium
AATTTGCCCATCGCCTGCTACAGCAAGCGGTACAGTAACAATGACTGTAAGAAATCTTGTAACTCCGGTGGTGAGCATAGCGGTTAGCCCTAACGACA
>JABDHF010000007.1:108-41028 GCA_013285595.1 Bacteroidota bacterium
GTTACCTTCACTGCTACGCCTGTCTTCGGCGGCACTGATCCTGCTTACTCATGGAAAGTCAATGGTACCCCGGTATCGGCGGCTGATGCTTATACTTACATACCAGCTAATGGCGATGTGGTGTTCGTAACTATGAACAGCAATTACCTCTGCAATACCGGCCTGGCTATCAGCAACAACATAGGCCTGACAGTTGAGTCTAGCGCAGCTCCTATTATTGATATAGTTGCAGCCTACGGCCCTACGCTGAATGGTACTGTGTATAACGATACGTTTGCCGCAGTGGTTACTAACCCAGGCCTTTCTGCTACTTACCAGTGGGCTGTAAACGGTATCGAAGTGCCTGGCGCTATAGGCCCAGTGTTCTACAGCTACAGCCTTGTAAATGGTGATGCGGTTACCTGCACAGTGATCAACCACAGCATTTGCGGTACGCTGACCGGTTCTCATACCATAATTGTTACCGGCAGCACTAACGTAGGTGTGAAACCAGTGGTAACAGCAGGTGGCAACATATCGCTGGCGCCAAACCCTAACCAGGGCGAGTTTACAGTGAAGGGTACATTAGGTACTATTGCTGACGCTGAAGTGACGCTGGAAGTAACAGACATGATAGGCCAGGTGGTGTACAAAACGAAAGTGATGACCCACAACGGTGAGATCAATACAAGAATACAGCTTGATCACAGCATTGCCAACGGCATGTATATACTGAACCTTAGCTCAGGCGCTGAGAACCATGTATTCCATGTAGTAGTAGAGCAATAGCAGATCACCAGCTTTTAATACTGAAACCGGGAGGCCTCATGCCTCCCGGTTTTTTTTGTGCTGTTTGCAGCAAAAAGAACCGGGAGTAACCCCGGTTCTTTTTGCTGGTGATAATTTGTGGATATGATTATGAGTTAATGAACGCTATGAGGTCGCTGTTCAGCCTGTCTTTCTGGGTATAGAAAAGGCCGTGTGGCTCGCCGTTGTATACCAGGTATTGGTTGTTGGGTACCATTTGTGCGGTGCGTTTGCCGCTGGCGTCTATAGGCACTGTTTTGTCGGCATCGCCGTGTATGATGAGGGTAGGTACGGTTATCTTGCCCATATCGGCCCTGAAGTCGGTATGGGAAAAAGATACCGCACATTTTTGGGTGGCAATGGGTGATGCCTTTGCAGCCAGCGCCCTGTCGTGGTGCAGGTAAGGGTCGCTTACGGGGCTGCTGAGCAGCGATGCACCATAGAACTGCTTGCCAAAGTCGGTAAGGAAGTCCATGCGGTCTTTCTTCATCTGCTCCATCATACCGTCGAATACGCTGGCGTCCACACCCTCGGGGTTGTCGTCGGTCTTCAGCATAAATGGTGTTACCGACGATATGAGCACAGCCCTGGCAACCCTTGCCCCGCCGTGCCTGGCGAAGTAGCGGGCTACCTCGCCGCCACCCATAGAAAAGCCCACCAGGGTTACGTCCTGCAAGTCCAGCTGATCAAGTACTGTCTTCAGGTCGTCGGCCAGGGTGTTATAGTCATACCCGTCCAGCGGCCTGCCAGACCTGCCGAAACCACGACGATCGTAAGTGATGCAGCGGATGCCCTGTGTTACCAGTTCTGTTACCTGGTATTCCCACATCTCCTGGCTCAGTGGCCATCCGTGAATGAATACAACAGGTTTGCCTTTTCCAAGGTCTTCGTAATAGAGTTCCACCTCTTCTCCATAGGTGCCCTTTGTCTTAATAAATTTCATAGAATAGTTTTCGCCAGTGGTCTTAAAAACCATGCCCTATGCAAGGCATACTATTTATATGTTTTTGTGCAGGTTTGTATTTATAAGGCACCAGGCTGCTTCCTTTTTGCCGCTCTGATAAAAATGATATTCTGTAATGTTATTATTTTTTTAAGTGGATGACAAGGAGTTATCTATTGAGTTGCGGCTAATACCTATATATCGGTAATGCGAAGGAGACTGGGTGGTATTAAATGGAGTAACTTTGCGGCCTATTTATCATCAATGAGCGACCATAGCCGTGCAAGGTTGTTTGTAAAGAGGGCGTTTGAGAACATACGGAACGAGAAGCTGAAGCATAACGTGCTGCAGGCATTGCCGTTTTGGATAGCATCGCTGATAACCGGACTGGCAGCGGTGGTGTATTCCAAACTGTTTACCGGGGCTGAGCATGTTACCGCTTATATTATTGAGCACCACAGGTGGTGGCTGTTTGTGGTAACACCGTGCCTGTTCCTTATCTCTTACGTTATAGTAAAGCGGTTTGCGCCCTATGCGCGGGGCAGTGGTATACCGCAGGTAATGGCAGCCATAGACCTTGCCACACCCAAAGACAACCATATAGTATATAAGCTGCTAAGCCTGAAGGTGATAGTGGTAAAAGTAATATCGAGCCTGCTGGTGGCTATGGGTGGCGGGGCTATAGGCAGGGAAGGGCCAACTATACAGATAGCCGGCTCTATATTCCGGAAGGTAAACCAGTGGATACCGGATAGCTGGCCCAAAATATCGCGGCGGAACATGATAGTGACCGGTGCGGCCGCCGGGCTGGCAGCTGCATTTAATACCCCGCTAGGGGGCATAGTGTTTGCGGTAGAGGAACTGGCGAGGACACATATACGATACTTCCGCACGGCGCTGTTTTCGGCGGTCATCATAGCGGGGCTTACGGCGCAGTACTTTTTGGGCCCGTACCTGTACCTGGGCTACCCGGATGTTACCAACCTTAGCGGCTACATATTCCTGGGGGTGGTGTTTGTGGCGCTGGTAACCGGGCTGCTAGGCAGCATTATGTGCAAGGTGATACTGTATGTGCTGCGGTGGAAGCGGGGATTTACGGGTGGCCAGAACATGCTGTTCCTGCTGGTGTGCGCGCTGGCAATGGTGGTGATAGCACTGGGCATAAGCACAGATGTAATGGGCTCCGGCAAAAGCCTGATGAACGCTGTATTATTTACCGCTCATAAGCGGGTGCTGTGGTATATACCCGTGCTGCGGGTGGTGGGGCCTGTATTGTCGTTTACCACCGGAGTGGCCGGAGGTGTGTTTGCACCGGCGCTGAGTGCCGGCGCTACCGTGGGCGCTATGATGGCGGGCTGGTTCGACCTGGCAGCTACCAACAGCAACCTGCTGATACTGGCCGGCATGGTGGGCTTTCTGACGGGGGTGACCCCGCACCCCCTTTACCAGCGCCATACTGGTGCTGGAAATGACCGACCGCCACAACGTGATCTTCCACCTGATGCTGGCCGGGATGGTAGCCAGCATAGTAGCACTGGTGATAGACAAACACTCATTTTACGACCACCTGAAATTCCAGTACCTTAAGCAACTGGAAGAGGAGGAACGCACGGAGCAGAAAATGAATGCAATTTGAAAATCCGGTGATTTGGAAACTGGAGCGAGATGCCCCGATGAAATTAAGTTGCTGACGCAAAGTTAATGTGTGGCATTCAAATGAGAACCTTGATTTTCATGATCTAATACCATTTGGACATTTAAGCCATACTCATTTTTAAATTTTGGCGCTCATGACAGTTGACTGAATTACGGATTAAAATGGATCGCACAGGTTTTACGGATTTGGGTTGCGTATTCCAGTCTGAAGACTGGTTCAATTTGGAGGACACGGGTCGGCTGTGCGCGGGACTGGGCTGCAGGCCCGCGCCAGTGGTACTTATGTGGATTGCAAGTCCACAACCATGTGGTTCGGAATTGCAAATTCCGAACAGTGGTGTTCATTGGTAGACCGGCGTACTATTACTGGATTTCAATCATCGCTTCGCTAAAGACTGAGATCCAGTAGGGGCTTGCACAAACCGACATGGCAGTCTGAGCGATACCGGAACCCTGAAGTGAGTGACACAACGGACGGCGAGGGAGGTGATGTGGCTAAGTGCAAAATTGCACCCGCAGGAACCTATGCTATTCCACTGAAAACATTACTTTTGTTTGATCACTTGAACAGACCATTAATTTTAAAACCAACAAACTAAAAAATTATGAAGAGCATTTTAAGCGTATCGGTATTAGTGTTCTGCTTGCTGTTTGCAGGCAAATTATTTGGCCAGAGCCAGGCTAGTATTGATGACAAGGTACTGCAGGACTACTTTGCGAAGAACCACATTAAGGCTACCAAAACGCCTAGCGGGTTGTACTACACTATTAACAAGCCGGGCAGCGGGGACAATTGCAAACGTGGCCAGGCGGTTACTATGCTTTACTATGGTTATACCCTGGATGGTAAGCGCTTTGATGGCAACATGGAGAAGGACACTTACAAGCCTGCGGGTAACGCATTTACATTTAACCTGGGCCAGCACCAGGTAATTGCAGGATGGGATGAAGGCGTGGCGCTGCTGAACAAAGGCAGCCGCGCAACGCTATACCTGCCATCGGGCCTTGCATATGGAGCGAGGGGTGCAGGTGGCGCCATTGGCCCAAACGCTGTTCTGGCGTTTGATGTAGAGGTTATTGCAGCGCAGTAAATTATTATTAAGCCAGTGTTTTTTTGATGTGGTATTTGCCGAAAGGTAGGTGCCACATTTGCTTTTGTACTAGGGTCTGAATCACGGATTAAGATGGATTGCAGGAATTTCACGGGTTTGGGTTTTGTATTCCAGTCTGAAGACTGGTTCAATTATGTGGACACGAGTCGGCTGTGCACGGACAGGACTTCGGACTCGAGCAGTGAAGTGATTAACAGCTTATTTTAACAGCATTACCAAATCGATTGTTTGCTTTTTTATTTCACACTCCCAAAAGCGAAGCACCGTCCAGCCACGTTGAATAAAAAGTTCGTTTACTTTTTTATCTCGGGCAATATTGCGCAGACGTTTCTTTTCCCAGTAATCTGAATTGTGTTTAGGAGTAATATTCCTGCAATTATGGCCGTGCCAAAAACACCCATCAGTAAAAACGGCAATTTTTTTCAGTGGAAACACAAAGTCTGGCTTGCCCACGACAGGATAATTTCGGCGCCAACCTTTAATGTCTAGTTCCTTAAATATTTTTATGAGTGTAAGCTCCGTAGATTGATTATGGCTACTTTTTACCTTTTTCATTATGGCACGTCTTTCATCTTTAGAGAAAGTATCCGGCATTTATTGAAGATTTGAAGGTAGCTCTACCATTAGTGATTTATCTGTCTCTACTTCATTCACTCGCCGATTGTAAAGAGCAACTAAATCTTTAAGACTTGCTGTCAATTTATCATTGTTAAATGTGCTGATTTCGTTAATATTTTGAGAGACAAATGATTCTATGCTTTCAACAGCTATTTGTTGAGCGCTAATTTGATCGGCTATTTGTCTTGCGCCAATTAATTTGTTGTCTGGTACTAAAAGAAAAGGCTTAAGGCCCTGCCTGATATTGTGCTGGCACTTGTCAAATACAGGTTGCATGGGGGCAACGGTGACATGAAATGCTGTGTGGCCGATAAGAAAATCTCCCGGCCGTTGTGTCTGAGCATCTGCTGTACTCCCACCTTCATTGGAAACTACAATGTCGGGAAAACGTAGTTGTAGTTTTGCACCAATCAGGTGTTGCGCTACATATCCCGCTTTGCCTTCTGCTGTTGCCTCGCGCAATAAATTGTGGATAAAATGCCATGTAGAGTGAGCAGGGTTAAATGTTAGTTTTATCTTCTGACGATTATGAAAATCGTTTACTCTGTCTACAAGAAAAGATTTCATCATTTGCAGCACCTCATTTCTTTTTTGCTCATCATACTTTTCGAGTTTTACCTTCTTCAAAGTGTTAAGCAAAGATCGGATTTCTGAAGGACCGCCACGGTTGGTTCTGCCGCCTTCTTTTGCAAATGGTCGTTCTTCGCCAAATGATTTAAGAATTGCGGCAACTGCGCCTCCGCTTGCTCCCTTTATTTGCATGCCGCCCTCGGCAACATGAGTATCAAAGTTAAGGTCATAGTCTTCCTGTAAGCGGTTTAAAACAACCAGAGCGGTAGCTATACTTCCATTTGCGGGGCCATTGTTTGCTTTAACAACTTTAAGAGAGTTATACCATTCTGTAAATTCTTCAGGCAGTTTCATACTGTAGTGTTTGCTGTGGTGAGCCAATAATTTTAGAAAACTCTTTGTTTAGATAATTTTCCGCAATCCATGTCACCACTGGTACACAAACGGCATCTCCAAAACCGAACAGGGCCTCATTTACAGTGCCCGAAAGTTTAAAATCATCCGCACCCATTAGCCGGGCACATTCCCTTGGGGTAAAGAGCCGGATGTTTATTTCACCTTTTCCTACTTCCAGTAAAATTTGCCGGGCACTACCACCTTTTGGTGTACGCAGGCAGCCTGCAATTCCATCAAAGCGTATTTCTGCCATAGATCTACCTTCTCTAACCCGACGAAAAGCTGTGAGGTAAGTGTATGACTTTCCATCTTTAAGTTCCATTATTTTCAGGAGATGCCTTTCGAACGTTTGATTTAAAAGATATTCAACCCTATTCTTATCAAACCAAAGTGGAGAAGCTTTTTTTATTTTTTCGACTATCACAGCTAAATTATTATTAATAGATGGCAAGCCAGGCATTTTATTATTAATATCCCAATGAATTTCAGGATGATCATAAATAAATTTTGTGAGTTTGTCAGGCCGCATTTCAGTTTCGGGCAAACGATGTTTCATTTTCCGGTTTGGCTCACCAGTAAGTTTACCAACGACAAATAACCGCACACGGCTTTGAGGAACAAAGTGAGCAGCGTTGATAATAAATGTGTCGACCGCGTATCCTTGCTCATTAAGTGCGGTCAATGCGTCGTGAAAATCCTGTCCGCCGTTTGATGTTAAAAACCCCGCAACGTTTTCAAGTAAAATAAGCGGTGGTTTACGATGGCTCATACCTTCCAATATGTTGATGAATCCCCAAAATGCAGATGATTGCGTTCCCTGCAATCCTGCCCGTTTGCCGGCCAATGAAAGATCGGTACAAGGAAAAGATGCTGTCGCAAGGTCTACAGTAGGAATGATATCTGGAGATAATTTATGTATATCTTCAAGAATAAAATGGGTGTTGGTGTCATCAAAATGATTTAAATAAAGACGGCGTTTTGTCTGATCAATGTCATTAGCAAGGACTGTTGTCCACCCCGCTTTTTCAAATCCTGCCCGCATTAGTCCTATACCTGCAAAAAATTCCGCAATTGTCTTAATCTGTCTATTAGTCGTTGTTTTTATCATAGCTCTTCTCTATCCACTAAATTAATGATTTTAGCATGGTTTGCAAAATCTTAATTATTGCGCCCGGTTGCCGAACATCTTTGTATTTCCTTTGGGTGATATATTTAATGAGCGTTGCAAACGCGCTGCCGGTGCATCCGCGAAACATTCGCGTACGAGTGGGCGAGATATCGGAGCATTTACCGATCGCGTTGCAAAAAAGATACCTTTATAGGGTAGCAGACGTTCGTGGCCGAGTGGGACTGCTACGTAGCACCCTTTATTCAATCACTAACTTATGCAGCTCTGCGGTGGTATTGCCTTGTATGTTCAGCATATAAATGCCGGGTGGCAGGGAGAGGTTTAGCTCGGCTTTGGTGGTGTTTGGGGTTACTGTTGTGGTGTATACTGTGCTGCCATACATGTTGCTTATGGTGATGTTGCGGCATTCATTTGTTGCGGTCATTTCTACGTACAGTGTATGTGTGGAGGGGTTTGGGTAGATGCGCGACTGACCGCTGTGTAATGGAACACTGGAGATGCCTGTGGTGGTGCAATGGATGCCGGTATCTGCATGGAAGTCAAAGAAAGCGGTAGCAGTGCAGCCGGGAATGGTGGTTGTAACGGTATACTCTACCTCGTTAAACCCAGGGGCTGTGGTACGAACCACGCCGGGGGCTACGAAACTGGCCGTGGTGGGATCGCCAATGGTCCATACGCCGCCGGGGGCGCTGTCTGTAAAGGTAATGGTGTCACCTACGCATATGGTGTGAAGCCCGGTAATGGTGCCTGCATCGGCCCTGATCATGGTAAACGGGTAAAGGGAGATGGCAATGCCGCATGTATAGCTGACCTTGTAGAGCGCAGTGTCGTTGCCCGGCAGTGCAGGGGTTACTTTGCCGCTGGCAGCTATGGTTGCGTTAGCGTTGGCTAGCGACCATATGCCGCCAGCCACTGTGTCGGCCAGGGCTATGATGGTGCCCATGCATACACTGTCGTGGGTGCCTGTTATGATGCCTGCAGAAGGCAATGCATTTACATACACTGTGGCAGTAGCCGTGTCGGTACCTATGGAATAATAAATAACCGCAGTGCCGGCAGCATCGCCCCTGACTGCGCCGGATGCGGGGTTGACGTGGGCTATACCAGGCATGGATGAAGCCCATACACCACCTGTAACCTGTGGATGGAAAATAACAGAATCGCCTATACAAATATGGTTGCTGCCGGATATGCCAGAGACCTTACGAACGGCGCTGTTGTAATGGTCTGCTATGTACATATTGCCAATGGCGTCAGAAGCAGTACAGTCTGGCTCGTTCAACTGTGCAGAGTCTGCCGGGCCGCCGTCGCCGGAAAAACCACCGCTAAAGGTGCCGCCGCCAGCGCCAAAGCCATTGCCGGCAATAGTGGTAATGATGCCCGCGGCATCGACCTTGCGCACTACGTTGTTACCCCCGTCTGGTATGATCAGATTACCGAGGGGGTCAATCGCCAATCCTACCACATCGGATATGGATGCCGATGTAGCCGGGCCGCCATCGCCACTATACCCTGGTGCGCCATTGCCTGCTACGGTATGTATAATACCCGCCGGGCTTACCTTGCGCACCACATTATTGAGGCCATCGGCAATATACACATTGCCGCTATGGTCGGTTGCTACCGCTGTTGGCACATGAAGCGCTGCTGCAGTGGCCGCACCGCCATCGCCGGAATACCCCGCTATGCCGGTGCCGACAAATGTAGAAATGATACCCGCGGTATTTATCTTGCGGACGACCTGGTTAAAATCATCGGCGATGTATGCGTTGCCGGCATCATCGAAAGCGATGCCGGATGGGAAGTTGAACTGCGCTGCGGTGGCGGGCCCGCCATCGCCGGAATAGCCCGTTGTGCCATTGCCTGCAAAAGTGCTGATGATGCCCGCAGCATCGACCTTGCGCACTACGCGGCTATCCCCATCCACGATATATAAATTATGGCTTGCATCCACGGCTATGGAAAGTATGCCAAATACACTGGCAGCAGTAGCCGGGCCACCATCGCCTGTATTGGCAAATGTACCATTGCCTGCTACCGTGGTGAGGATGCCCGCCCTGCTTATCTTGCGTACCCTGGCGGTGCCATAGTCGCCTACGTATACATTGCCATCGTGGTCGGTGGCGACACAATATGGCTCTGCCAGCGCCGCCGCAGTAGCCGGGCCGCCATCGCCCGACAGGCCCGATGTGCCTATGCCAGCTATAGTAGTAATTACCTGTGCCTGGCAGTGAATTCCGGCAAAGCACAAAACTGTAAGGATAAGAAAGAAGCTGCTTTTGCTCATGTTGGCCAAAGAGGTTAAGTTATATATAAAGACGTAGCGGATGAAGAAAACCTTGGGTTAGAGATAGATATTTTTCAATTTCATATATATTTTTAAAAAAAATGGGAATTTGGCCTGACTTATTCGCTTCCGCATCAGCAAGACAACGGGAGTGGGGGAGTGCTATCCTATGATCCGCAAAGTTGTACCTTTATATTAGAATTATTGCGGTGATTAATCCACAAAGCAAAATGTATTTTATTTTCTTTTCATTAATCATAATTCAAAATTGTTTTATTTACTCAATAGTTCTTCATATTTGTTTAGTTATCGCAATTTAGAGAATTTTCTACTTTCGGCTTGTAGCGGTCATTTACGGCTACGGTAAAGGCTACCAACTCTCTGCCGTCATTTGTCTTTTTAATCTGTGCGTCTCTTACGATTCGTCCGGTGATCTGTTCCATTCTGTTTGCTTTTTATGATTAAAAATTGGTTACTGATTGAATAGCCCAAACTGGCTTTCTACATGATGCGGGAGTGCCTTGTTCTTGTTTAATTTTCGTGTGAGATATTGCACTGTTAACTCCTCGTTGGTAAGGATAGCCCACGCTGCGGTGAGCGCTTTTGAGCGTGTCTTTTGTTTGCGTTTCTGTATATCCCACGATATGCGCATAAGGCGGGATAGCTGGATTGTGTTTGCCATGTGGTTCTTGCTTTAAAAGGTTAAGCATTTCGGCTTCGCCTTCATGACAGCTAACCGATGGCGACGAGAAACTAGGGCTGTGGAGGAAAGGAGCAAGGTTGTGCAGAAGAAAATACGACCGCAACAGAGATCGCAGTCAAAAGTTCGATGGCGTGGAGATTTTGTTCTAGCGCATTTACAAGCGCAGTGCAGACGGAGCGCCGACCTTGTCCTTTCTGGAACAGGCCGATACCTTTGCTGCCGGGGAGCAGTTTGATTCTTTTACAAAAATCTGACAGTAATGCATTACTGAAAGAAAAAGTGGGAGTCGGCTATTTAGTAACTTCGCAGCGTGAAAGAAATTGTTGAGGAATTAAACAAACAGCTTTGTCCTATGCACTTGGCAAACGCAAAATGCGAAGTTGTAAAGGGGAGATAAGATTCAATAAAGGTTGCGAAGTTTTGAGAAAGATTCTACCAGTTACCTTGCCGGAAGTGCTGCTTGTTGAAAGTAATCCATAAACAGCATTTGCAGCTTATTCTAGCTATAGGGCGGAAGTAGTCCAAATTCGGAGCAATTATTTAGGGCTTGGCGTTTTCAACACTCGCGTAGCTAATTCATCAGCTTTCTCTCTCGCTTGTTGCTCATTTTGCGACTTAATTAAGGCATAGATAAGAAAGCCATTATGTACCTGATAGATTAGATCTCCCTTAATCTCTTCAGGATTGGGAACGGTTTTACAGGAGTCAATTTGATTTTTGACGAATGTTATTTTCACTCTCATACAGAAGCTACTCATGGTATCATGAGCCCTGTAAAGGAGCCTTCAGTGGTGCGTGTGCCTACTGATTGCAATATTGCATTGCACTCAGTACGATACGAAACGGCTCGCCAGAAAGGAAACCAAGCAAAGCGGGTTTCCTGCGAGAGCCGCCGACTGGAGCGATCTGTCAAGCGCGATAGCGCCAGGTTGCACAGTGAAGGATTTTTGCGCGGCATGAAATACGGGTAGCCTTTCGTTAGCAAAAATCCGAAACGCAGACGGCGGCAATGCAGGCGAGCACAAATCTTGACAGCGGATGGACTTTTATTTACCGACGAAAGGAAATAAGCATGAGGGGCGATTGGCTCCGTGAAGCATGGTAGGGCTGTGTGGGCTGAAGCAGATAAGGCTGCGAAATTTTATTTCAGTTTGCCATAACCTAAGACATCTGATGGATCGCCCTTCAGTTTGATGTCTTTGTGATACTTGGACTCCTTCATACGTGATACATCGAGTCATTTCCCAAAAGGATTGCGACTATGTTTTCCGCCATAATCATTGCGCTATCTCTATCTTCAGCTTCATTGGAATGACAATTGCTATCCTAGAAAGCTCGAATCGACAATACAACTAATCAATCTATTAATCCCAATTGTATTGCCTTCTTAACCAGCCCGGCTGGATTTTTTACGCCAAGTTTCATCAACAGGCTGAGGCGGTAATTATCAATAGTTCGTTTGCTGAGCAATAACTTATCGGCTATTTGTTGGCTGGTCATGTCGGCGGCAATAAGTTGTAATACTTCTTTTTCCATTCTGGTAATTACAGGCTCAATGGTAAACGTATTTTTAACTTGCAGGTTGTCCAACAATACTTTTTCGCGCAACACTGGTTCCAGATACATTTCCCCTTTATATACCGCTGTTATGGCTTCAAGAAGTATGTCTTCACTGGTGGTTTTCAGCACATATCCGTTTGCGCCTTTCTTTATCATGTTTCTTACATAAAAGACATTATCAAAGTTTGTGAGTACTAATATTTTTATTCCAGGATATTTTCCTTTGATGATATCCACTAATTCATCTCCTGTTTGACCCGGCAATTGAATATCTAGCAGGATCACATCGGGTTGCTCCCAAGCTATTGCTTGCAACAATTCTTTTCCTTTCGTGTAACTGCCGGTGATCTCGGTGTTTGCACTGCCATCGAGAATATGCCGTAATCCGGTTATTACCAACGGATGATCGTCAATTATGGCTATTTTGATCATAAATCTGTAAATGCATGTTCAAAGCAACTTATTTAGATAAATCTACCCTTAATTTTTCACTGCTACAAATTAGGGTATCCCTACCTCAATATATATCGTCGTGCCTTTTCCTAGTTCGGATTTCAGCGTGTAATGCCCTTCAAGGCTCATTATCCGGATTTTAATATTATGCAGACCAATGCCGTCTTTTGTTTCAGTTGCATTGAACCCGGTACCATTATCTTCGACGCTTACGGTCAAGTAAGCTTCCAGCATCATTAATTGCACCACGACATAAGTGGCTTTAGCATGCTGCTCTATGTTTTTTAACAGCTCCTGTACGATCCGATAGATATTCAGTTTAAACTTATTCGGCAGATTTCCGAAATCACCAAAGCACTGGAAATCTATTTGCAGACCTGTTCCCGTTTGAATATCATTACAATACGTGCGCACAGCTTCTGCGAGGTTCTGTTTCAACAACACCTCGGGCATCAAGTTGTGCGAGGTTTTACGTATCTCATCACCCATAATATCCAACAGCCCCATTGCTTCCAGGTATCTCGGTGATTTAACGAGATTTTCATTATCATGTCTTAATGCCATAAAGCGCATTTTTGTGGCCGAGAGCATACCACCTATTCCGTCATGCAATTCCCTGGCAAGCCGAATTCGTTCATTTTCTTCTCCTTGCAATACCCCCTTTAATATACCAATAGTATTTTCCTGTTTCAGAGATTTAATTATTCCTGTCTGTTTAAGACGGCCATTGCGATAAAGGAGGAAAGAAAGAATAGCTAATAAAAGGACACTTACAGCGATAAATCCAATCCACGTATTTTTACGGGTTATCTTATTTTTTTGTTGTGCGATCAACAGTTCATTCTGTACAATTTGCCTGTCCTTTTCGGCGGTGTTATATTTTGTTTCTACCTGTCTGATCGTTTTGATTTTGTCTACGGTGACAAGCGTGTCCTTCAAGGCTGTCATGGAATCTGTATAGACCAATGCCTTTTTAAACCGTCGAGTATCTCGGTACACATCTGATAAATAGCCATAGCCAAAAGCTAACTGCTGTTTATGGTCTATTGCAGCGCTCATTTTTATAGCCTGCAAAAAAATGTCTTCCGCTTCCTTATATTTTTTAAAGTAACGAAAGGCTTGTCCAAGATTATAATAACCACATTCCACAACGTCGGGATATTTGCCTTGCGCAATGGCAATCGCCCTGTTGCTATAAGAAATGCATTTATCCCAATCACAGATCTTCCCATAAAGTATTCCAAGGTTTACATACGCATTTGCTTCGTCGTATAGCCGCACGCTTTCTTTATCAGCCCCAAGTCCTTTTATCACATCGAGCACCTCTACATAATATTTTATCGCGCTGTCCGGCATTTGATCGTCAGAGAAGTAATTTGCCTTGCCGATAAGGATCGGTGTCAGACTCATGATCATCATTTCAGGCGACGTATTCCATTTACGTATAAGGGTCTCTGCCTGAGATAAGTAATAAATTTTTTTTTCTCCCTGGTCCAAATGCTCACTGAGATTGGCAAGATTAGTATAGATACTTATCGCCGTTTCATAATCGGAACTGTCGATTGTTTTCAAAATTTCCAAGGCTTTGAAACATTCTTCTGATGCCCCGGTATAGTTGCCTAACGTTAAGTATACCAGGGCAAAACAATTATGGCAGCGTGCGACTTGGTCTTTAAGACCCGATCTCTCTGCATAGGGCAGCGACTTTTTGTAATAAAGAAAGGCGGTCGGGCAGTTACCCAGATCAAAATACCTGCCGCCTTCGGCTCGGAAGGCCCGCGCCGCACCAAGGAAATAGTCGCATTTAACGCTCTTTTGTGCTAAAACGTCTAGTTCTTGTATAGACCTGTCTGGATCAGGCAGGTATGCTGCCCGTCTTATAGAAAGATCAAGAGCCGTAATGTCCGTGCCATTTTTAAGAGATGGCGGGCTCCGAGTATACCCATCATTGCTCATGAAAACAAGCAGGTTTAGAAAAATAAAATATGAAACGAAACGTGCTTTCTTGCCTGGCATGCGCTTTTTTTAGCAAAATATTAGCACAAAGTACAAATAGGTAGTGATCCCGGTTAGCGTATAGTTACCTTTTTCAGAAATGGTAATTGTACTCTTTTTTAAGGGGATTTGTTACTATACTTTTGCACAAAAGATATACTTGCGATCTCAATCCCGGGCAGGTCAGCATCTATGTTATGCCGTACCGACAATACACAGGAGTTGTAGTTGATTCATTATACTTCTAAATTGAGAAAATATGAAACCTATATCAATGACCCTTTCGGTAATTGTGCTGTTATTTGCTCCTAGATCGCTAGCGGCTCAAACAAAGATCATTACCACTATTGCAGGCAATCATATTGCCGGATATACGGGGGATGGCGGGCCTGCGACCGCTGCAGAACTGGTTGATTTGTATGGCATCGCTTTTGATTACCTGGGGAACACATACATAGCTGATAGTTATGACGGTGTAATAAGGAAAATAAATACCAGTGGTATAATTTCCACTGTTGTGCCGGCATATGGCCCAGCTTACGACGTGTTAAACATTGCGGTCGATGCAACAGGCGATCTCTATATATCATATCCCGATATGGACCTCGTAAAAAAAGTGAGCGGGGGCGTTAGTAACATTGTAGCTGGAGGCGTTGGCAGCGGCTACACTGGTGATGGTGGTCCGGCAACCTTAGCGAAAATGAATAGCCCCCAGGGTTTGGCGGTTGATGTATTCGGTAATTTGTATATAGCTGATGTAGTAAACAACGTGATCAGGAAAGTAGATGCGGCTACTGGCATAATTTCAACTATTGCAGGTACCGGTACGGCCGGATTCTACCTGGGAGAAGGCGGGCCGGCTACCGCAGCTGAACTTTACGGACCGCAATATGTAGCGGTTGATGCTTTGGGAAATGTTTACGTAAACGACGGTGTTGCACGCATCAGGAAAATAGTTGCTTCCAGTGGCAACATATATACTATCGCAGGCAATGGAACCTATGGGTTTTCGGGAGACGGTGGCCCTGCTACTGACGCTCCATTTTTTGGTCCTAATGGTATTGCCGTTGACGGTTTGGGAAATGTATACATAGCTGATGGTGGAAATAACAGGATCAGAAAAGTTACTCCACCAGGTATTATTACGACTATCGCCGGAAATGGCACAGGAGGATACGCCGGCACGGGCGGTGTACCGGGAGGGTATACGGGAGATGGCGGACCTGCCGACTCTTCGGAGTTGTATGCACCAGCCGTCATCACCGTTGATGCGGACGGGAATCTGTTAATAGCAGACGCTGGCAATTATGTTGTCCGGAAGATTTCATCTCCAAACAATATCTTTTTCACCTGGGGCGCTAGCCAATCACTGTCAGCCTGCGAAAATGCCTCGGTAGCTATCAATTCACTGTTAGCCATTACCGATACGACTGTAGGGGAAACTAACACATGGAGTGTTATACTGGCCCCGGTTCACGGCGCGGTGTCCGCATCATATTCCGCCACATCCACCGGCGGGGTGCTCACGCCCGCAGGCTTAACATATACACCAACCAGTTATTACATCGGGACGGATTCATTTGTCGTCAAAGCAACAAATGGCAACGTTACGGCTTATACAACCATTACAGTTACAGTGAGGGTCGCTCCGATATTGGGCATTACTTCGACTTATTCAGGCATTTGCAACGGCAGCGGCACCAGGATAATAATTACCGGTAATGGTACCCCCAGCGGCGGCGATACCATTTTGAACCAAAATTTTAATGCTACATTAGCTCCATGGACGGTCGACACTACTGGCAGTGCCATCATCTATTCAGCCTACGCAGGCTGGAAAGATGTTCTTAATGATTATGCAAATTTGCAGGGCGTTTACCATAACCCGGATAGCACTCCCTTCGCACTGGCTGATGCTTATGGTGCAGGGGCGCTGCATTCCGTTACTAAAACAAGACTGATATCTCCTTCTTTCTCAACGGTGGGCTATACAAATGCCGCATTGTATTTCAGCCAGTCTTACAAGAACTATTTTGACACCAGCGCGGAAATAGATGCTTCCATTGATGGTGGCCTTACCTGGACAACGCTTGTAAACTATGCGCTGACTACTCCTACCGACCTCGCATCTGGCATTCATCCCTTTCTTCCGAAAACAGTTTCTTTAGCGGCCTATGCTGGGTTACCCGATGTAAGGCTTCGTTTCTACTACAATACCGGCCTGGCAAGATACTGGGCCATAGATGACATTGTTGTCGTCGGATACCCTACCGGAATTGGCGCAGCTACCTGGACGCCGGCAACGGATTTATATACCAATTCGTCCTATACCTCGCCCTATACCACTGGTGCCTACCGCGATACCGTTTACATGCACCCGACTACTGTCACCGCAACAACTAATTTCACATATTATGCAACGGAATCCATCAGCGGCTGTTCTGCCACAGACAGCATCACGATAACAGTCACACCCTCAGTGCCCATAATTGGTAACGCGGTACTTTGCGTTGGCGCTCACGACACCTTAGCTGACGCCACCCCATTTGGCTCATGGACTGCGACCAATTCAAATGCTTTTGTTGGTTTTTCCACGGGCATTGTTACCGGATTATTAGCAGGTGTAGATACAATAAAATATACCGCGACAACTGGCAGTTGTGCTGGTATCGCGACCTTCACAGTTACCGTTAGTGCAGCTGCGCCTGTAGCCGGAACTATTACGGGGGCTTCCACCATCTGCGCAGGTGCAACAGCTTCCCTTAGCGATGCCATAACCGGCGGAGCCTGGAGCAGTAACGCGACAAGCATAGCTACGGCGGGCAGCACAGGCACTGTTTATGGCGTGGCCGCAGGCAGCGCAATTATTTCTTACTCGGTTGTCAATGGGTGTGGTGCTGCGGTTACCGTAGCACCGATCACCGTCAATCCTTTACCCGTTGCAGGAACGATCTCAGGTATCGCCGCCACGTGCGCCCTTGCCACTGCGGTATTAAGCGATGCCACAGCAGGTGGCACTTGGAGCACCGGTACAACAGGCATTGCAACAGTGGATATCTCAGGCGTGATAACTGGCGTATCCGACGGTATCGCAACAATATCTTATTCAGTTGCCAACGGATGCGGCACCTCGGTGGCTGCAATACCAGTAACGGTGGATCCTTTACCTGTCGCGGGAACGATCGCTGGTGCCGCAACGGTATGCGTCCTTGCGACGACAGCACTGAGCGATGCAATAACCGGCGGCATGTGGACTAGCAGCGCAACAAGCATTGCAACTATTGATGGCACAGGGATCGTAACAGGTATTTCCGGTGGCATCGTAACTGTGTCTTATTTGGTTGCCAACACCTGTGGTACAGCCGTTGCTACTATGCTGGTAACGGTAAATTCTTTGCCGGTTGCCGGAACTATCACCGGTACTGCTACATTGTGTGCACTTTCCACAACTACGCTCATTGATGCAGCAACAGGCGGAATATGGACCAGTGTTTCAGCGGGTGTAGCCACGGTCAGTACTACCGGCATTGTAACGGGTGTGGCGGCAGGGACAACCGCAATATCCTATTCAGTCACCAATAGCTGTGGCTCTATGGCTGTGGCCTTAATAGTTACGGTCGATCCATTGCCTACCGCAGGTGTAATTACAGGGACTACGACAGTATGTACGGGAGCGTCCATTACTTTAACAGATACGGAGACAGGTGGTATATGGAGCAGCAGCAACAGCGCAGCTACAGTTTTAGGCGGTGCGGTAACGGGCGTTACTGCCGGCACTGATACAATTAGTTACGCTGTCACTAATATTTGCGGAACAACTGCCGCAACATCAGTTATCACAGTAAACACGCTACCTTCAGCCGGTATTATTACCGGAGATTCAACTGTATGTTCCGATTCAACAATTGCTTTAATGGAAAGTACCGCAGGTGGCGCATGGTCCGGCCTTAATACAGCTGCAGCGGTTTCCGGAACGGGTATAGTTACCGGTGTATCGCCGGGTATAGACACAATAGTATATACAGTTACAAATAGCTGTGGTACTGCCCACGTTGATTTCAAAGTACAAATCCGGCCAGACTCTTTATGCGAGGCCCAACTACAGGTTTATCCAGCGTATTTTCCATCAAACGGTATCAAAGTCTTCCCCGATCCTAACTATGGAATATTTACGCTTCTGGTATCCTCCGGTATCCAGGAGCCCGTACTGGTTACCATTACGAATATGGTAGGAGAAGAGGTGAGAGAGTTTACGGTCACTACCAATGTAGCCACCAACGTTGCGCTTGTTCAAAACGCGGGAATATTTATATTGTCTGCCACCACCAAGGGTGGCAGATTATTTGCTAGAGTCGTGGTTGAATAGGCAAAAAATAATGCGTGGGTTGCCTAAGAATCCCGTCAGAAATGTTTTTCGGGAAATGTCCTATGAGACGTAGGTTGTACTAAAAGTGTTTGCCAGTGAAACAATCTACTTTCAAAATTTAAAAAATACCTACCAGTTTTTCGTAAATAAATACCAAGTAGAAGTGGGCGTATCCATACCATTACAGTACGGCGTTTGCTTTTTTTACTATCCTATGCCCATACAGCCATCGGCTTGCCTCACGGTTCGCTTTCTTCGCTGGTAGGCGAAGGACTGCATGGGTTTACCAGGTTCCGCGTTGCTTACAGAATGGGTTAGAACCTGCCTTTTGACCGGAGACTAGAAGACATTGCTGCCTGGGCCGATGAAATTAAGCCCACGTCATCTCATTTGCCTGATGATGCGGATATATTGAAATTTTTACAAGACTTTCCTAAAACAAACGAATGGCATTTCGTTGATCTTCCTGTAGATACTACCGCATATGATACTTGAGTGTATTCCGCTTTTATTAGAGAAGATGATATTGTGCATACCGCTATGGAGTGCATCGACATCTTGATGGACAAATCCACCAAGTTCAGCAAGCTTAATGCGCTGCGCTGGTTGACCCACTTAGTAGGTGATATGCATCAACCGCTCCACATAGCCTGTAGCTATATTGACAACACCGGAACAAAGCCTAAGCTTGTTTTTGGGAAGGATGAAATTCTCAGTAAAAATCTTTTACAAAAATCGGACAGGGGTGGCAACAATATATTATTATTGACCAGCGCAGGAACTGGTGGTAAAGCACTACACAGCTACTGGGATACAACCTTGCCCGCCATGGACAACGATTTTAGCGATGCTACATACGATCCTCCCTCTGCGGTTGCTAAAAATAAACTTACTACGCTACCGGCTCTTTGGGTAGGTGATAATGTACAATTTGCCAAGGAGGCGTATAAAGGCCTCTCGGTAATAGGCAAGGATACGAAACAACCCACCAAGGTGGATGTCAATTGGGATAAAGCCGCTTACGACAAACGATGCGTGCCAATTTTGAAGCAACTCTGTTTAAAAGGTGCCAGTCGCTTAGCATTTTTGCTTAACAGTATTTACGAGTAGCGGCATCCGGGTTCTTGCTCGTCCCGTCTTTGGTTGCAGTGGAAAGGCCGCCCCGCAGTGGAACACCCGAATCTCAAATCACATGTGGACATTTGCAAGTGGGATATTAACAGAGCGTTAAAGAAATACCGTGTTTAAACGGGTGGTAAAGGTTTGAATTCTTCATAGTATTGATGAAGCCTCAACTCATACATAAAACCTCTTTCAATGAAAAAGCCTAAATTCATTCTCGCAGCTTTGCTTCTTGGCCTTCTATCTGTATTAAATGCTTGTTCTAAAAAGGAAACAACAAGCCCTGCCATAGAATATGTTGGACCTATTCCAAAAAGCGAATTTGACGCAGTGCCATCACCTACCTTTGAGCAACTGTTAAAAGCTTACGACTCGATCATAACAGCAAACCCTTCGTTAGCCTACAACGACACGGCATTACGTATCGGAATATTTAATTGGGTCAAGGTTCATCCAAATGGTCAGCTGAAGACTACGACAGCCTTCGATGACGCTCTGAAAAAAGGGCGTAGACTTTCTTGCGCTGAATGGGCATTTTTTATCGCTGGTGTTATGACAGAGTTTAGCGCCTATACTCCTTTCGGCATTAGCGACTTCATAGTCTCTTATGGTACACATGAGCCTGCAGAAACGGCAGCGCGAACGCAATATCCATGCGATAATGATATTAGCTTCGAAGATGGTAAAGCCGATGCATTTAGACATGCTTACTGGAATATCCTGATGACGAAAAGAACTTCTTCGATTTTTGCTGAAGTGGAGGGATTTGCCCATGAGACCAATTGTCTTGATCCCAATGACCCGAAAGCGAAGGCTATGGACTTGCACAATAACAAGGTTGGAAGAAATCTTGCCCTTCAGTTCCCAACATCCTCCGAAGAAGAAATTTTGGTAAAACTAAAAGATTATAAATATGTTTTTACCGATGACCCTACGACCTACGAGGCATCTGCCACGAATGACCAAGATGCATTAATTTATTTTGCGGGAAAGCGACAATTTGATGGAACCTATAAAGGCGCGATTACAAATCCCGACTCTGGTGGTCCTTGGGATATCGTGATGAGCATAGCTCAATGTGGAAATGTTATAAGTGGCCAGATGGCCTTTACTCGGGATGGAATTCATGCAATCAGGCGATTTAATGGCACTTTAAATGGCAACTCAATACTTTTGAATTTTGACTATCCTTATTCATGGGAACAGGTACCTGGGATGAACCCCTGCAATGGTATGAAAGCAACGATAACCGGCGATGAACATTCATTGAGCGGTAACTGGACTTCTACGGATTGTCTTTTGGGAGGTTTTATTTCTATTACGCAATAAAGGTGGTTGACCATAGTTTGCGGCAGCAATAACATACATATTATTTAGGACAATATTTTTGGTGATCTATTTGTCTCTGGCATTTAGAAATTATAAGGATGCCGACAATGCCATTGTCAGAATAAAAGAAGCCCTGGTACAATGTAAGGAATAACCTGCTATCTGATAAGAAAGTCTATATAGGAGGCTTATTACTCCGACTCGGGAGCAATCAGGTACTAATAAATACTGTAATGTTAAATCAGCAAAATGCACCAAACTTTCAGGAGTTTTTCACTACATTAGATGATATTAATACTATCTTTGTGGAAGCAGCTGCAATTTGTCAAATTAGAATATGAGTACCGCCCAAGAGACATTATTTGAAAAATACAGATTATTACTTGATTCTCCTCCAGGGAAATGGTTAAATACAGCGGGAGAGGTATGTTACACATATATGGAAGATGGCTTGTCTATATGTTTATATCTTGATGAAGCTGACAGGAGATGTATAAACCTTTATAAGATCGATGAAGATGGTGCAGTCCGGAATTCAATTTTGATCAGAGAAGATAGTTCTAAAGATATATTTGATCAGTTTTTTAATCTTTACAATAAGTTAAAAACAAAAGTTGATGATGAAAGATATAGCTTGTTAATGGCAAGCTGATATTAATAATGATAGAAAGTAAAATCGGTAGCAGTAATGCTACTTTTTTTTTGTCCGTAGGGGCACTAAAAGTTGTTAGAGCTATAAAGCGAGTGTGATCGACGAAATGCGTGCAGTAGCAATACAGTGATCATTGGCAGTTGCAGGTTTTATCTGGAGGCGATACCCGAACCCTGAAGGGAGTGACACAACGGACGGTGAGGGCGGCGATGTGGCTAAGTGCACAAAAATAAAATTCCCTTTCTTAAATATTTTTCTACAAAGGTGTACAATGCATCTAATTCTTATGTATCTTTGTCTTAGGCAAATAAAGATACTGTATGATATTCTCTTCTGAACTGATAAAGGGCACGCTTAAGACCATAGTGCTGAAGCTGCTGGCTGATAACAAAAAGATGTATGGCTACGAGATGACCCAGCGTGTGAAGGAGCTGACGGGTGAGCGTATACAGCTGACGGAGGGCGCGCTGTACCCTACGCTGCATGCGCTGGAGGAGGAGGGGATGGTGACGACGGAGCTGGAGTATATAGGCAAGCGGGTGCGCAAGTACTATAAGCTGAGCGCTGCGGGTAAGGGGCGGACGAAGGAGCGGGTGAACGAGCTGGCCGACTTTATGGAGACAATGAAATTATTGCTGGACATACAACCTAAAACAGCGTAAGAATGTACTGCATAACTGATGAGCAGATAGAATATATCCTCAGCGACATTAGACGTAATGGCGTTGATACGGAGGACCTGCAGTTGAACCTCCTGGATCATATTTGCTGCATTATAGAGCAGGAGCTTAAAGTGGATGATGACTTTGAGCGCTTCTACCATGCTACGGTGAAACGCTTTTACAGGCGGGAACTACGGGAGATAGAAGAGGAAACCATCAATTTGTTAACCTACAAAAATTTTTATGCAATGAGAAAGGTATTGATCGCCTGCGGGGCGTTTTCGGTGTTTGCATTTATCTCTGGTTCTGTTTTTAAATTTATGTACTGGCAGGGCGCCAGTGCGCTGCTGACGCTGGGCATAGGTTCGTTCAGCTTACTGTTCCTGCCGTTGTTATTTTTGCTGAAGGCCCGTGAGGCGAAGGCTGCGAGCGATAAGTTTGTGGCGGCGCTGGGGTGTGCTGTAGGGGCTATGTTCTCTATTGCCATCCTGTTTATAGTGCAGCACTGGCCGGGGGCTAATATGCTGCTGTTTTCGTCTATTGCCATTGCGGCATTTGTGCTGCTGCCGGCGTATTTCTTTACCGGTATCAGAAAGCCTGAGGCGAGGATGAATACCATTGTGGTATCTATAATACTGGTGGGTGTGATAGGGCTGCAGTTTACGCTGGTGAACCTGCGGCCATCGCGATCTCAGCAGAAGATAAAGATGGATAATTATGTGCAGGGTGAGCTGTTGCTGAAGCAGCTACAGGCGACGCCGGGAAGTAAGGATGCAGCTGCCATAGATGCGCTTTGTGAGCAGGTGAAAGCCCTGGTGCTGGAGCACTCCATAGGGCAGCGGAGCATACCTGCGGACTATGAGCAGACGCAGCTGCTGCTAAAGGAGGGATCGCTGGGGCCGGAGTTTGCCAATAATGGCAGCGGTGTGCAACTGCTGGAGAATTTGCGGCAGGCGTTTGGCAAGTACACGGCTGCGGGCGGCAATGCAGACCTGCAGCAGATAGTGAGCCGATCGATACTGCGCACTGACCCGGGTGAGATGGAGAAGATATACTCAAACCTGTCTGTGCTGGAGAGCATTAACCAGTTGCAAACGCACCTGGCGCTGGCGGAGCATAGTAAGGCTGTGGCGGTGAAGTAGCGGACTTAAGGATTACGAATACGAAAGCATATGGTTATATAGCCGCCCTGAATTTCGGGGCGGCTATTTTTCTGGAATCGAAGAATTATTGTGGTAGTGTGACGTGAGTGGCAAATGCGCTGCCGGTGCATTTGCGAAACATTTGCGGACGAGGGCAGCTGTGCATGTGGTGTACTTGAGTAGTCAATTATTTTATTTGCCTGTAGCTGCTGCCGGTGTATCGCTGGAATGTTCGCAGATCAGTAGCTTTTATTGGCTATTAACCGTTAATAAACGGTTAAAGAAACCGTTTATCAGCTCTTTTCAAAAGAAAGGCTGCGTTCTACTTTTGCCTTCCTGGTAAGCCGAAAACAGATACAGAGTAGGCAACTAAAAAACTTTTTCATATGCAAACACTTACAGTACGCGAAGTATGTCTTTCATTCGCATCGGGCCGCAGGCGCCATCATAGCGGCGGCCTTACAGATCTTTACTCGCCACAGGTGAGCAGCCTGAGTACGGGAGATACGTATACGGCATCTCCGCCGGCGTCTTCAATTGGCAACAAAAACTTTTCTGTAATGACCATTGGCGGGGGCAACGAAGGAGCGGTGATCTATACGGCTGCTGACCTTGCTGCGAATACACCCATCCAGTCTGTAACCGTAGGCTCTGTGCCGGTAAATGTGGTGAGCATATACCTGGAGCCGGGCAACCCTGGCCCGAATGGCGACCCTGCGGTGTGCATAGATGCGTTCAACATAAACACGGGTACTTTTATCGACGATGATTTTGTAAGCATTGTGGTAAATGGTACGGTAAATGCGGCGCTCTCTACCTCGGCCAACTACGATGGTGTAGTAGACTCTATGGCTGCAGGTGTGGTGGTGCGCGCGTTTGATAATTTTGTGACGGTATATACGCCGGCTGGCGTGCAGGACAAGTTTACTAAGTGGCAGTCGCTGGCAGGCACGGAAACCGTTACGGTACTTGACCTTGCGGTAGGGCAAAAAACCAATGCCTACTACCTGGCGCTATACCAGACACCGGCGCCACTGCATATAAACCGGCCGAGCGATAACTACGCCATATGGCAGTGGGTAGACTATGCTACGATGGTAGATGGCAACCCGCACTTCCCGATGGGGCCTGAGATAGCGGGCTTCCAGGCAGGCATAGCCTTTGCAATGAACGCTAACTTCTTCAGCAAAGAGCTGCGCAAGCAGGTGGCCGATATAGCTGCACGGCAGGTGGTAGCCAGCGCTGCTGCCATAGCCAAAAAAATAACAGAAAGCGTAAACGAAAAGGGCGCGTAATAATGCAACCTGACGTAAACAGACAGAGCTGCCTGCATGGCGGCTCTGTCTGTTTTTTTAAATGGTTTGTGAAGCCAGGCAGGGGCGCATTTAAACGGTAGGCCAACAATTTTCGCATATATTAATTTGTATATTATTCCGGGTATTAACATCAAATTATCAGTGTTTTTCCCGTGTTTTCCTACGACGTTTTGTTTAATATTTATGCCCGGAAAGATTAAACAAAAAATTACGATCACAACAAAAACAAACACGGTATGAAAAAAAGAACACTACTGCTGTCTTTAATAGGCATGATGACGGCATTCATGCTAAGTGCATTTACATCACAAGGCATCAATTTTACTACTACACCTGCGGCAATAGCTACTACTGTGCCCCGACAGCCAATGGGCCTAAAGGTAACCGCTAGCAGCCCCGGCAAATGGCGGCTTGAATGGCAGGTGGATACTAATAATAGCAATAACTTTATGAAGATAGCCGGGAATGCGGTGTACACCCTTATTGGTACGGATTCATTAGTAATAAGCCCTTACTGCTATATGAATAATTACCGCTATCGCTGCATGGCCTCGCTAGATACGCTGGGCGCCACCCTTGTAGGGTATAGCGACACGGTCATGCTCACCGTTGCCGGGTGCATGACCCCGCAAAACGATACTGTAGATATATCGGTTCCTGTTACTCTTACCATTCCGGATAATGCTGTTATCAATAAGTATCAATGGCAGCAACTTATAGGCAGAACGTGGGTGAACCTTCCCCCGTCGGGCGACCATATAAATAATTCGCTTTTGGCGACACAAACGAGTGGGGGCATGTACCCACGGCAGTTTCGCTGCCAGTTAACAACTAAAGGCGCAACAACATATTATTCCGACACTGTAAAACTTGTTGCTGCTAACTGGGTTTCGCCCGGCCAGAATTTAACAGCGGTACACGATCAGGCGCAGTTCTCGATCACACCTTCTTCCGGCTATCAGCGTGTGAAATGGCAGGTAAATGAAAATGACGACAAGTGTGACGATGACGAAAAATACCGGCTAATAGACTTGAATGGCGATGATTCTAACGCCTACAAAATAGCTACGGGAGCAGTAAACAAGCTAACCATTAAAAAGACACTGCCCGGCATGAATAATAACCGCTACAGGGCCTTGTTGCTGGATACCGTTACCAGCAATTATTTAATAACCAATTCATCGCCGCTTATGATCACTGGTAATATTGATCCGTCGCCATTTTCACTAATGGGCGCAATATACTCGCAGCCCAAAGGATTGTCGGACGATAATACTGCAGCGCTGACCCAAACGTATATCAGGTGCAGTATACCGCTATCGAGACGGGCAATAGATGGCCCTAAAATAAATGCGGGTTGGATGGACAGAACCATGTGGTTCCGGAATTTATTTATCCAGCTTACTTATTCCACGAACGCGGGCACACTAAATTATGTGGATTCAAGTGGCAAGACGGCGTACCGGGACACCATACCGCGTTACAAATATGTGAACCGGCTGGACCTGTACCAATACGCAAACCTTAATATTAACTTCATGAGCCCGATAATAACATGGATAGGGGGCGGAGCGAAGAGAGATAATTTGTGCAATGTGTATGTGGATCCTTATTTCTCCTTTTTGCACACCAATGTTACCGACTCCACTACCAATAATATAAGCGTGATGAGCATTGTGTATGGAGCTAATGTGACCGTAAGATTTAAGCCTACGGCTAATTTTCAAATGGAGCTCAATGCGCGCGTGTTTGGGTTAAACCCCATCAGCCCTGGTATAAATGCCGATTACAATTACCAATATGTGCGCCGCAACGATTATTATAAAGACACCCTCCATAGTACGTCGCTCACTACACCCAACAGGCCCTACTTTAATTTCGATGGACTTATTATTTATAATACATCGGCTACGGCTACTAATCCGTCTAACCTGTTCCTGCATTACAGTGTTTTCAGCAACCTTGTAAAACCACAGTACAAGACCCAGAAAAATACTTTTTTCCAGTTGCAGATAGGCTTTGCGGCCGATCTTGTGAAACTGGGCCAGGGAATATTAAAAACGATTTTACCGGCAGCGGCCACAACATCGTCATAGGCCTAAATGTTCGGGTCGATTACTGCAAATAGTTGTTTGTCTTATGTAAACAAGTGATTAGCTTTGCACGAAATCTTTTACCTATATGAAAAATTTATTATTATTGCTTGCTGCTTTAGTGGTTGCCGGGGGCGGCGCTAGTGCGCAGATCAACCTTGCGGCTGCGGGTTATCCTACTTCTCCTATCGGCACAGACACTTTGAAGGTGACTACTGCTGCGTCTACGTACCCGTCGTTTGCGGCCGCTACCAATGCCACCTGGGACCTTACAACGGTGACAGACTCTACGGCCGTGATACAGGACTATATTATTCCAGCATCAAGCCCTGCCGCCTTTGCCGACAGCAGCCTGCACAGCTTTCTTGGTTATGCCTACAAGGGTAATATACAGCTGGCGCTCACCAGCCCGGGGCTGATGGACTATGGCATAGACATAATGGGCTCTACAAACCCTACAGGTACCGCCGGCGACACTATAACCATACCTACGCAGAACGACGTTTTTACTGCTGCGCGCACGGTCATTGCGTTTCCTGCTACTATGAGCAGCTCGTGGTCGTCGTCGTACACACAAACAATAAATTACTTCCTGTCTTACGTGGTATCGTCGATACCTGTATTTCTCCATACTCCAGGCACTGTGAAAGGTTTTTCTACTGAAAAAGACACCGTGATAGGCTGGGGGCAAATGAGGGTAAAAACACTTAGCGGCGGAGCATCGGGCTATGTAAATGTGCTGCAGGTGCGCACTATGATCACTACGGTAGATTCGTTTTATCTTAATGGCACTACCACCGACCCGCTGCTGCCATCGCTGCTGCCATTGCTAGGCGCCACACAGGGCCAGGTAACCAAAACATACAGCCAGAGCTTTTACCGGCTGGACAATATAGTGCCACTGGCATCGGTAAGATTCGCAGACAGCGCCAACACTATGCCTACCCAGGTGACCACCAATGTGCAAAGGCTGCCAGCGCCAGCGGGAGTGCCAGCCATAGCTGGTGCGGCAGGTATAAAGGTGTACCCAAACCCCGTAACCGGCAACATGATAACCATAGCTGCGCCAGCCACTACCGGTCCGTGCTCTTATGAGCTTACAGATATTACCGGCAGGAAAGTGCAGGAAGGTGTGCTGGCTACAGGCAGCGCCAATGCACAGGTTAGCATTGTTGCGTCTGTGTTAAATGGTGTGTATTTTCTTAAAGTAAATAATAACGGGAATACGGTTTCGGTCAGTGCTGTTGAGGTGAAGAGGTAAGCGCCGGAGGGATGAATTACTGAATGAAGAAGCCCTGTTTTTGACGGGGCTTCTTCATTTATTGGGACTAGGATATTGGAGCGCCAGGCTTTACAGTTGCTCAATACATCAATGATTCCTACCGTTTAAAAACTTTTTCGACCGTTCGGAAACTTTTTGCAGGGTAATGCACGGTGTTTGTATTTTAGTTAACATTTGGCATTGTTGTTGCTTTAGCTATATAAGTTCAACCTCACTCTAAACCACTCTGCATGAAAAAGTACTTATTGCTTGCATCTATTCTTTTGTGTTTTTGCCGCCTTCAGGGGCAAATCACCTCGAGCGTTTTTACGCATACCTTCTCTTCCGGGCGCATAACTGCTGTGGTCTCAGACAGCATGAGCCACGACAGTACCCGCTGTGAAGTTTGGTCTTTCCGTTCCGGCGTTGTTACCATCAGTAGTTCTTTTACCGGCGATTCACTACGTATTGTGGATACCGCCAATAGCATATCTTACGGCCATTATGTCAACGCTACAGGCGTTTCTCCATGGAATGTTACTGTAAGTTTAAGTAACCAGGGTGCAGGTGATGAACTTGTACCTGTAGGCGGGGGCTATTGGCATGATGAGTATTTTCCTCTAAAGATTACAGTGCCATCAGATACGCTCAGGTATATTGATATGCAGGATAGCCTCTGGGTGTTGGCTTGTTTGTACTCATCAGTAACAGGGAAAGTATACATAGACAACAATACTAATTGCATACAGGACGCAGCAGACAGTCCGCTTAATCCCATACCTGCGCCGTCTTTATTCGAAAATCTATCGAGCCCTGCAGTAACCACCTCTTCCCGTCAGGGCTTTGGTTATGGCGGCTTTTACTACCAGATCAGGGCACAATTATCGTGGATGACAAATTATACAGTATTTATGGATCCGGCACTGGCTTTCATCTTTCCTATGTCGCCATGTTTTGCCGGGCCATATTCATTTACTACACTGCCACAAACCAATGTCGACTTTCCGCTGCTGTGCAGTAGTAATGTAGATGTGCAGTGCGACATGCTATCTGCAGGGCGGGTAAGGCTGCATAGTCCCTTCTTTGTACATCCCTATGTGAGCAATACGGGCTGTGACACGGTATCTGGCACGATGACGATGGTTAAAGACCACCGCGCCATATATGATGCCAGCCTGAGCACACACCCTGCAGATATTGTGCATGGTGATACGCTGATATGGAACTATGGCGGCTTCAGCAACCTGTCGGCAGGTGCTTACTGGAACAGCTTTATATCTGATGTATATCTTACCCAGGACCCTTCGGTGGTGGCCGGCGATACACTGTGCTTTCATGTATATGCCAACGTGCCAACTGCAGATATAAACCCATTTAACAACGACCGTACCGTGTGTGTACCTGTAGTATATTCTTACGACCCTAATCATAAAGATGTAAGCCCTGCTGCTGGCTCTGATGGAGAGCTGCCGCACAATACCAGTACGCTATACTATACCATCAATTTTCAGAACACCGGCACAGACTATGCCGAGAATGTGAAGATTATAGATACACTTGACAGCCACCTTGACCCGCACAGCCTGAAGATACTGGGCGCAAGCGCTAATATGAACCCACAGTGGCTGACAACGAATGTTGTTTCGTTTGACTTCCCGTATATTATGCTGCCAGATAGTACTCACGATGAGCCCAAAAGTCATGGCCAGGTACAGTACAGCATAAACCTGAAGCCAGGTGTGCCGGCAGGTACCACTATACACAACACAGGCTATATTTACTTTGACGAGAACCCGGCTGTTGTTACCAATACTACCAGCAGCATTACCTCTACACCATCCGCAGTGGCGCAGGTGGCAACCGGCAAAGAGCTAAGGATATACCCTAACCCTGCGTCCGATGAGCTGAACGTAGAAAACTTTAGCGGCGACCTGGTGATAATGGATATCCGCGGATCTGTGATAGCTACGCAACATGCAATACACGATAAGACTGTTATCGACATTAGCAGGCTGCCTGCAGGTGTGTATATGCTTAAGGCTACCAATAATGAGGTATCGCAAACTATGAAGTTTACGAAGTATTAAAAACCCCATAGCCCCTAAAGGGGCGTCCCCAGGGCGAGTAGCCCTGCGTTATTACATAATGCTTCTTTGCCCATAACGAAACACTTGTCTGACACCGAAAAAGTGTGCTGACAAGTGTTTCTACTTGCTTTCAAGAAAAATGACAACGTGGGTGTTTCCACATTGTCATTTTTAAATTAATAACCGCTATCCGCAATGGGAGCTGTTGTTTATTATGTTAATTTAGACACCGCATGTTGTTTTGTTCAACCATTAAAAGAGCATACCGCCTAAACCTTCCCGGTATGAGAATCATGTTCATTTGTGGGCTGTTATTGGGATTTTGCATATCTGCTGCCGTCGCAAGAGAGACCTATATACTGCACTTAGACAAATCGAGGTTTACCCAGGATAGTAATAAATTCTCAGGCCGAATTTCAATTCAGGGAGAAAATGTCGATATTCTAAATTCAGAGCGTACTGCGTTAAATTTTTTCGATGATGATTTGATGTTTAGCTTGGATTCATTTATGCGCCCCACGAAATTCTATCGGTGCTATGTTGCTACGGACTTGATTTTTGGTAAATGTGTATTTGACTCAGGCGTTCGGTTTTCGCAGATCGTGTGTCCAAGCCTTTCTTGTTCATACACGAAATTCTATGGCGAGACGTCATTTAGATTCTCTCAATTTGACAATTATTTAGGGTTTGAAAATGATACTTTTTTGCAACACGTTAGTTTTTCGGACAATACCTTTAATCGTAATCCTACTTCCAAAATATGGCCAATCGGTTTTGAAAGAGACTATTTCAGCCATGGGGTTGATTTTGAAAGATCCATGTTTTACGGATCAATAAACTTTGCTTCATCGACTTTCGAATACCTTGATCTGGGCAATTTGAATTGCTCCCGAAATGTGGATCTGTCATCTACTACAATCAAAGAATATCTTGACCTTTCAGCCCTTCCACATGCTGATTCTATCTCGTTTAATTTTGATTATGCGATATTGCCATCTGTTATCAATTTGTCGTACAATAATTTTAATAATGTTGTTTACCTGGTTCCTTCTAAGTTTAGTTCTGATAATGTAAGAATGAGTGATGATGGAAACTGGCGTTATGTGAACTTATATAATTGCGACCCGTCGAAAGTTGTCTTTGATTACCTGAATTTCAGGCTTTGTTTCTTTGACAATATTTGGCTATCCGGAATAAATATATCTAGTAACGGCATTTTCAATAAACAAATTAAATACGCCTTCAATGGAGATACGCTATTGATCGCGGGCAAAAAATATCTTATCTCTGACACAAACTTGTGCCGTTATCTTATTGATGATCGGGATTTCTACAAGTATCTTTCTTTTGTTTTTCCTGCCTTATGCTACAGACCCAGCGAATCTTTTTGTCAAACGTTAGGGAACGTTTTTCCGATGTTGTTCAATCGTGAAAGCTATGACCTGCCGGTAGTAAAAGCTTTCATAAACATGTGCGTTTACCGGCGGAATTTCCCCTATTGGCTAGGCAACGAAAGAATATATGGTGTTTACGAAAAAGTATTGAACAGTTTTGAAAAGCAGGGACAGAAAATAAGCTACCGGACGTTGGATATTGAGTACCAGGATTTCAAAAATGGCAATTTCATTCTACCTCATATATGGAATTGCTATGGCTACCACAAAGAGTGGGTATTTTACTGGATCATTATTTTCCTTTGTCTGTTTACTGTGCTTACTGCATGTATGTTTCCATTTTTAAACAGAGATGTTTATACCATTGATTTTTTCAGGAGAGAAACTTTGAGGAACACTAACAGCTATAAGGTGATGCACTCCACTATCAACAACAGGGATGCTGAGCTATACAGATCGGGAGCGTTGAACTATGCCTGGTATTCTTTTCTGTATACCTGCATGATCTTCTTTTTATTGTCGCTGAAGTTCGAAAATTTCCACTTCAGCTCAAAACCCAAAAAGATATTTGGTGTGGTTTACGTGATGATCGTTTTTCTTACCGGCATTATATGCCTGGGTTATGTTGCCAATCTTATTATACAGAAATGATAAGCGGCACGAGGATTAAGCCTCACCTCTAACTCCCTCATGTCATGGTTCGACCCTTCGGTGATCGCTCAGGGCAGGCCTAGGCTCACCACGACAGGGTATGTATCGGGCTGTTTAAAAGCAAAAGCCCCGTCATAATAACAGGGCTTTTGCAAGATTTATTGTCAAATCATAATATCGTCTTCTTCACATCTTCCAGTATGTCCAGTGTTTCTGCTTTGTCGGTGCCTTCGGCGTATACACGTAGCAGGGGCTCAGTGCCGCTGGCGCGGAGCATTACCCAGCCGCCATTGTCAAGGTGGTATTTTACGCCGTCAATGGTCTCTACACGGTTGAAGCCGTACTTGCCAAATTTGGTGTAGCCGCCTTCGCCTGCTTTTTTAATGATGGCGTTCTTCTTGTCGTTGTCTATGGTCAGGTCGTTGCGGTCGTAGTGGAAATGGCCTACTATGCCGTATACTTCTTCGCAAAGTTCTTTGAGGGTCTTACCGGTTTTGGTCATAAACTCGTAGATGGCCAGGCCGTCGTAGATGCCATCGCGCTCAGGTATGTGGCCTTTTACGGCTATGCCGCCGCTTTCTTCGCCGCCTACCAGCACATCGTCGTGCACCATTATCTCGCTGATGTATTTAAAACCTATGGCGGTAACCTCTACAGGTATGCCATATACTTCGCAGAGCTTCTTTACGCGGTCTGTTACAGAGAATGCTATTACTACTTTGCCATCCATATGCTTGTACTTGTGCAGGTAGTGTATGAGCAGCAGTATTATGTTGTGGGCATCTACAAACAGGCCATCCTCGTTGTACAGGCCTATACGGTCTGCATCGCCATCTGTGGCCAGGCCTATCTTTATTTCCGGGGTAGACGCTATGGTGCGGGAAAGCTCCTGCAGGTTTTTATCTAGCGGCTCGGGCGCCTGGCCGTGGAAGCCGGGGTTATCGTCGCAGTGCAGCAGTATAGCGCCGGGCAGCAGGCGGCGGATCACGTTTTGGCCGGCGCCATACATGGCATCGTAAGCCATTTTGAAAGGTGACTTTGTTAAAGCTTCAAAATCGAACTTGCCCTTTATGTAGTCTACATACATGTCTTCGAGAGCTATGTATTCCAGCATGCCTTTTTCTTCCCAGTAGCTTAGTGGTTGCGCTGGCATATCCACCTCATCAGGTATCAAGGCTTCTACTGCTGCTATATCTTTTGGGCTGCTGGGGCCGCCGTGTGCGCCTTTCAGCTTGTAGCCATTATAAGTAGGCGGGTTGTGCGATGCGGTGATCACTATGCCCTGGTCGGCCTTTAGCTGCAATACGCCGAGAGAGATCATGGGCGTGCTGATGAAGCCTTTTGCCATCAATACCTTTACTCCATTGCTGCACAATACTTTGGCCGCCGTTTCTACAAACAGGGCGCCACCAAAGCGGCAGTCGTGGCCTATTACTACTGTAGGCTTGCTGTTCTTTTGCAGCAGCCATGTAGCCTGGCCTTTGGCTACGCGGGCCACATTGTATACTGTGAAGTCCTGCGCTATGATGGCCCGCCATCCGTCTGTTCCAAACTTGATCTTCTCTGTTGTCATAATGTACTGTTATTTGTTATAGTGAGATAGTTAATTTTTGTGAACCGCAAATTTATAAAAGGTTTTTGTTCGGATAAGGTTATTTAATTTTATCGAAAATATATCACCATGCCAGACATGATCACCACCATTAACCCGGCTAACGGGCAAGAACTAGCCACTTACGACATTACCGACGACGCGAAAGTAGAGAAAGCGCTGAAGCAGGCAAGGAAGACATTTGAAGAATGGCGCAGGCTGCCCTTTAATAAAAGGGCGCCGGTGCTGAAAAATATAGCCAAACAGTTAAGGAAAGAAAAAGAGACGCTGGCCATGCTGGCTACGCTGGAAATGGGCAAGCCCATACAGCAAAGCCGCGACGAGGTGGAAAAATGCGCCAAGGCGCTGGAGTTTTATGCAAAAGAGGGCGCTAACTTTTTGGCAAATGAGATGGTGGAGACCGATGCGCGCAAGAGCTATGTGGCCTTTCAGCCGCTGGGCGTGGTGCTGGCTATAATGCCGTGGAATTTTCCTTACTGGCAGGTATTCCGCGCTATGGCGCCTACTATAATGGCGGGTAATGTGATGGTGCTGAAACATGCGTCGAACGTATGTGCGTGTGCGCTGGCTATAGAAAGGGTAGTAGTAGAATCTGGCGCGCCTAAAGGATTGTTCCAGACGCTGATATTGCCATCGTCTAAAATAGAAGCGCTGATAGGTGACCCTGCAATAGCGGCAATAACGCTTACCGGCAGCACAGCGGCGGGCAGCAAAGTGGCAGAAGCGGCAGGCAGGAACCTGAAAAAACAGGTATTGGAACTGGGCGGCAGCGATGCCTATGTGATACTGGAAGATGCGGATATGGATGTAGCCGTGGAGATAGCCGTGCGCGGCAGGCTGGTAAACAGCGGGCAGAGCTGCGTATCGGCAAAGCGGTTTGTGGTGGTGAAGGCTATACGTAAGGAATTTGAACGCAGGTATACCGAGCAAATGAAAGCGGCCACTTATGGCAACCCCATGGATGTAACCAGCCGCATAGGCCCTCTGGCAAGAATAGACCTGCGCGACCAACTGCATGAGCAGGTAATAAAGAGCGTAGAGAAAGGAGCTAAGATATTGTGTGGCGGCTTTATACCCCCAGGGCCAGGAGCGTACTATCCGCCTACGGTGCTGAACAATGTAAAGAAGGGGATGCCTGCTTATGAGGAGGAACTCTTTGGCCCGGTGGCAAGTGTGATAGAAGCTAAGGACGAGAAAGATGCGATACGCATAGCCAATGATTCCATCTACGGCCTGGGTGGCGGCATCATATCCCGCAACAGGGCGCGGGCCGAAAAACTGGCTGCCGAAGAGCTGGACGCGGGCAACTGCTTTGTGAACGAGTTTGTACACTCAGATGTGCGCCTGCCATTTGGCGGCACCAAGCTTAGCGGCTATGGGCGCGAGATAGGGACTTTTGGGATACGGGAATTTGTGAATATTAAGACGGTGTTTGTGAAATGATCAATGATAAAAACCGTAACTTTGTAAAGCAAAACTGATATAGTATGACTCAAGAAGTTGCTATCGAAATGATTAAAAGCATGCCGCACGACTTTAATGTCGACGATCTGGTTGAGAAGCTTAACGTAATAGAAAAAATAGAGGAGGCGGAAAAAGATATTGCTGAGGGAAAAATTATTCCTCACTCTGAAATGCAAAGGCTTTTTGAAGAATGGAAGAAATAGTATGGTCAGCGCGGGCTTCTAAAGACGTTCATACTATTTACCAATATATAGCAATGGATTCTAAATTCCATGCTAATAAGTGGCTGGATAAAATTCGGGGTAGAATAAACCTGCTTCCTGAACAGCCATATATGGGTAGGGTAATTCCAGAAAAAAGTGACCCCAACCTTAGAGAGCTTATTGATGGTAATTACAGAATTATGTACAGGGTTTCGAAGAAGCAAATCGTCATATACAGGATTATGCATGCCTCAAGATTTTTCAAATAAATTTTATGAAGTACAAATTCCATTTTCTTACACTCGTTATTGCCGGGCTTTGTATCTTCATCTTGTTTTTAAACGGTAGTAAACCTGCACACATGTACACATACCTCGCGCTTGGCGATTCTTATACTATAGGCGAACTGGTGCCTATGCAAGACAACTTTCCGCACCAGGCGGTGGCTTTGCTGAAGAAGCAAAATATTGATGTGGCCGACCCGGTGATCATAGCCACCACAGGCTGGACCACCGATGAGTTGGCAGCATCCATCCGTGAGCATAATATACAGGAGACGTTTTCTTTTGTGACTTTGCTGATAGGGGTGAATAACCAATACCGTGGCCGCAGCATTGAGAATTACTGTGAAGAATATAAGCAGCTGCTGGACCGCGCTATAGCCTATGCCGGCGGAAAACCGGAACATGTGTTTGTACTCTCCATACCTGACTGGGGCGCCACACCATTTGCCGAAGGCAAAGACAGGCAGAAAATAGCCCACGGAATAGATGAATACAATGCCGCCTGTAAAGGAATAACCCTTGCCGGCAAATGCCAGTACCTGGAAATAACCGCCAGCACCCGCGAGCACGGGCAAGACCGGCAATACATAGCCTCTGATGGGCTGCACCCATCGGGCAGGGAATATGCTGTGTGGGCAGAGCGGCTGGAGGATATGGTGGGAAAAACGCTGAAGAAGTAAATAATAATTCTCCCGGCATCATCAATGTTTTTTGCGTCAGAAAGTGCGGGTGGCCCTGTAGCGGCGGGTTATCCACACCACCTTCATAACACATTAAGCAGGAATGCTTTTGCGGGCAAATTATTTATGTTATATTTGACCAAACATTTCTTATGAAATATACGTTTTCTATATGTTTTCTTGCCCTATCTCTTTTTTGTGCCACTGCTTATGGGCAGGTGCAGAAGATCAATACCATAGCTGGTAATGGCAGCGCTGCATTCAGCGGTGATGGCCACTCTGCCGTGGGCGCTTCTCTTTTTGGCCCCATAGCTGTGGCTGTAGATAGTGCAGAAAATGTGTATGTGGTTGATTATTATAACAACCGTGTACGCAGGGTGAGTGCCGCCACGGGTATCATTACTACAGTTGCCGGCAACGGTGTGCTGGGTAATAACGGCGATAACTCTTACGGCGCCAGCGCGGAGATATGCCCTTCGGGTATCGCCGTTGATAAAAATGGCAATGTATTCATTTCAGACGGCGCCAGTGGGGTAGTGCGTAAGCTAAATATGGCAACTGGTATCATAACAAGAGTAGCGGGTAATAATACATGGGGTTACAGTGGCGATGGCGCCGCTGCTACCGACGCTGCGCTACGTGCAAACCGCGGGCTGGCATTTGATAACAACGGCAACATGTTCATTGCCGATGCCGGCAACCACGTGGTGCGTATGGTAGATACCTTTGGTATCATCAGCACGGTGGCTGGTAACGATACTTCAGGCTTCTCTGGCGATGGTGGCGCTGCTACTGCTGCAAGGCTCGACTCTCCGTATGCTGTGGCTGCCGATGGTTTTGGCCGCCTGTACATAACTGACTATAAAAACAATGTAATACGCAGGGTAGACACAGGCAACATTATTACATATGCGGGTAATAATGCACTGCTGCCGGGTTTTACAGGAAGCAATATACCTGCTACCGATGCCCAGCTTAACTATCCGCAGGGTATTGCAGTAGACCCTAATGGTAACCTTTTTATCGCAGATGCCAACAATAACGTGATCCGCAAGGTAGATACCTTTGGGGTAATAACTACAGTGGTGGGCAATGGCAGCCTGGGCTTTGGCGGTGACCTGGGCTATGTAACCGGGGCCAACCTGTTTAACCCCTACGGTGTAGCAGTAGACTATAAAGGCCACATCTACATAGCTGATGCCAACAACGAGCGTGTAAGGAAGACATACCTTGCGACAGAAGGTGTGGCTAATGTGGCCGCGCCAGCGGCTATCAGCGCAAGCCCTAACCCATTCAATAATGAAGTAACGATCTCCGGCCTCGCTAAGGGAGATAAGGTGTGTATCTACGATGTCGCAGGCAGGCAGGTAAGCGGCCTAATAGCTATGACAGCAGCGGGAACCCATACCTTTACTATAAACGGCCTTGCTGCCGGGGTGTATATGGCCGTGGTGAGTAATGGAGATGGTGGTAAAAAGGCTACGATACAGCTGGTAAAGGAATAAGTGTTTCCTGGATATATTATTTGCAAAGACGGCGTTAGCCGTCTTTGTTCTTTAAATAGCTATAGTTAATCTGATTTACAGCGTATTGACTATAATTTATAAAAGCTTATTTTTGTACTAGGCAAAACAGGTTGAAAAATGGTCAATAAAAATCAATTTATTACTGATGCAGGCGGCAAAAAGGTGGCGGTGATATTGCCTGTAAAAGACTACGAAAAGATGCTGGACGAACTCGATGAATATGCTTGCATTAAAGCGTACGATAAAGCTAATAGCCGTAAGCAGGAGTTTATACCTGCGGCAGATATGTTTAAAGCCATAGAGCAAAAACGGAAACATAACTGATATGCACTTTACATAGGATTGCCATTAAACAAAAAAGAGACGGCTCCACGCCGTCTCTTTTTGTATCTATCCTAAAGGTATATTATCCTATTGAAACCAGCTCTATTTCGAAGGTCAGGTCCTGGCCGGCGAGGGGGTGGTTGGCATCGAGCATTACTTTGTCGCCCGATACTTCTGTGATCACTACCGGGAACACATTGCCTGAGTTGTCGCCCATTTGCAGTTCCATGCCTACTTCAGGCTTCATATCGTCTGGAAATTCGGTGATCGGGTATTCCATTATCATATCGTCGTTGCGGTCGCCATAGGCGTCGGCTACGGGTATATTCACCGTTTTCTTCTCGCCCGGCGCCATATCAAGCACTGCGTCGTCAAAGCCCTTGATCACCTGGCCACTGCCAGCGGTGAATTGCAGCGGTTCGCGGCCTTCAGAGCTATCGAATGTAGAGCCGTCAGATAATGTGCCGTGATAATGAACGTTTACCTTATCACCTTTTTTTACTTGTTGCATAGATCGTGTTTGAAAAATAAATAAGGCTCGCAAGTTACATTAATATAACAAAGTGCAGTAATAATGTTTGGTTAACAGTGTAGATGGCGGAGGGTCAGCGGGATAGGGGTGTGTTTTTCGTGTTTTGGGATTAAATTTACAATAATGAGTATAGAAACGCTTGAAGATATTGACCCTAGTAAGTCTTATACTTATGCTGATTATTATAGTTGGCGATTTGAAGAGCGGGTTGAATTAATAAAGGGGCGCGTTTTTCACCTTCCAACACCTTTCCGCATCCATCAGGCAACATCGGGCTACATTTTTATCGCAATATATAATTATTTAGAAGATAAGGAATGGGAGCTATATAGTGCTCCATTTGACGTGCGGTTTCCAACTGATTCAAAGGACGATAAGGACATTATAACCGTTTTACAGCCTGATATATGTGTGGTATGCGACTTGTCAAAATTGGATGACCGTGGCTGCGTTGGTGCGCCGGATATAGTAATAGAGATACTGTCGCCGGGTAATAATGCGAAGGAACTGAAGAATAAATATGAAGTATACGAGGAGTCGGGCGTGAAGGAATATTGGGTAGTATCTCCGCAAAACAATACATTTATCGTGTATACACTAATTGATGGTAGGTACGATGCATCTAGGCTCATGGTGGCTGGTGATGTGATCACTTCAGCTATTCTGCCGGGTTTTTCTTTAGATCTTGCTGCGCTGTTTGAGCATATTAGTAAATAGAAGTTTATGAAATTTGGTTTGAAGACTTTATTGTTTAAGACTTTTGTCCCGATTGTGTGCTTGGTCGGGTTCTTGTATATCTCGAACCATACTTCTGAAATCAAAACGGCCATATTAGTTTGGGTTACGTTTTCCATTGTAATTGGATTCTATTCTGTTTCAATTATTAAATTGTCAGATAATGAACTGGGGCTATTCTATATATTTAATCCCTTTAGACGTAAAATAATCATCCCATTTAATGAAATAAAACAGATTGGTTTTGGAACAGGAATGAATACCATAACTATGGAAATACACTTCTCCGATAAAACCGATAGAATTGCTATTCAAGGGTTATTATTGGGTGAACAGAAAAGGCTAATCGACGAGCTTTGCAGGCGGAATATAGATGCCTTTGTTATTGGGTAGTTTTAACTCTCTTGGTCATTAGGCAATAGCAATCCTGCTCTCCTGTTCTATCTGTTGGATTACGCCCGAACCAACAACTTTATCGCCTTCTAAAATAGAAAAAGAGTCCCCACTTTTTAAGTTTTGGCGGATATGGCGCGATGGGAGCAGTTTTATTATTGCATTTGCTGTTTCGCCGGGTTGCAGCTCTTCTTTATCGATAAATGATATCTCGCCGGAAAAGTGCTGAAGCGTATTAAATGCAAAAGACGGCCTGTAATGGTTATACACAGGTTTTTTTCTGCCTCCATTTTCTGTTGGGAAAAGTGACAGTATTGCTGTGAAATTATATGCAATTTTATATGGTGTCATATTGTTTCCTGTTCTACAAATATAACGCATTTATTAAAGGTGAGCAAATGATCTTCATGTATGTTTACTGCATCGAACCCGTCTAAAATCATATTACTATGAGGGACGTTATTGAAACATTCTTTGTCAATGTCAATGATCAATAGATACTCATATGGAGGGTCGTATTGTTGCAATATAGAGTTAGATACAAACTCATTTATCGCATCACGGGATTTGAAAAATTGTTTTGCCTCAAGCGTATTTTGTCCTGTCCTAAAAATGCCATCACTATCAAAATCCTGCTTTTCAAGCCGTGAAATTGCCCTATATAGTGTGATCATTCTAAATTTTATGGCTTATAAAAACGGCTAATATACAAAAAGTTATACCATGACGAATGTGTTGTAACGCTGATAATTTTTTACATCCCCCTTTTAACTTTTGCCTTACTTTTGGCATCTATGCCATTTCATCCGCAATTAGCTTTTGAGCCAATAGCTGCACAGAATCATCACCAAAGCCAGGAATTAAAGAAGCTGCTGGAATACCTG
>JABDHF010000007.1:41038-67332 GCA_013285595.1 Bacteroidota bacterium
TATAAGCAGTTGTTTGCCGAGCACAAGGTGGATATTGGTAAGATCAACACTATCGACGACATTAAATTTCTGCCCACTACTTCGAAGAGTGATATGCAGGAGTATAACTGGAATTTTCTTTGTGTGGCGAAGCAGGAGATAAAGGAATACACCGCTACCTCGGGTACTATGGGCAGGCCGGTGACTATTGCGCTTACCGGTGGCGACCTGGACCGGCTGGCGCACAATGAACACCAATCATTTATCTGCGCCGATGGAAAGCCTGAAGATGTGTACCAACTGATGTTGACGCTCGACAGGCAGTTTATGGCGGGCATGGCTTATTATAAGGGCATACGCAAGCTGGGTGCGGCGCTGGTACGCACAGGGCCGGGACTGCCTGCTATGCAGTGGGATACTATACGGCGGCTGCATGCCAGCAGCATAGTTACGGTGCCATCGTTTATACTAAAACTGATAGAGTGGGCGCAGGACCACCAGGTGAACCTGCAACATACACCGGTGCAAAAAGCCATATGCATAGGCGAGAGCCTGCGCGGGGCGGGCTTCGAGCTGAATGCACTGGGGCAGAAGATACATAAAGACTGGCCGGTGAAGCTATACAGTACCTACGCATCGACCGAGATGCAGACGGCATTTACCGAGTGTGGCGCTGGCATGGGCGGCCACCAGCAACCCGACCTGATAATACTGGAAATACTGGACGAACAGGGCAATGTGCTACCCGCAGGTGAATATGGCGAGGTAACCATCACCACCCTGGGCGTGGAGGGTATGCCGCTGTTGCGCTACCGCACGGGGGATATTTGCGCTTATTATGAAGAGCCCTGCAGTTGCGGGCGGCTGAGTCGCAGGCTGAGCCCTGTGCTGGGCCGCAGGCAGCAGATGATCAAGTACAAGGGTACTACTGTGTACCCACCCGCCATCTTTGATATACTGAATAACATCTCCTTCGTAAAAGAATATGTGGTAGAGGTATTTACCAACGATCTTATGCTCGACGAGCTGCGCCTGCACCTGAACACACCACTACCCATAGACGAGTGCGAGATAAAGCTTCGGCCTGTGCTACAGTCGGCACTGCGGGTGATGCCTTTGCTGCAGTTTCACCCCGCTGCCGTGATTGCCGATATGCAGTTCCCGCCGAACAGCAGGAAGCAGGTGAAGTTTGTAGATAACCGTTTGATTAGCTGATGTGATGATTAGCTTATTAGCTGATGGCAGCGAGTCTGTCTTTTGTTACTTTCCTTTTATTATTTCAGGTCTATGTGTCTTAACTATGTGTTCTATGTGCCTATGTGGTTAACTAAGCAATACGTATACTAACCACATAGGCACATAGGGCACATACAGAAACACATAGGGTAATACGCATGGGCATATACGGAACGCATAGCAGTATATTCCCGTCAGTAGGTAGTACGCATTTTTTTTTCTATTTTCACGCTTTAAGAAACATAGATATGCATGAATTTATTGATTTATTAAAAACCTTACTGGCTGACCCTGATAAGCTGATGCAGTTTATTACCACGCATGGCGGGCTGTATGTGGTGATGTTCATCATTTTTGCTGAAACGGGTTTGTTTGTAGGCTTCTTCCTCCCCGGAGATTCTTTGTTGTTTATCACGGGTATCATCATTGCTAATTCTCCCGGGCCTTTTGGGAATGAGGCTGCTGATATTTTGTATTGGATATCGCTTATCAGCATCTCGGCTATTGTGGGTAATCTTGTGGGCTTCTGGTTTGGGCGGGAGTCGGGCCACCTATGGTTCGAGAAGAGAGATACCTGGCTGTTTAAGCGCAAGCACCTGGTGCAGGCGCACGACTTTTATGAGAAAAGGGGCAACCTCGCCATCATTATGGGCCGCTTCCTCCCTATCGTGCGCACCTTTGCGCCGCTGGTGGGTGGCATTGTGGCTATGGACTTTAAAAAGTTCTTTATGTACAGTATTGTAGGCGCTATAGCATGGGTTACCAGCATGACCATGGCTGGCTTCCTGCTGGGGCATAATGAGTTTGTAAAGCACAATATAGATAAGATCACCATCGGCCTTATCCTCATTACTACCGGGCCGGTATTGTTCAAAATGTTCTTTGGCAGAAAGGGCGCCGCGCCTACCGCGCCGGGAAACAACCAGTAGGCCCATGAAGCAGAACCAGAACATCGCCATACTTAGTATACCTGTGATGGTGGCTGCACTTGGCTACTTCGTAGATATTTACGACCTGCTGCTGTTTGCCTTCATCCGCATCAGCAGCCTTACCAGCCTGGGCTATACACAAGACCAATCTGTAAACATTGGCCTCAGCGTTATCTCTTACCAGATGACGGGTTTGCTGCTGGGTGGCATACTATGGGGCGTGATAGGCGATAAGCGCGGCCGTATGAGCGTGCTGTTTGGCTCCATCATCATGTATTCCATAGCTAACATTGCCAATGGTTTTGCGCAAGATGTTTTCCAGTATAAGCTGTGCCGCTTTGTAGCAGGTATAGGCCTGGCGGGCGAGCTGGGCGCAGGTATCACCCTTGTGTGCGAGCTGATAGATAAAGAGAAGCGCGGCTACGCTACATCCTTCATAGCAGGCGTGGGGCTTACCGGCGCTATACTGGCTTACTTCATCAGCAAGGCATTCGACTGGCGTATGTGCTACTTTATAGGTGGTGGGCTGGGTATAGTACTGCTGCTGATGCGTGTGGGTGTGTATGAGTCGGGCATGTTCTCTATGGAGAAAAAGGAGAAGATACCGCATGGCAACTTCTTTATGTTCTTCAATAATTACGACCGGTTCAGGCGCTATATGCTGGGCATAATGATAGGGCTGCCTATATGGTACATAATGGGTATACTGGTGCAGATATCAGATAAGTTTGGCAAGCAATTCGGGATAAAAGAAAAGATAATGCCGGGCAAGGTAATGGTGTACATGTATATAGCCATATCTATTGCCGATTTCTTGTCGGGTATAGTGAGCCAGGCGCTGAAGAGCCGGAAGAAAGCGCTGTATATCTACTACGTGATCATGATAGCGGGTGTGATCTTGTATTTTACCCAGTACAACGGCTCGGTAACCGGTATGTATGTGATCTGCATGATAATGGGTGTGGGTACAGGTTTCTGGGCGCTGTTCGTGACCATAGCCGCCGAGCAGTTTGGCACCAACATGCGTGCTACTGCCACCACTACCACGCCCAATATGGTGCGCGGATCTTTAGTAGTAGTAGCCCTGTTGTTTGAATACCTCGAAACTCATTTTAGCTTTATTGCGTCCGGTGCTATAACCGGGGTTATCGTGTTGCTGCTGGGTTGCTTTGCGCTGTATAAAGCCGATGAGACTTATGGCAAAGACCTTAATTTTCTGGAGGAGTAATTGGGGATTTGTATCTGGAGGAGTTCTCAATGCCGAAATCAGGGAGACGGATTGCAAGGTCATACATGTCTTTTCATGCTAATTAAGTAATAAGAAAGCTCAATGAAAGTTGCATTAATAACGCTCTCTTTAATATTTTCGGAATGCTTTATTTTTAAGGGTGTAGTAAATGCTCAAAGCTATACGCTATACCCATATGCTTGGTTTGCAGACACGGTAAACTTCTCTAGTGTTCAACCACTTATTGCTATAAGGAGCTGTAACAATAATTCTGATACGCAATATATCATGTTTAATAATTTGGTAGGCCTCAAATTTAACGAGTATAAATCGCTCAATTTTAAACAATTTGATACAGCTGTAATAAGAAAAATATATAACAGGGAGTGTCTTAGTATTTATCCAATGCAAGAATATTCGTTAATAATATCTTCAAAAGAGTATAATAGCCTGAACCCTGATTCCTTATATAAGAAGTACTTTAAGGATGGAGTATATGGACGGTTAGACAATCCAGATGATACTACAGTGCCTACCAGAGATTTTTGGGTAGCACTTTTGATCTTATTTGACAACAAATACATCATTAAAATGAGTGAGTTTAATTACTCATTTGTAGCGAGCAAAGCATGGACGGATGATGAGATAAAACGCCGCAACATAAAACTCAAGCAGTGGTAACAGATAATTATCGTTTTTTCTTTATGAAACCCAACTCCTTCGCTTCATTTAGAATTTGAGCGTTGGAATTTGTACATTGAACATTGAAATTTTAAAAAGTGACTGAACAAAAGAAGACCCTTGGCATTTTAAGCATACCCGTAATAGTGGCCGCGCTGGGCTATTTCGTAGATATTTACGACCTGTTGTTGTTCAGCATCATCCGGGTAAAGAGCCTGAAGAGTATTGGCCTAACAGATGCTTTGATAGACTCTGAGGGCAAGTTCATTATCAGCATCCAGATGTTCGGGCTGCTGATAGGTGGTATACTGTGGGGCATTATGGGCGATAAGAAAGGCCGGCTTAGTGTGTTGTTTGGCTCCATTATTATTTATTCTTTGGCCAATATTGCTAATGGCCTTGTACACACTGTAAATGAGTATGCCCTGGCGCGCTTTATAGCAGGCATAGGCCTTGCCGGCGAATTGGGTGCAGGCATTACCCTTGTGAGTGAGCTGGTATCAAAAGAAGTGCGTGGTAAAGCTACATCGGTAGTAGCTGGCGTAGGCCTTACGGGGGCTGTTGCTGCTTATTTTGTAGCCCATACGTTCGACTGGCGTATATGCTACTATGTGGGTGGTGGGCTTGGCCTGTGCCTGCTGCTGCTACGTATCAGCGTGTTTGAATCGGGCATGTATAAGAGCCTTGTCGAGGCGAAAGTGCAGCGCGGTAATTTCCTTATGTTCTTTACCAATGGCAAGCGGTTTAAGAAGTACTTGCTGGCTATTCTTATAGGCCTGCCTACCTGGTATGTGATAGGTGTGCTCATTACTTTCTCAAAAGAATTTGGCGAGCGTTTTGGTATACAGGAAAATGGTGTGCCTGCAGTGGTAGACCCTGGCAAGGCGATAATGCTGGCTTACGTAGCCATATCTGTAGGCGACCTGCTGATAGGCTTTCTAAGCCACGAGCTAAAGAGCCGTAAGAAGGCGCTTTATATATTTTATGCTATTACCGTATTAGGTATTATCCTGTATTTCTGCCAAAGCCATGGGTCGTTGCTGGGTATGTATTTTATCTGTATGCTCATGGGTTTTGGTACCGGCTTCTGGGCGCTGTTCGTTACTATGGCTGCCGAGCACTTCGGCACCAATATGCGCGCCACCGCAGCTACCACCGTGCCCAATATGGTGCGCGGCTCCCTACCACTCATCATTATACTCTTCAATAGCCTGAAGCCGGAATTCGGCTACATCAGCGCAGCAGCTATCACGGGCACTATAGTAATGGTCATTAGCAGCATCGCTGTGTTTATGACCGATGAAACTTTTGGGAAGGATCTGAATTTTGTGGAGGAGTAGCTCAATAGCATTCCGTCATCTCGCAACGAAGTGCGGCGCAGCAAACGAAGTGGAGAGATCTCCGGAGATATAGCTGTGATGCTGTATCGGGGGCGATGTTGCCATAACACTTTGATTTATTCCGATCGGGTATCAGATTTCTGCAAGAAAAAACTAACCACATAGTCACATAGGACACATAGAAGTCACATAGCCGATGCTTTGAGCCTATGTGTTTTTGTATGTGCCCTATGTGACTATGTGGTTAGACGGTATACTTTGCCTGATTTTAGCTAATTGCAAATGCCGGGGGAGATCTCTCCACTTCGCCGATAAAAAATCGGCTCGTTACGAGATGACGAATGCTATGGCGCTTTTTGGTTTTCACTTTTCACTTTTGACTTACCTTCGCGCCATGGGCCACAAAGGAATACCACACGGCAAAGTACTGCAATACCTTAAAGAAACTTATGAGGGCAAAGACGTACAGGACTCACGCTCACCGGCGGGCAACTGGCTGCAGATAAAGGTAGAGTTGATAGAGAAGGGCCATGCTGTGCTTAGCTGCGCTGTGCGCAAAGAGATGACCAACCCCTATGGCAATATACACGGCGGCATGATGAGCCTGGTGATAGATGAGACCATAGGCTGGGCGGTAGTGAGCCTTGATGCCGAGCAGCACTACACATCGCTAACGCTGAATGTAGACTTCCTCTATGCCATAAAGGAAGGCCAGCGGCTACGGTCTGAGGCGCGGGTGCTGCGGATGGGGAAGAAGATAATAAATGTAGAATGCCACGTATACGATATGGATGGAAAAATACTGGCAAGGGCAAACAGCAACCTGATAGTTACTAATATGGAGTTTAACTAGATGAAAGCCAGCCCCAACGGGGTGTAATACGATAGCGATGGGTGCAGCCCATCGGCATAACGAGAGGGCATAATATGATATAAATAAACACTATCGGCACAGCAGCCATAACAGAAATTTGAGTTTTCACGATTAATGTTATTTTTGTCGGGTTATTATGCTCAACGGTAAGAAAATAGTGGTGGTATTGCCGGCTTATAATGCCGCGCTGACACTGGAACGTACATACAAAGAGATCCCTTTCGACATTGTAGACGATGTGGTGCTGGTAGACGACAACAGCCGCGACGATACAGTGGCCGAAGGCAAGCGCCTGGGCATACGCCACATCATAAAGCATGAGGTGAATAAAGGCTATGGCGGCAACCAAAAGAGTTGCTACAGCAAGGCGCTGGAAATAGGCGCCGACATAGTAATAATGCTGCACCCCGACTACCAGTACACCCCACTGCTGATACCTGCTATTTCTTCTATCATAGCGCAAGAGTTATATCCCGTAGTTCTGGCATCGCGCATACTGGGCCAGGGCGCGCTTAGAGGGGGGATGCCGGTATACAAGTACATCTTTAACCGTTGCCTTACCTTATTTGAAAACATACTGCTGTGGGAAAAGCTCAGCGAATACCACACCGGCTACCGCGCATTCAGCGCCGAAGTACTGCGCTCCATAGATTTTACGCATAACAGCGACGACTTCGTTTTCGACAACGAAATGATCTCGCAGATATTCATGAATGGCTTTGAGATAGCCGAAGTTACCTGCCCCACCAAGTACTTTGAAGAAGCCTCCAGCATCAACTTCAGCCGCAGCATGAAGTACGGCAGGGGGGTACTCCGCGTATCGCTCACACACCGCCTGCACAAGTGGGGGCTTATAAAGAGTAAGCTTTATGGGAAACCGAAGGCTTAATATATAACAGCAGGCCGTTAAAATAGCTTTATGAAATTCAGAACGTATCCTTTTTTGGCGATAGTCCTGTTATTGCTTGCTCTTCAAAGTGCCTGCAAGAAAAAGCCATCCATTGCGGCCTCCACCTGTAAGACACAGCTGCATGGCTATACTGTTTCTTTCGATTCGTTATATTCTGGTGGCCCGCTTCGTGGCTGTAGCCATATTGTCATCAACACCACCAACGGCAGAGCGGGTATAAAAGGTGCTTTTAACGGGTATATGACCATCTTCTCCCCATCTGCATTTAATCCATCAGACAATTGTTATTACGTATTTGGAAGAGTCGATAATTCAGGGCCATTGTGTTTGTATAAGATCAACGAAGACGGCACAACTACCGTTTTACAGATGCCTCCAGTCAACAGTTGTTCTGGCTCGTTGGTTTATAATGGGGCAACCAAGGCGCTTTACACCATTATAAATGGTTCAATAGCCAAAATTACCCCTGGAACATCATCCGTTTCGGTCCAGAGTGTTGCAAAAGCCACACACCTGTCTTCCATTAGCGGTGAGAGCGGAATAACTGCAGACAGTACTACCGGCAACATGTATTATTTAACGTACGACGAAACCCCGGGATTCCCATATACTACTTACATAGAGAGATGCCGACCCGGAGATACGGTGACTTCCGTTATCGGTTCTTATTCCAGCATGGATCACAACCCTATACAGCAGTTGCATTTTAATACCAATGATAAGATGATGTATGGGCTGGAAGATGATTTTGGAAGTGGGTACAATTTTTTAAAAATAGATCCATCCAGTGGAGCCATCAGCACAATCGTGAATATGCACATTATTTACCCTAATTGGTATTCGGCAACAATAGACCAATGCGCTAACAGATATATTATCTCTACGGTATCATCTGTAAACAGCTATGCCGGTATCTTGTATCAGCTAAGCATGGAGGGAAAACCATTGCAGATAGATACCACGGCAACATTTTACACTGGCCTTGCGGATTAAACTATACAGGGAAACCTAAGGCTAAAGTTAAAAGTCAACCCCCAAAAGCATAATAGCATTCGTCATCTCACACATGAGTATGTATGTGCTGGCTAACCATACATAAGGCACATCTAGAAACACATAGACCCGGATTTTGGGCTATGTGACTTCTATGTGTTCTATGTCCTATGTGGTTAGTCTTTCTTGCGGATATTTTGACCTGGATGTATCAACCCGTTATGGCAACATTGCTCCGATGGCACATCGCCACTATATCTCAGGAGATCTCTCCACTTCGCCGATGAAAAATCGGCTCGCTGCGAGATGACGATTACAATTAAGCAAAAAACAATTCGCCAAATAGAGATATAAAGCTGAAATAAAGCCCCAAAGCTAAATGCATGGTTCCCCTTCAGGGGTTCAGGGGTTAATACTCTATCCCCTTATAAAACACTTTAAATATCCCTTCGCCTATCTGGTAGGTGATCACATCGTAGTTGAGCGACCAGTGCGACAGGTCTGCGTTGGTTACGTCATACGCTTCACCTTCTGTGAACAGGCGCAGGGTGCTGCTGGTGTTGATGTAGGCGAGCGAGTTGTATTGTACAGTAATGTTGTTAGGGTAGTAGTTCTCCATTTCGGTAATGGAGCCCTTATAAAACACCTTCAGCGCCCCGCTGGGGTCTTTATAAGCCATTATGTTGTCGCCTACCTGGTATTGCGGGCTCATAAAGCCTATGGTGCGTATGCTATCGCCATAAAACACCTTAAAATACCCGTCGCCCGATACATAGCTTACCATATTATCGCCTACTTTGTAAGATGCCGGTGCATAGTCTTCCAGCACAAAGGTTTGCCCGCTGTGGAATATCTTGAACTTGTGGTCTACATCTACATAAGCCACAGTATTACGGCCTACGTCAAAGCTATTTACCGGGTAGTCTTCCTGGCCTATAAGGTTGCCACGATAAAATATCTTGAACTGGTTGGCAAAGTTGTCAAAGGCGATCATATTGTCCGATACTTTAGCGCGGGATAGCGTGCTATCTGGTATAAACGACTCCACGGTATAGCTCTGCCCGTTGTAGTAGGCTTTGTATTCGCTTTTGTAGCTATCCAGGAAAAGCACCACGCTATCTCCGTAAAAATACTGGTCGCAAACGCCGGCAAGGTTTTTAATTACACCTTTATCAAATACATTGAGCGATTTCTGGTTGAGGAAAACCACCAGGTTATCAGTAGTAAAGTAGGCATTGGTGAAGCCGGCATTCTGCTCTTTTACAGCGCCATTGTAGTATATTTTAAAAGAGCGCGAATTGTCGAGATACGGTACACAGGTGCGGCCTACTTTAAAGTTGGTAGGGGGCATAAAATCTACCTTGTGTATCAGGCCACGGTCCCATACCATCACCTGGTTTTGTATATCTACGAAACATGCAAGAGGCTGTGCGGAAATATTGCAGCTAAAAATAAAAATAGTGAGGAGGCTTAAAACAAATGACCGCATACAGTAGCGCTTTTTTGTGTGTAAGATAAGCATTATAAATAAAAAAGCCAGCCTGAGAACAGGCCAGCCCCTATAAACCCTATCACTATGAAAACTGTTGCAAAACTATATACTCTTATAGTAATTACAAAACATTTTTTTTTAAATCTCGATTTATCGGAAAATTAACTTACTACAAATAAAAAAGCCAGCCTGAGAACAGGCCAGCCCCTATAAACCCTATCACCATGAAAACTTCTTTATGCTAAGTGCTAAATGTCGTTTTTTGATATTGCTCACACAAATATAGAACACTTTTTATTACTGGCAACATTTTTTAACTTTTTTTACACTTTTCTTACAATTTTGCTGTTTCAGTACTAACGTTTGCCAGTCAGCAGATTATAAGATGCTATTTTTTCTTTTTAGGGGAGAACATGGCCAGCATGCGGCGCCCTTCCATTTTAGGCATAGACTCCAGCGCACCATACTCTGCCATACGCTCTGCAAACTTCAGCAGCAGCAGCTCGCCACGCTCCTGGAACATGATAGCACGCCCTTTGAACTGCACATAGCACTTTACCTTATTCCCATCCTGCAGGAATTTTTCGGCATGCTTGGCTTTAAAATCAAAGTCATGGTCATCAGTATTAGGCGTAAAGCGGATTTCTTTTACTTCACTTTGCTTTGCCTTGGCTTTTTGTTCTTTATCTTTTTTCTTCTTTTCGTACAGGAATTTCTTGTAGTCGATCACGCGGCATACCGGTGGCACTGCATTGGGCGATATCTCTACCAGGTCTACTTCCTTAGCTATCGCCATTTTTATGGCTTCGGCTATGGGGTATATCCCCGGTTCTATGTCTTCGCCTATTACGCGCACTTCCGGCGCGGTGATCTCATTGTTTAAGCGGTGTTCGTTCTGAGGCACCCTGGGCCTGAAAAAAGGTTTTCCTTTTGGTCTTTTCTGCATTAACTGTTTTTAAGATTCTTAGCAAAAATATAATTTTTGCTTATTATTTACTCAATTTATTTAAAGGTAACACAGCATTTTTATTGCTGCATTTTACTCACTGCTAAAACTATGCCGCCTTTATTTTTTCGCATAAAGGCCTATAATCATTAAAGCAAGTACTACGAAAAGGCTAACATACCATTTTATCAGGTCAGACTTGGTTTGTTCAATTTTTACTTCCATCCTTAACACTTCTTTTTCTATTTTAGTATCAAGACTGACAAAATCCTCTTTAAACAAACTCTTATACCCGGAGTTTTCTGTAACTACCTCTTCTTTTACTACTTGCGTAATGGTCACGGTTAAATCCCTGGCTTTTTCGTCAGAAAGATTAAATTCCTTACGAAGAATATCATATAGCTTTATGTTTACTGTGCTCATAATATCTATTGCCTTGCCCGGAAATCTTATATTGTAAAGGTAATTATAATAATTAGTATAAAAGTCAACCAACTACTCCACCACTACGCATCCTTCTTCTTCCCCATTATCTGCTCTTTCACTATCCCCTGTATCTCTGCTATAAAGGCATCAATAGAAACTGTTCCCTTATCACCTTCGCCATGTATACGAACAGATACCTGGTTATCGGCCATTTCTTTTTCGCCTACTATCAGCATGTATGGGGTCTTCATCATTTCGGTATCGCGAATTTTGCGGCCTATTTTTTCGCTGCGGTCGTCAATTTCGCTGCGTATGTCGGCGGCTTTCAGCAGGGCGGCTACGTGGTGTGCATACTCGCTGTACTTGTCGCTGATAGGCAATATTTTCACCTGTAGTGGCGCCAGCCATAGCGGGAAGTTGCCTGCGCAGTTCTCTATAAGCACGGCTATAAAGCGCTCCATAGAGCCAAACGGTGCACGGTGTATCATTACCGGGCGTTTGCGGGTATTGTCGCTATCTACATATTCCAGCTCAAAGCGCTCTGGCAGGTTGTAATCTACCTGTATAGTGCCCAGCTGCCATTTGCGGCCCAGCGCGTCGCGCACCATAAAGTCGAGCTTAGGACCGTAGAATGCCGCTTCGCCGTATTCTACCACTGTTTTCAGCCCCTTCTCTGCTGCTGCGTCTATGATGGCCTGCTCGGCTATCTGCCAGTTTTCTTCGCTGCCTATATACTTGCTGCGGTCTTCCTGGTCGCGGAGCGATACCTGTGCGGTATAGTCTGAGAAGCCCAGCGATTCAAACACATACAGCACCAGGTCTATTACTTTCTTAAACTCAGCATTCACCTGCTCCGGCATACAGAAAAGATGGGCATCGTCTTGTGTAAACCCACGCACGCGGGTAAGCCCGTGCAGCTCGCCCGACTGCTCGTAGCGGTACACGGTACCGAACTCTGCCAAACGTAGCGGCAGGTCTTTATAAGACCGTGGCGACGACTTGTATATCTCGCAGTGGTGCGGGCAGTTCATCGGTTTCAGCATGAATTCCTCGCCTTCCTGCGGCGTAGTTATGGGGCGGAAGCTATCCTTGCCATACTTCTCCCAGTGGCCCGATGTTACGTATAGCTGCTTGCTGCCAATATGCGGGGTGATAACCGGCAGGTAGCCGCTTTCCATCTGTGCTTTCTGCAAAAACTGCTGCAGGCGTTCGCGCAGCATAGCGCCCTTTGGCAGCCACAAAGGCAGGCCGCTGCCCACCTTCTCAGAGAAGGTAAATAGCTCCAGCTCTTTGCCCAGTTTGCGGTGGTCGCGCTTCTTGGCTTCTTCCAGCAGCGCCAGGTATTCGTCCAGCTCTTTTTGCTGTGGGAAGGTAACGCCGTATATGCGGGTGAGCATCTTATTGTTCTCATTGCCACGCCAGTAAGCGCCGGCAATGTTGGTGAGCTTCACCGCCTTTATTGGGGAGGTATTGGGTATATGCGGGCCGCGGCACAGGTCGGTAAAGTTGCCCTGGGTGTAGAAGGTGATGTTGCCATCTTCCAGCCCTTCTATCAGCTCCAGCTTGTACTGGTCGCCCTTTGCGGTAAAGTATTCCACCGCATCTTTCTTTGGCACATCTTTGCGCACGTAGGCGCTGTTGGCTTTCGCCAGCTCCTTCATTTTATCTTCTATCTTCTTCAGGTCTTCTTCGCTTATGGTGCGGTCGCCCAGGTCTATGTCGTAGTAGAAGCCGGTTTCTATAGCCGGGCCTATACCCAGCTTCACGCCGGGGTACAGCGCTTCCAGCGCCTCGGCCATCAGGTGGGCCGATGAGTGCCAGAATGTGGCTTTAGCATCCTTATCATCCCACGTCAGCAGGCGCAGGGTAGCATCGGCATTTATAGGGCGGCTGCTATCCCATATAGCGCCATTTACTTCAGCTGCCAGCACTTTGCGGGCCAGCCCTTCGCTTATCGATTTTGCCACATCGGCGGCACTGCTGCCCTCGGCATATTGGCGCACTGAACCATCTGGTAAGGTAATGTTTATCATATAGTCGTCTGTAATGAGTTGCAAATGTACGAATGAAGAGTGATATGAATAAAAAACCACCGGCAGCACGGCCGGTGGTCTGTATGATCACTGCCGTTATTTAAAAACTAGTGTATGTGAGTTTGTATTTAAAGGTATCTGCCCTGTAGATCACCGGCAGGTCGACCGTGTCTATGCCCGACGTTATCACGTCATACATATACGATACGCCCGTATGAAAGCCCGTGGTATCAGGATAAGTAGAGTACATTGTAAAATTGATAGTAAATGAGCTGGCGCTGAAATCAGTAATGATAGCATTGTGAATATCAACAGACGTCACACCGCTGCTTGTAAATGTGAGGCTCCAGATACTATCCAGCACCGGTATCACGCGTACAAAACCAGGTAAAGTATCCAAAAAGCCGTGCACCGTGTCGAGTACCAGCGGTTCGAGATTAGTAGTATCAAACTTCAGCGGGTTTACCGTTTCTACTACCGACGATATAATACTGAAGCCGCGGTGAAAAGATATATTAGCATAATCATTACTAAATTCCCATGTAAACTGCGTGGAATCGCCATCGGACGGGGAACACCTGTTTGACCCATTGAATACAGCACCTATACTACGTGAGTTGAATGCCAGATAGTCATCATTGTAACACGATGGTATATAGTTCAGGTAGTTTAGGGTAGTATCTTTCCCGTTGCCCAGCTTCACGGCAAGGGTACCACTTGCTAACTTCCATTTTGATGCATGCAATATATCGTACCGCGTAGTGCTGGTTTGATTAGGTTTCTTATTACAGGCTGCAAAAATAAAGACTACCGACAAGGCCAGATAAAAGTACTTCTTCATTTAATCTAATATTTTAAGCCTAAAACTAATAAATATAATTGAAGGGAGGTAGATTATGGGTAAAAAATGTTGTTTCCCGGCAATTTGAATAACTGTGGGTTAAAGCGACAAAATGGCGATTCTGTATTTGTGACTAGCTTTTATTTGCCGTTTCTGTTAAGATGGCCTACGCAGCCGGTATACTTGCCAAAAGCAAAACACAGAAATATAATTCCAACAATTACATATAGTACAGCGTCTGATTTGGGCTTACTACCCATTAAGTTTAATTCTAGTTTAGCCAAAAAGTTTAATATGCGTTCTTTCATTATTGTTTTTACCATAATAAAGATATCTATTTAAGGCTGCTAAACACAGAAAAAGGGCCGCACAAATGTGCAACCCCATAATCCAAATTCAAACCATCTTTAATTCCCCCAGTTGTGCATCACTATCTTCAGCTCACCATTGTGTTGCTTAATGGTTACGTCGCTGTTCTGGTAATAGCTTTCATAGCGGTTATACACATCTTCAGGCTGCCTTTTGCCGTTTATGTATAGGTTGCCGTTTTCTGTTGCTACCTTAAAGTTTTCAGAGCGGTCTATGAGGCCGTCTTTCTCCATCTTTTTCAGCATGTCCTGGTAGTTGTTGCTGCGGTTGCGGGCTTCTTCCCTTTCGTGTGGTGGTAGCGGTACTGGCGGTACCGGGGGCACAGGTGGTACCGGGGGCACTGGTGGTACCCGAGGCACGGGTGGCACTGGCGGCGCCGGCGGCACACTGCCCAGCTTATCCTTTACCTCTTCCAGCGATTCTTTGGTCTTTTCAAGGGCCTTTCTTACTTCTCCATTTATTTCCTTGCGCAGCTTTGGGTCGTTCAGTTCTTTGTTCACTTCGGCAAGGCCTTTGTTTATTTCTTCGTTTACACTCTTCCAGTCTATAGCGTCTATTTCTTTCTGCATTTCTGAGAAGTCTATATTGGCCACGGCATCCATGGCCGTTTTCACGCTGTTCATTACTGTGGCCTTTATATCATCGCCATCGTCGCTGTTGTAAGAATAGCTATACGAATAGGCCTTCTTCTGCCTGTGGCTGCTGGTATCCATGTCATTATCCTCCTCTTCTTCCATCCTGCCATTTGGCGGCGTGTTCGACTGGTGTTCCGTCACCGTCTTCTTCCCGTTGTCATCTACTATCACCGTTTTGGTGCGGTAGGTGGCTTTCTTTGTGCTATCGCCATCGTTGTCTTTCTTCGGCTTCTGCGCAAAGCTTGGTGTGTAGGTAAACATCGCTATAGTAAAGGTGATAGCGACAATAGCTGCTACAATAATGGTCAGCTGCCCGTAGTTGATGTTGCTCTTTTTCATTTCCATGATCCTTTTTATACGGTTAAGTAATTGGTGTTTATTGCCTGTGGCTGCCAGTGCCAGGCCTGAGTGGTGGGTGCGTTGCTCTTCCAGTATAGCCAGTGCGCTGGCGTAGGGCAGGGGATTGGCGGCATTGGCCACCACCAGGTCGTCGCAGCAATGCTCACGCTCCCGGCGCACTATGTGCGATATAAGCCACACGAACGGGTTGAAGAACAAGATGGTCTCGGCTATTACCTGCAGTATGTTTACCAGGTAGTCGTGCCGCTTTATGTGTGCCAGCTCGTGCAGTATAATAGCTTCCAGCTGATCTGTAGTTAAGTGGTTGACCGCAGCCACCGGCAGCAGTATGATGGGCTTTATAGTCCCCAGCATCATAGGCGTATCAATACAGCGCGACAGGAATAGCTGCACCGGCCGTGCTATTTCAAACTGCTGCTGCCATAGTTGCACCATGTCGTTCCACTGTGGCTCCGGCTGCACCAGGCCTTGCCTGCGCAGCTTATTGGCCTGCCATACATTTACCGCAAACCGCAGCAGCATAAATGCCAGCCCCATTATATATACAACTATGAACAAAGGGAAATAACGCTCCAGCTGTGGCAGTAAATGGCTTTGCAGTGTGCCGCCAGCCACCTCTTTTACAGAATAAGTAGTGCTCACCCCACTATCTGCGCCACTTTGCGTGATGTACACGGTGGTGCCTTTCAGCCGCTGGTACTGCGACGACCACGTATCTGCAAACCACAGGAACAACCCCGCAAGCGTGCCGATGGACAGGTAATACTTCACCCGTGCATTAGCCTGCGGCATAGCCCTGAGCAATACATACAGCGTAGCAAACAATAGCAGCCCCTGCCAAAGAGAGTAAAGTAACGCCCACACCAACGAGTGGGCCAGCAGCGATGTAGTAGCAGATAGTGTGTTCATAACAGAAGGTTTTATTTAGCCAATATTTCTTTTGTCGTGATGAGTTAGCTCCCTTTAGGGTTGGGGTGTATATTCTCCAGGTACTTCCTTATCTCCTCCAGCTCCTGGCTACTGGCTTTATTATTGCCCAGCGCCTGCATTACCAGTTGCGATGCCGACCCGTTAAATACATTATCTATCATCCGCTTCACCAGCTGCCCCTGTGTTTTTTCCTGCGATACGTTTGCTGTGTACACGTGGCTTTTATTGCTCACGTCGCGCTTCAGCAAAGTCTTTTCGTGCATTATCTGCATCAGCTTCAGGGTAGTGGTGTAGCCGGCATCTTTGCTTTGCTCCAGCACCTCATGCACCTCGCGCACCGTGCTTGGCCCCTTGTCCCAAAGTATGTTCAGTATCTCCAGCTCGCTATCTGTTGGCTTTATTTGTTCAGTCATTATGCGGTTACTATTTGCCTACGAATTATTTCGTAAACAAACCTACGAATATTTTCGTAAATAAAAATAGAGGGTAGGAATTTAGACTTTTTTTAACAGTAGGATCGTTGATGTTTTATTGCCCGGGGCAACAACATCGGCCTACGTATCCCCTGTATGTGCCCTATTGTGTCTATGTGGTTAGCATAAATGCGGCGTAGCTAACCACATAGGCACATAAGAAACATAGGAAAGCACATAGGTGCATACCGAAATATCTTAGAACAACATCGGCCTATGTATCCCCTGTATGTGCCCTATTGTGTCTATGTGGTTAGCATAAATGCGGCGTAGCTAACCACATAGGAACATAAGAAACATAGGAAAGCACATAGGTGCATACGGAAATATCTTAGAACAACATCGGCCTATGTGTCCCCTGTATGTGTCCTATTGTGCCTATGTGGTTAGCATAAATGCGGCGTAGCTAACCACATAAGCACATAAGAAACATAGGAAAGCACATAGGTGCATACGGAAATATCTTAGAACAACATCGGCCTATGTGTCCCCTGTATGTGCCCTATTGTGTCTATGTGGTTAGCATAAATGTGGCATAGCTAACCACCTAGGCATAAGAAACATAGGAAAACACATAGACAGTTAACGGACACAAAAAAAGCCGCCCACAGGGCAGCTTTATATAAAGAAGATTAATTCTAAAAATTATGCGAAAGCAGCTATTCTCTTTACGATACCAGACTTGATATTGCTTGCTTTGTTTTTGTGTATCACATTGCGCTTAGCCAGCTTATCTATCATAGATACTACCTTGCTCAGGTTCTGCTCAGCAGTAGCCTTATCAGGCGATGCCAGCAGTGTGCGGATAGCGTTACGGGTAGTCTTTCCGTAGTAGCGGTTCTGCTCACGGCGCTTTTCACTCTGGCGTATATCTTTTTTGGTTGCTTTATGGTTTGCCATTAATATTTCTTTTTTAAGGACTGCAAAGGTAATATAGTTAGTTTAAAATACAAAATCCAATATTCAAAACTCAAAAAATATATTGATCAAAGGTTTTTTATGAATCGCTCAATTAATCATTAACCATTCACAATTACCATTAAAAAGGATTACTTGTTCTGCTCAAAATACACCTTCGACTTCTTGGTGATCACTTCCTTCTTTGCCAGGTACGCATCCAGCTTATCCTTTGGCAGGCGCAGGTTGTAAAACGCGGTAGGGTACTTGCCGTATATAAATTGCTCGTAGTCTACATTCCACCTTATCAGCTCTTTTTTGTCGGCCCCGGTTTCCTGGCTTATTATTTCCAGGTTTAGCGGCTCGGTAATGCGTATCATGCACATGTTCTTCACCTCTTCGTCGGTATACGGCAGTTTCTTCACCATGGTGGTGGTAGCAGCGGCAGCCCCGGCAATGGCAGGCGCTGTTATAGCCACGGTACCAGGCTTTGCAGATACGCCAGCAGGCACACCCAGCACATCTTCCTCCTTGCCAAACTTAAAATCCACAGGTATACTGCCCAGGTTTATAAATTTGCTCAGGTTCTCAAAAATGCTTGCGGTAGCTATAAATGCCAGCACATGGCCCTGTGTTTCTTTTGGCAGGTATTGCTTTATGTCCCAGAAGTTGTGGCTGCCCGTGCGCTCTATGGCTTTCTGCACCGGGGTAGGGCCGCTGTTGTAGGCGGCTATTACCAGCAGCCAGTCGTTAAGCTGGCTATATAGCAGTTCCAGGTATTTCGTAGCGGCCGTGGTCGATTTTGCAAGGTCGCGGCGGTCGTCATGCTTACGGCTCACTGTAAGGCCCATCATACGGGCGGTGGTTTCCATCAGTTGCCATGGTCCTACAGCCCCTGCCGATGATACTGCATTATGGTTGAGCGCAGACTCAATCACCGCCAGGTATTTCAGCTCCTTGGGCATGTTCTTGCGCTGCAGCTCATCGTCTATTACCGAAAATGGCTCTTCGCTCTTATTCTGCACACTGCCCAGTGTATTGTAGTGCAGCTCCAGGTATTTGCGGGTAAAGTCGTTTACAAATTCGTTCTTTTCACCAAAGTACGATTTTTCGCCGGCCAGCGGCACATGGTTATAGCCCTTTTTGCCATCGCTGGCAGCCAGGGGTATGTTGCCCGCTATAAGGCCTGCTTTTTTGCTGGTTGTATCTTTTACAACTGCCGTTGCCTTGCTTACAGCAGTTTGCTGCGCCGTCGACGGCACAGCAGCTATTGCAATAAACAATGCGGTCAAAATATGTTTGTATTGCATGTAATAATCGTTGTTTAAGCGGTTAAGCATGCAACCCTAGGAGAGGGAAGCTAATTAAATAATAGTGGGGTAAAAGAGGTAACCGGCGGCGTTTAAGCGTTTTTGGTAGTATTTGTTGGCGCTTGTATCGTCTCTTTTTTATCTGTCATGCCGTTCTCTATTTCGCTTTTTATACCATCTTTTGCTTCGTTAAACTGGCGGATGCCTTGCCCAAGCCCTTTTGCCAGCTCAGGTATCTTCTTGCCTCCAAATAATACTACTACTATAAGCAGCGTGATCACTAACTCACCGGCATTCGGCATTCCAAACAGTAATTGCGGACTCAGATTTGAAATTGACATCTTCTAAAGTTTTAGTTTTTATGAAATACTTTCAAAGTGATATACGCAAAGATAGGGTTAAACGATTTGAAATTTGAAGAAATCTGGGCTTCCTGGTCATTTTTAACAGCCACCAGGTTGTAAACTGGGGTGAATAACCGCATTTTATACGGCTATGATCGGTAATAATATTTTTAATTGTATTTAAGTAAATATTAATGTAAAATGACTATGATTTTAGATCTCATACTGGTCTAAATACTCGATCAGCTGATGCCTGAGCACAAATAGTACCATGCCCGACTTCGATTTGATGCCAAACTTCTCAAAAATGATTTCCCTGTAGCCATCTACCGTGCGGTGCTGCACATTCATCAGGTTAGCTATCTGCACATAGGTATATTCCTCGCTATTGCATACCAGTTTCAGAAATTCCCTTTCACGTGGCGACAGTTTATCCAGTATCTTCTCCTGCTCCGTTTTCCTGGGCGGCCATTCCGCCTGCAAGGCATACGTCATCAGCTCGTTATGATAGAATCCTGCCTTAAATATCTGCTCCAGCGCTTCCTTCATCATAGCTGCCGTACAGTCTTTTTGCAGGTACCCCCGCACCCCGTTCCTGAACAGGCGTATTATCCGGTTTTCATCATTGATAAGGCTAAGTATCAGCACCGGTATGGTAATGCCCCTTTGTTTCATCAGCAGCACTACCTCGTCTCCATCCATCTCGGGCATAGTAATGTCCATCACTATCAGGTCGGGCGTGGGGTCCAGTGGAAACCCTTCCACCAGCGTAGCGCCGTTATCATATTGCCGCGATACCTGGTATGGCCCCAGCTTCTCTATCAGTTGCTTCAGCCCGTCGCGAATTATAATGTGATCGTCGACCAGTATTATGTCTTTTTTTTGGTCTGTGTTCATAATGCGGGTGTTTTGGTTTGATACAATGCATACTTACAGCCCATGCCCGGCGCAGATTCTATTTTGCAATCCATACCCGCCATCTTTGCCCGTTTCATCATATTCTTAAGCCCCGATGCTTTGGGCGAGTTCAGTATTTCTTCCGCAGCAAATCCTTTGCCATCATCAGCCACCTTCAGCGCAAAATTACCGGAAGTATCAAGGGAAATGTAAAGGTTCTTTGCCCTGGAATGCTTTATGGAATTATGGATCATCTCCTGGAAAATACGGAACGCCATAAGTTCCTGGTTTTTATTGATCAGCATTTCCTGCCCCTCACTGTCAAAGTTCACCTGCACCCTGCGCAGCAGGTTCAGGCGCTCTACCTCTACCTTTATTGCCCCATGCAGCCCTATATTAGATACATAATCCGTATTCAGCGACCGGCTCAGAAGCCTTAGCTGGCCGGTAGCCTCGTTCAGGTAGTTCTCTATCGGCTGAAAGGTTTGGTCAAGCTTCGGCTCATCCAGCTTCTTGTTTTCAATGGTGATGCGCATACAGGTGAGTATATGGCCTATGTTATCATGCAGCTCCTGGGCAAACCGCTCCATCATCTTTTCGCTTACCTCAGTTTCCACCTGCCTCAGCTCTTTTTCATAGTCCAGCTCTATTTTTGTGATCTTTATCTGCTGCTGCATCCGCTCTTTGCCTGCCATGTAAATAGATAAAAAGATCCCGGCTACCAGCAGCAGCAATAAGAGCGTGGTAAATACAATGCCGGCCATGATCTGATTGTCAGCCATTGATCATTTGCTTGTTTTTAAGATGACACAGTTTAAAAACAAAAAAGCCAAGGCCCAGCATCAGGTATTTTACAGAGTCAAAAACATTATTGATCCTCATCAGCGCCGAGCGGACACCGGTAGCTATTTCAACATCATTAATGATCAGGAAAAGAGGAAATGTGCAGCAATGATATACTACAATGGAAAAGCAAATAAGCCGGATAGGCAGCTTGTTGGTATCATCGGTATTGCGTTCATTATAATACAGCACAATTAAATAGTTGATAACAATAATTAAGGAGCAGATAGCAAAGGCGTAATTATGAAGTTTTGAAGGGCCATCCATCACCCGGGATATAGTATAGGCAATAAGAAACACCATAGAAAAGATCCCAAACAGCCAGTTAACTTTTTTTACCGGCAAAAGGTCCCTGGTGGCAAACAGCAAAATGAAAAAGTCAATGAAAAAATAGGTGTTGTGAATAATGAGGTTGTACGAATCGTACCTGTTAAAGCAAAGGCAATCTGTAGAGATGGAAAAAAGAGCGCCAATGGTCAAAAGCCGTAACGAAGTCGGAATATAACGATACAAAATAACACCGGTGACAACAGAGAAAAGTGCACAGGCTATGGGGATGAAAAAACAGTAATTCGATATAAGTAACTGAAGCACAATTTATACTTTACTTCAAAGATATACTGCTTTGCATTTTAAAATACAATGCAGTTTATATAAAAGGCAATATTTTTACGTTACGAGCGGCCCGGAACATGCCCGATCGCATAGGCGATCTGGTTGCATGTCGGTGGGCAGAGAGAATTAAAGTCAGCTGCTTTATTTAAAAAATTCCCCACAATATAACCCGTGCTATCCAGGCAGGCGGTACCATCGTAAGACAGGTAAACAGCGATACAATGAGGATAGGTTACAGACGACTCGTTAGTGTCGTCGATAGGGCTGGATGTCGCGGCAAAACCAATGGAAAACAAGCTTGGCGTACCGCGGTTAGAGGTTACGTTGTCTGCTGCCAGTTTTACCAGCTGGTTCCATGGCATGCACACGCCATGGGTATTTAGGTTTAACTGTAAAGCTTCGCCGCCATACAGCACATTGTCGAAATAAACTTGCGAATACTGGTCGCTGTCAGTGCCATCCAGGTCTCCGTTATAGGTGCCCAGGCTTCCGTCAATGTTTATGTTGAAATACAGCGCCATACAGGTGAGCGGGTAGAGATTATAGGGTTCCGGTGTGTCTGTTCTGCTGGCGTTGGCGCCTATCTCGCATAGCTGCACCGTGGCATACAACCTGGCATTGGTAACATCGTACCTGTGAATGAATTTGATAGCCAGGTCGTCTGTAGCTATAGTGCCGTTGTTGATCAGGGCTACCTTGGCCGCAAAGTCATTCATGTTTACTACCAGGTCGGTATACACGCTTGCGTCATTGTTCTTGTTGCTATACATATCTGTAAAATAAGTACGGGCGGCTGTCATCGCCGTACTGTTAAGTTCGGGTGCTCTTGTAGATGAAAACATAAGTCTGTTTTTTTAGTCTCAAATCTGCGGCTTATACCGTAGTAATCAAAAAAAAGGAATACGGGAGTTTTCCCATTTTGCAGGAGATTAATACCCCCTTCGGTTGTGTATACTCCCGTTTTGTTCATTCAATTTTCACAAGACCTTTGCATACCCTAAAGGCATAAACAATACCATGAACAACGTTGATATGATAGGCGCCGCAGCATTCATACTCGCCGCCGCTTACACCGCAGTAAGCTTTCCCGGAACTGTACGCATGACGCACAGCCAGAAATGCCCCAGGGCCATGATACTGGCGCACCTATGGCTGGCCCTGCTCATGTATGGCTGCCTGGCCCTGTTTGCATACCTGTGCAAAGCCAGCTGCCTGCTGGTATTTGTGCCGTTGCTGGGCGTGCTGAAATATGCATCAGTATTGATCCAGTGTGGGCTCCATAGCATACGGCGGCCAGCCAGGAGTATCAAATAATGGCTGTTTAAAAACCATTTTCAGGATTTTACATATTATAAGGCGGGCACTATTCTTGTATTAATTACATTTGAACCATAATTAACTACAAGCATGCAATTATCCTTGCAGGGGGTGATACCAATACCATTGCGCGAAAAAGTGAATGCTTACCAAAGCGGAATGTGGGATGCCGGCCAGGTGTTTAATAAAGGCGAATACATTTTTATACAGGCGCCGTCAGGTACCGGCAAAACCACGCTGGTACATATACTCTATGGCCTGCGCACAGACTATGAGGGCCAGGTAAAGTGGGGCAATATTCCACTCTCCGGTGTAAACAAGGAGACGCTGGCCAATCTGCGCACCCATGGCATCAGCGTTATCTTCCAGGATATGCGCCTGTTCCCCGAGCTTACCGCGTGGGAAAATATAGAAGCCAAAAGACGCCTCACTAACTCCGTAACTGCCGGGCAGGCCGGTGAATGGCTGGACAGGCTGGGTCTGGTGGATAAGAAGAATTCGCTGGGCAGCACCCTCTCTTACGGCGAGCAGCAGCGTGTAGCTATAGTGCGGGCGTTGCTGCAACCTTTTGAATGGCTGCTGATGGATGAGCCTTTCAGCCACCTCGATCATGCCAATACCACCAAAGCCATACAGCTGATAAGCGAAGTAGTAAAGCAGCACAATGCAGGCATGATATTGGCCGATCTTGATGAGAACACCTTTTTCCCATACACCCAAACCATAGTACTTTGAGCGATAAGACCCAGGACAACATACTCCGGAAGCTGCTGCTGCGCACACAACATAGGTCCCGGCTGTGGGCTGCACTGGCCGCGCTGTGTGTAGGTACTACGCTGCTGCTGCTGTCGGTAATGATATGGTGGAACTTTCGCGAGCTGCTCTACGGCAAGGGCCAGAACGATACGCTGGGCAGCACCTTCCTGGTAATAGGCAAGCGCGTTACCGAGCAGAATATGGGCGTGCCCGGCGCTACTATTTTTTCACCGGGCGATGTGGACTCCCTGAGGCTCGCGCCACAAGTTCAGGAGGTCGGCGTTATCACGTCAAACCACTTCCCCGTATATGCCATGATGGGCGGCAAGCTGCCCCTCTCTACCGACCTTCCGCTGGAATGCGTGCCCGATAACTTTATAGACAAAATGCCGCCCGACTGGAAGTGGCAGCCCGGCAGCCGCGACCTGCCCATCATCGTATCTTCACAGTTCCTCGATATTTATAACTACGTGTTTGCACCCAGTCAGGGATTGCCGCAGCTATCGCAGTCGTCGGTAAAAAGCATAGCGCTGAACCTGAAGGTGGGCGAGGGCGATAAGGCAGAGACCTTCTCAGCCCATGTGGTTGGCTTTTCAGACCGTATAGGCTCTGTGCTGGCGCCACAGTCGTTCATAGACTATGGCAACAAAACCCACGGCAAGCCCGGCGCCACAGAAGCGCCATCGCAACTGATCATAAAAGCAAAAGACCCATCAGATACCAAATTCGGCGACTACCTGCAACGCCACGACTATGCCACCAACACCGAGAACCTGCGCTGGAGCAAGATGCGCGCCATAGTAGAAGTAGTGGTAACCGCTACGGGCATACTCGCCTTGCTGCTCATGGGTATAGGCACACTCGTATTCGTGCTGTTCATAGAGCTTACCATAGCCCGCGCCCAGCAGTCGCTCACGCTGCTGTTGCAGCTGGGCTACGGCCCTCGCTACCTCAGCAAGTTCATGTCCCGTCGCTTCCTGCCCATGGTGCTGGGCACGGCCATTGTGTCTATGATTATTACCATTGTGGGGCAGTATGTAGCCTCGGGTGCAGTGCAGGCGCAGGGGCTGGTATTGCCCACATTGCCTGGCTGGCCTGTGTGGGCCGCGCTTGTGGTGAGTACTGCTATTTTGGGTGCGCTGGTTTCGGGGTCTATAAGCGGGGCTATAAAGAAGCAGTGAGAAAGGTTTCGCACAAAGTCGCAAAGTCGCAATTTCCCGTGGTTTGTTTTTAAGCCCGCAGAAGAGCACAATCGAAGCCGTCATTTCGCAACGGAGCCCCCTGTTTTTCACCGGGGCGTAGTGGAGAAATCCCCTGAGGTGTGGTAATTAGCAGGATCAGGGGACTGTATCAATATTGCTGCACGGATACAATTTCATCAGACACAATAAACAAGCTGCCGTTTTTGGGTTATAGCCTGCTTAAAGCATGGGTTTTTTATAGCCTGTTCTTCCAGCAGGTCAACGGATCTTTTTAGAATGTCCTGCAAAGAAAATTTGAGATCGAAATAATTATCGGCATAGCTGACAACATCAATGGGCTCAAAGTCTACGATAAGGTCCACATCGCTGTTTTGATCAAAAGAAGTTGTCAAAACAGACCCAAAAGCATACAGGTTCTTAACCTTGTGGTTTACACAAAGCGCCTAGATGTCATTTTTATGCCGGTCTAGTATGGTCATCAATAAATACTATTGCAAAATTACAAACAAATAGTAATAGTATAAGCTACGAGCCACAGCGCATAACCATATTAAGTTAAGGATTTTCCCACACTGGTTGAAGTGTTTAGCGTAGCGTCACTTCAATCCAGCAATAAAAAGCAGGACTCCGTCCGGGAGCATTAGCACCTAAGTTTAATAGATAGTTCTGTGCGTTTCAGAATAGCTCTCACGGGCACAAATTCTTTAATTCCAAAAATTCTTCAAATTCGAGTTCAGACAGTTTTCCCACACTGGTTGAAGTGTTTAGCGTAGCGTCACTTCAATCCAGCAATAAAAAGCAAGCCTCCGTCCGGGAGCATTAGCACCTAAGTTTAATAGATAGTTCTGTGCGTTTCAGAATGGCTCTCACGGGCACAAATTCTTTAATTCCAAAAATTCTCCAAATTCGAGTTCAGACAGTTTCCCGCTCCAATTACCCCCACCGACCTTTGCTCCCAAAAACTAAACATTAGATCCTATGTCAGTCTACACAACAAAGCTCGGCGACAAAATATGTGAGGCTACCGCCACCTCCAGCATCGGCCTGCGCCACATCTGCAAGCAACTCAAAGTACCGTATTCCACCGTCACCGACTGGATATACAATAGGGAACACGAGCTCCGGAAAAAATATGCCCATGCCAAAGTCATGCAGCTCAATCACCTCGCCGAGGAGATCCTGGAAATAGCCGATGACTCCACCAACGATTACATGACCATAGTAAAAAACGGGAAAAAGCACCAGGTACAAAACCGCGAAAACATCAGCCGTAGTCGCCTGCGCATACAGGCCCGTATGAACCTTATCAGCAAGCTCGCCCCCATTCTCCGCGAGCACCAGGCAGGTAAAAACTCCGGCGAGCCCGAAAAAATTGTTATCCGCAGAGTGCCATACCCCCACGAAACTCCCGAAGAATATGCCGAGAGTCAAAGGATCA
>JABDHF010000008.1 GCA_013285595.1 Bacteroidota bacterium
AAAGCCTTTTTTCCGACATAATAAATTACCGCCGTGGATTATCTAAAGATGTGATCCGCAAATTATCTGAACGATTTAAAGTCTCGCAGGAACTCTTTAACAGAACTTACAAATTAGTGTCTCCACTGAATTCGCATTTAAAAGATGCAAGTGTGATGAATACGAGGAAAGGGCTTTCTGCTGCTTAACCAATTCTTTTACCTTAAATAGCTCGTAGGCGAAGGATTAACCTTTGGCAATGGCTTCCGCGGCATCATATCATTCCGCATGGCGGTGTTGTAGACAAATGAGGCCATGATGATGGATGCCTGCATGAGGTCGTTTGCGCTGATGCGGTCGTAGGAGTCCATGTTGGTGTGGTGGGTGCGGGTACCATAGTCGAGGCCGTCCTGTATGAACTGGAAGCCGGGGATGCCTACTTCGTCGAAAGAAATATGGTCTGTAGAGCCGGTGTTCTTCGTAGTGATGGTGCTTGCGCCGAGGTCTGCAAAAGGCGCCAGCCATGCTTCGAATATGGGGCGCAGCTCATCATTGCCCTGCATGTAGATGCCCCTTATTTTACCGCCACCATTATCAAGGTTATAGTAGGCCGATACTTTCTCGTGAGCAGGTTTTAGCTTCATGGTAAGCCTGTCTCCGAAGTGGTTTTTCACATAACCCCTTGAGCCAAGCAGCCCCTGCTCTTCACCACTCCATAGCACTATGCGTATGGTGCGGCGTGGCTTTACGCCTAGCGCTTTCAGTATGCGCACTGCTTCCATGGCTACTGCTGTGCCAGCTCCGTTGTCTGTTGCTCCGGTAGCTGCATGCCAGCTATCCATGTGGCCGCCAAGTATTACTAGCTCATCTTTCAGGTCTGGGTCTGTGCCGGGGATCTCGCCCACTACATTGTTCTCAATAGAATCGTCTGTGTAGAAGGTTGTTTTGGTATCCATCTCCAGGGCTACTTCTTTTCCTGTTTCCAGCAGGCGCACTATCCGGCCTATATGCTCGCTGCCCATTTCCATTTCGGGTAGTACGGGTTTTGCATCCCATGCGCGCGATGCGCCGTTTGACGTAAATACAGTGCCCATGGTGCCACGCCCAGAGCTAATAACTGCTGTAGCTCCTTCGCTGTACAGGAATGAATCTATTGACTTCCTGAGCGCCATAATGTTTGCACGGCCCATGTCTGCAGGTTTAGGTAGCTGGCTAAGGTTGGTAGGGCCTTCGTCGAGGTGCGGGTCTGATGCCAGGGTCTTTAACTCATCGTCAGTAAGGCGTTTTGCGTCGCCGGTAAAGTTTGGCTTTGTTTCGCTGCTTGCCGGCTGCATCACTACTATCTTCCCTTTTAGCTTGCCTGCATATTTTGCCATGTCGTCGGCCTTGTCAATTTTCACCAGTATGGCATCTGCTTTTATAAGGCCATTGGTGCCGGGGGTCCATGCTTTAGGCACGGCTATCAACTGCTGGTAGTATGGGGCAGCCATGGCTACATAACTCTTGTTTATTTCCCACCCTTTGCCAAAGCCACCCCATGGCTCTATCGTGGCATTTAGGCCCCAGCTTTCCAGCTTTTCTTTCGCCCATTTTTCTGCATGCTTCATGCCGGGGGAGCCGGTAAGCCTTGGGCCATTCACGTCCGTCAGCTCAAATAAAGTGCCCATCACCTTAGAGTCGTTAAACCCTTCGTTCCTGATCTTGCCGATCATGTGGGTGTTCACTCTTTCGTTATTATCCCCTTTAAAAGATATGCAGAGAAATGCAAGTGCTGCTATAAGAATACTGGCCGTGTATTTCATGAAATGATGTATTTAACCGAAAAGTAAATAAAAAAACAGACACCAGCTAATAAGCCGAGGGGAACTTACAGGTGAAATAAACAAGCCCCCGGCATGTACCAGGGGCTTGCGTAAAGACCAGTTTAATTTTGATCCTTTATATCAGTTCAATAGACCTGTTTACAAACTCAGTGAGGTCTGCGCCGGTAAGCATGCCTTGCGACAGCAGTGCGAGGTCAAACGCCTGCTTTGCAAGCCTTGTCTGCTCCTGCTCCGTGCCTGCGCTAAGTATGCGACCTATTAATTTGTTATTGGCATTGATGGCTACTTTGTAGCTGTCTGGTATATTACCGTAGAAGCTCATTCCGCCACCGCCCATGGCTGCCATGTCTTTCATGCGGCGCATGAATTCGTCCATGGTCACGGTTACCGGCAGTTCATCGGGGCTAAGGCCTTCTACCTCTACCTTCATAGTAGCGCGGTTGATCGCCTTTTCAAAGATGCCCTTTACTTTATCCGATTGCTCTTCAGTAAGCACCGATTCTATCTTCTCATCTTTTATTATCAGCTTGTCTATTACATCGGCATCTACGCGTTTCAGCTTGGTTTTGTCCAGCTTGCGTTCCAGGATGTTTACAAAGTGGTTGTCAATAGGCGAGTTCATCAGCAACACATCGTAACCCTTCCTGTTAGCCGATTGTATAAACGTGTCCTGCTTGTCAGGGTCATTGGTGTAAAGATATACCAGCGCGCCGTCTTTATCCGTTTGTACCGTCTCTACTTTAGTTTTATATTCAGATAGAGTAGATAATTCTTTTTTGGTATTGGTGAGCAGCGCAAAGTCCTTTGCCTTATCATAAAACTTCTCTTCGCTGATCATACCGTACTTTACAAACAGGCCAATGTCGCTCCACTTTTCTTCATAGCTTTTGCGGTCATTCTTAAACAGCTCTGCCAGCTTATCGGCCACCTTGCGGGTGATGTAGCTGTTTATCTTCTTCACATTACTGTCTGCTTGCAAAAAGCTGCGGGATACGTTCAGCGGAATATCCGGTGAATCTATAACGCCATGCAAAAGCATCAGGAACTCCGGCACAATATCTTTCACCTCATCGGTAATAAATACCTGGCGGGAAAAGAGCTTTATTTTATTGCGCTGCAACTCAAAGTCATTCTTAACCTTAGGGAAGTAGAGCACACCGGTGAGGTTAAACGGATAGTCTACATTCAGGTGAATCCAGAAAAGCGGTTCTTCGCTCATCGGGTACAACTCCCTGTAGAAGGCAAGGTAGTCTTCGTCTTTCAGGTCGGTGGGCGTCTTTGTCCAGATAGGGGTAGTGTTGTTGATGATGTTATCAACTTCTATTTCCTTTGGTGTTTTTTCGTCGTCTGCCTTTTCTTCTTCAGTATCTGCCGGTGCATATTCTTTTTTAGTGCCGAACTTTATGGGTATGGGGAGGAACCTGCAATATTTATCGAGTATGCCTTGCAGTTTATACTCATCAAGAAACTCTTCAGAATCTGCGTTGATGTGCAATATGATCTCTGTGCCTCTTGTAGTGCGGGTGCCTTCTGTTATCTCAAATTCTGTGCTGCCATCGCATATCCAGTGTGCAGGTTCTGCGCCATCCTGGTAAGAGAGGGTTTGTATCTCCACCTGGTCGGCCACCATAAACGCGGAGTAGAAGCCGAGGCCAAATTTTCCTATCAGTTCGTTAGCGTCTTTTGCATCTTTAAATTTTTCTACAAATTCTTCAGCGCCGGAGAAAGCGATCTGGTTGATGTATTTTTTGATCTCCTCAGCCGTCATACCGATACCATTATCGGATATGGTGATGGTTTTCTTTTCTTTATCGAAAGCTACCTGCACCAGTGGCTCGCCAATGCTGCCATTGTACTGGCCAAGGGCTGCCAGGCGCTTTATCTTTTGCACGGCGTCTACGGCGTTCGATACCAGCTCACGAAGAAATATCTCGTTGTCAGAGTATAAAAACTTCTTGATGATAGGAAAGATGTTCTCGGTATGAATGGATATGTTGCCTTTTTCTTGCATAGGTTATATTTTATTATAGTTTATCAATAGCCAACAATCTATATTCCAAACTTTTTTATTTGCCAAATTGACAGACAAATCCATGCTGTAGCTCTATATGGGATAGTGGGCGGGGCCTTATGATTCTATTTCGTTAGATTTTCTGACAACTTCTCTCACGGTGGCGTCCAGCTCATATATCACTTTTGCCAGGCCTTCCATTATTTCCATATTGAGCGGGTCGGCAGGATCTTTGTAATTAAATAGCTGCTCCAGCCCCATAATGGTGGCAACAGAGCCGCGCACTTTATGCGATTCTATATAGGCTATCTCTCTTAGCGCCGCATTCTGTTCTTCAATTTTCATCAGGTGCTTTCTTTGTTCGGTAATATCGCGGGCAAAGCAACTGACGCCGGCAACAATACCATTATCAAAAACAGGATTGAAGCTAACGGTAGTATATCGCAGGTCATCCCCAACTTTCATATCCTCTACCGACTTAAATGCTCTACCATTCAGCGCAAGCTGGTAGCACATTTCAAACTTTTCAGAGTAACTTTTGTTGAGGCCATTATATAGTACATGGTCGCCGTTGGTAAGTTCTTTACCTATGAAGTGAGCTACCCATTGTTTGAACGACTGGTTGCACTCTATTATCACGTAGTTAGTATCTACCAGCCATATAGGATCGTCGGTGTTATTTATCAGCAGGCGGAGGTTATTTTCGCCGTTGATTATAGTGTTGATCCCGCCTTTGTGGCCGTTCGTTTCCATGGTCAGAAAAATGATACTAAAGCTACAATGTTTTTAAATACTCAATAACAGCCTTTCGTTCGAACCCGCTTAGTTTGTCTCCGAAGTAGTGGCCATAGTTGCCGTAGCCGGGCAAGGTAGTGTTGTACACCGTTTTACCACCGGGTTTGTCATAAGATCGGTATAGCCATCCTACCTGTTGATAGTCGTAGGCTGTAGTGTCAAAATCCCTGCTCCAGTACTTAGGCCTCAGCTTGCTGTTGAGCAATGCTTCGAGGGTAGGCACAGAGCCATTGTGCAGGTAGGGCGCGGTTATCCATATTCCATCCAGTGGTGGCGCTACATAGCCATTGCCAGGCTCCAGCTTTGCAGGGTAAGGCTCTTGTGCGAACCAGCTTTTGTTAAACCAGTCGATGAACGGTTTTTGCTGCTGGTTGGCCTTAAATAGCAGGGAGTCTGTTTTTATAATGCTGCCGGGTATCAGCAGGTTTGGATAGGTAGTTTCGCTGCCATAAGTGCCATGGCATTCGCGGCAGTTGTTTATAAACACTGCCTTTCCCTGGCTGGCCAATTCTTTATCTACCGGGTATGGATAAGGTGGTGGCTGCAGCGACCTGATGTATGCCAGCACATCGCCAAAGTGGCCGAATACCTCGCGGGCTTCCGACGAGTCGCTTACGGTGAGTATGTTGCTCAGCATTAAGAACTTACCAAAGTCGCCGCGCCCGAAGCCGTTGTAAAACATAGCATTCTTTTTCTTCAGCAGCCACCATGCGGGCACATCAGTAGGTATCACATCGGGTGGAATGGCTAATAACGCTGTATCGCTCCATACAAGTGTTTGTGGATCGCGGTGGGCTACAAGCAGTGCGGCTAAACGGTCTGCGGGGTTTACGCCCCGAACCTCAGTTTCCATGTCAGGGTTTACGGTATTGTACGACTGCAGCAGCGACCGTATTGCCTTATACTTTTTAGGTGCAGATACCTGCCATGCCTTCAGCATATTTACGCCCTTGGTCTTTTGCCTTATGTTGCTGAAATCTGCCGAGGCATTACCAAGCCCCATATATAGCTTGCCATCAAACACCTGCGCGTGGCACTGCAGGCAGGTGGGTATTACAATGGCAATGCTATCGGCATTGGTTACTACATTATAGCCATGGTCTACATTGGCGGCTTTCCCTTTTCTGCCCAGGTAATTATCACCTTTGCCATTTGCAAAAATGAAAAAATCATAAGGCACACCGCTCTTTAAAAAATCGCCGGTGATTAAATATTCATAGCCTTTTGCAGAGTCGCCGGCTCTCTGTGCGCTTGCGGGAATGAAGGCCGGCGCCTCGGTATTTTTCCTGTCAAAGGCAACCAGCAGGGCGCAAAAGATAATTAAGGATAGTATTACGGCTATTTTTCTCATTTGTTTAACTATTCCAAATTTACTTAAATAATGACGTATTTATTTGCTTAGTAATGAGTTAGCTATTTCAGTGGGATTATCTTTTTTCTACCCCGTGAAAATATCCGCAAATCTCAGTGTTTTACCCGTATTTAATCCCGGAAATAGGTTTTAGGTTTGCATCAGAGTTCAAAGAGATACTTATCCCACACACCTAAAAAACGAAAACAATGACAGCATTAAATTACCAGGAAGCGCAACTAATGGCAGGCTTCCCCAGCAACATGGTTCCATCGCCACAAGGATGGGTGACAACCGGCATCCACGTCATTAACCTCAACGCCGAAAAAGTAAAGTCGGATGAGGCGCTTAGTACCTACGATGCAAACTTAACCAAGGCCGCAAAGCGGACAGAACAGTTGATAGACGCACTTAACGAAGGCTTGTCGGTTGAAGTGTCTGTTTCTTATATGCGCGTGGAAAAAGATACCATGTTTCATTTTCTGCTGCTGATCAGTGAAGATGATTTTCATTCGCCCAAAATAGTAGCGGCCCGCTTGCTGGCAGAGAAATTTGCTAAAACAGAAGGTTACGATATCAGGTTTGCCTTTGCCATAGAATCAGAAAACAGGATGAGCCATACAATGAGATTTGGCGGATATAAGCTGATGTTTAAAGGTGCGCCAAAATGCAAAATGGAGACCCATTAGTAGTATTGAAGCGCCCGGCTTGGTTATTAAAGGCAATTTCGTAATAAACGGATTATAGCAGTGCAATTTTTAAATTGTGCCGTTCCGTTATATAGCGGGGTGGTTTTAATCTTTTTGGCGCCGGCAGTTTCTTTGCGGGGTTTATTAGTGGTTTTCTGTGGTCGAAGATCTGATTATTTCAAAGGATAAATAATATAATAAGTGGTATGTCGTTAAAGTTAAATTAACAAAACGGCCATGCAATATTATAGGGCCTTTGATTACTTTTGGATAGGGCTTTTCTTCACTAACCATGATTCAATTCTAAATTCAATTTTATGGATTTGCCAATACAAAAAACTAACCACACATCCAGCCGCGAATTGGAGAACCAAATGATATCTCCCATAGGCTGGGTAACTACCACACTTAAGAATAAGAACCTTAATAAAGCCGAGAGCGCACCACAGGAAGACGAGGCATTTATCAATCATAATCTGCCACTGGCAGCAACGAGGGCAGAGCAACTGATAGATGCACTGGACGAGGAGTTGACGATACCGGTGCCAGTATCATATATGCGGATTGAGACCGGCTCATTATTTCATATATTACTGCTGATAAGCAGGGAAGATTTTCTTTCGCCTAAGATACAGGCTGCGCGCCTGCTGGCAGATAAATATGCAAAGACCGATGGCAATTACGACATACGTTTTTCGTTTGCAGTAGAGTCTGAAAACCTGATCAATACTCATTCTAAATTTAACGAGTACAGGCTGATGCACGTAAGAAATTCAGGAGCTGCAACTGAAGAATAAGTAAGAATATCTGGTCATAGAGAGTTTATTAGGGATAACGCATAGCGCGTTATCCTTTTTTGTTCGTTACCTGTATAGAAATAATGTTTTCTTAACCGGGTTACCCACAAAAAGAACGATAAGAGCCCCTGAACACGGCTACAGGCAGATGTTTTATCTATTTTTAAAATTGTGGATATCTTCTTTTTTAAAAAGGAGCGGGTGTGTATTTTTCAAGTAATTTTGATAAAAGTTTTATGGCAAAAATAGCAAGTAATATGGCAGACGATAAATTAAAGGTTTTGAAACTGGCGCTCGACAAGATCGAGAAGGACTATGGGAAAGGATCGGTAATGATGCTGGGAGATAAGCAGAAAGATGTGATGGACGTGATCAGCACAGGCTCTATAGGGCTCGATGTGGCGCTGGGCGTAGGTGGCCTGCCACGTGGCCGTATCATAGAGATATACGGGCCGGAATCTTCAGGTAAAACAACAGTAGCTATACATACTATTGCACAGGCCCAGAAAAAGGGCGGCATTTGTGCTATAATCGACGCAGAACACGCATTCGATGCAAGCTATGCCCGCAAGCTGGGTGTAGATGTGGATAGCCTTATCATTTCGCAGCCGGACTATGGTGAGCAAGGGCTGGAAATAGCCGACCGCCTTATATCGTCTGGCGCGGTAGACGTGGTAGTAATAGACTCTGTAGCGGCGCTGGTGCCAAAGGGAGAGCTGGAAGGTGAAATGGGCGAAAGCAAAATGGGCTTGCAGGCACGCCTGATGAGCCAGGCGCTCAGGAAGCTCACGGCTACCATATCGCGCACAGGCTGCTGCTGTATCTTCATTAACCAGCTGCGTGAGAAGATTGGTGTTATGTTCGGCAACCCGGAGACTACTACAGGTGGCAATGCGCTTAAATTCTACGCGTCTGTTCGTCTGGATATTCGCCGGATCAGCCAGATAAAAGATGGTGATGTAGCCAGCGGTAACCGTACCCGTGTGAAGGTGGTAAAGAACAAGGTAGCGCCGCCATTCAGGCAGGTGGAGTTTGATATAATATTTGGCGAAGGTATCAGCAAGGTAGGCGAAATCATAGATATGGGTGTGGACCTGGGTATACTGCAGAAAAGTGGTTCATGGTTTAGCTACGGCGAAAGCAAAGTGGGCCAGGGGCGCGATGCAGTAAAGCAATTCCTGTTTGATAACCCGGAGATGATGGAAGAAATGGAAGCCCGCATCAGGGAAGCGCTGCAGGTAGTAGCATAGTTTGTATAAATTTTTAATCAGGGATCTGTAATTGATCGTTTGGATATTAACTTCCAACATTAATTATGGATCCCTGGTTGCATTTGAGAGGCCAAATTCCGCATTTGCGATTTAAAATCCTAAATTGCAATCCTAAACCGCAGGTATAATTCTACATTTTTGAATATGATGTCACCGGAGCAGTTCTTCGAACTGATGCTTAAAGAACTGGAAGTGCACACCGAAATGCAGCCCTACTACAAATTTCTGGGTAAAAAGTCTTCGTGGCATTTTCGGCGGAATTATTTTTTGCAAAGGCTGCGCTATATAAAAAAGTACATAATTGACGGCAATACTAATAAGCAGGCGCTATCCATCTGGGACTGTGGCTCGGGTTACGGCACTACCTGCCTTTTCCTGGCTATGAACGGTATCAAAACTTTTGGCACTACCCTGGAGTTTTACTACGATACCGTACAGAAACGAATGGAATACTGGAGCAGGTATGGTGATACATCTTTATTTACCTGCACCTACGAAAACCTGTTCGACAATCAGCCACCGGCAAATAGCTTTGACTGGATAATAGTACAGGACACCCTGCACCACCTGGAGCCTATTGACGATGCGCTGCAAATATTCAACAGTAGTTTGAAAAAAAATGGCAAGATATTGTCTATAGAGGAGAACGGTAACAACCTGATACAACGGCTGAAACTGTATAAATACCGTGGCAACAAGCGCATCATTACCATATGGGATGAGAAGCTGCAAAAAGATATACTCATAGGCAACGAGAACATCCGCAGCCTGGCCACATGGCAGCGCCTTTTTGAAAAGAATCACTTTCGTGTGCAGGACGATAGTGTGCAGTATATCCGGTATTTCCTGCCCGTGTCGTACCGCTTTTCAGCTCCAGAAAAACTATTGGAAAAAGAACAAAGAATACAAACCGGAAAAGGGTTTAAACGAGAGTATTTTTTCTTCGGGCTAAATTTTATTGCAGGAAAAAAATAATACACAATCTGCTAAATGATATTGTTATGAATCGCTTTATTTTGGTAGTTATTTGCTCTATTATTCTTGGCGGTATCATTACCTGTAAAAAAAAGAATAGTAGTGCGCCGGTTCCATTGTGTACCACCTGCAGCACCGCTTTGGTAGCGCACAAAGCCGATAGCACGGGCCTTTATTATTTTTTGCCCACGGCATTTACACCCAACGGGGATGGCATAAACGACCTCTTCCGTGTAGAATATAGTGGACTGAACATAGACAGCTCCAGCCTGACAATATGGGATGCTAAAGGTAAAGGAGTATATACGGGAGGTATCACCCAAAGCTGGAATGGGGTGGATTTCTCAGGTAATAAATGCCCTGCTGGCAAATACAATGTATACATGAAGCTAAAGACGACAAGCGGACAGTCGGTAACGGCATGTACCTGCATCACCATACTTGCATTCAATGGAAGCTGCATTGATACCAAGAGGGTCACGTACTATTTTGAAGATCAGTTAGACCCTGCGAATGGTTTTGTGTACCCTACAAATGAAACGCTTTGTCCGTAACGGAGGTGTTATATCTCCACAGAAGTAAACTCAAATTTTTCCCCGTCGAATAACCCTTTGTCGCTAAGCTTTAGCGATGGTATTACCAGCAACGCCATAAACGATAGCGTCATAAAAGGCGCATGGAGCGCAGTACCCAGCTCCCTGGTTATGTCGTTTAGCTTAGTATATGCTGCCGCTGCATCGTAGCCATTCTCTAACGACATAAGGCCAGCAACAGGCAACGGCATACAAGTAACATCAGCGCTATTCCTTGCAACGGCAAGGCCACCCTGGTGATATATCAAAGCGTTTGCCGCCGCGCAAATAGAGTCATCGTCTACGCCAACCGAAATGATATTATGGCAGTCATGCGCAACAGTAGATGCCAGTGCCCCATGCGTTAACCCGAAATTCTTAATAAACGCTACAGCTACAGGCGCATTGGCATAGCGGTTTATAACGGCGACCTTCAATATGTCACGGTCAGGGTCGCTTACTATATAGGCATCTTCCACCTTTGCCGGCAATTGCAATGCTTTAGTGATCAGTTGCCCTTCTATGGCTTCAATTACTTTTATTACAGGTGCAGCAGATCTTGCTTTGACTTTAAATGCACCGGCATCTTGCTTATGAGCATGAAAATTGTTGATGGGCTTTGCGGTAACATCTGGCAGTAATGATCTGCCTTGCTCCGCTACTAATTGCCCGTTTATGTAGGTCTGCAGTATGTCAAAATTTTCAAGGTTATTTACCACTATAAAGTCTGCCGCATCTTTTTCTCGCAGCAATCCCACAGGCAACTTGTAGTGCAACACGGGATGTACACATGCTGCGCTCAGCACATCGTACAGGTCGTAGCCTTTATTCAGTGAGCGTTTTACAAGGCTATTAATATGATACAACAACAGCTCATCAGGGTGTTTATCATCACTGCAAAACATTACTTTATCCGGGTGTGATCGAAGGAGGTCCGCAAGCGCTTCATAGTTCCTCGCAGCGCTACCTTCACGGATAAGAATGTGCATCCCGGCTTTAATTTTATCAAGCGCCTCATCGAGCGTAAAACATTCATGATCTGTGCTTATGCCAGCAGCAGCATATCTTGCAGCCACGTCGCCTTTCAGCCCGGGTGCATGCCCGTCAATAGGTTTCCCTACACGTTTTGCAGCCTCAATTTTAGCCATCACTTCAGGGTCGTTATGCAGCACACCGGGGTAGTTCATCATTTCGCTCAGGTACCATATATCGGGGCTGCGTAGCAATTCCTCAACGGCGCTGGCATCAAGTGTTGCGCCTGCACTTTCAAAATTTGTAGCCGGTACACAAGATGGCGCACCAAAGAAGAATTTGAACTGCGAAAGCTTGCTGTTGTCTATCATGTACTGCACACCTTTCAAGCCATTTACATTGGCTATCTCATGTGGGTCAGACACTGTGGCTACTGTGCCATGGATCACCGCGATCTGTGCAAACGCAGTGGGTACCAGCATAGAGCTTTCTATGTGTATATGCGCATCTACAAAACCCGGAAGAATGTATTGGTCGGGGGCTGTTTCAATTTCTGTAATGGCAGTAATTATACCTTTTTCTACAGTTATTTCTGCCGGGTAAGTACGTCTTTGAAAAAGGTCTATTAGCTTACCAGAGATGGTAAATGATCGCTCTGTTATTTCAGGTGTAGCTGTTTCCATAGTGAGGTTGATCGTAGGCTTATTGTATCATATTCCCATTGCGCGACATTTCTACCTTCATGTTTATGAGGCCAGCCATAAGCTTGGCGCGCTCTTTGGCCTCATCTGCTTTTTCGCCGGCAAACAGTGTGTCAATATTCTCACCCCATAGCTCCAGCCACCTGTCGAAGTGCTCCTTTTCCAGCTTTATTTTTGAGTCAATATCCACATGTTTTCTCGTAGGGTTGCCGGCATACCCCGGAGTGGTAAACAGTACCATATCCCAAAACTGGTACATAACGGGCAGGTGATGGCCCCAGTTGTCTCCAATGATCTCGTTGAAAATGAACCCGATCTTGTCGTCCTTCTTTACCTTGTCGTAAAACGAATTGATCAGCAGCTCTATATCGCCCCTGTTTTCGATGTCTTTTTTCATAACTGTGCCTGGTCTTATAGAGGGTTAAGGTACTATATATTTGTAAAATATGCCCGTACACGACCATTGCCAGCCAGTTTGTTTTGGCATTAGCAGGTAACTATAGTAATTTTGCACCATGAATGTGCAGGAAGAACATGCGGTGCGCCTATCTCACTTACCTACAGGTACCAAAGCTGTTATCAAAAGCCACGACGAAAGCGATTTCCAGCTCACGTTAATGGAAATGGGCTGCATACCCGGTGAGCCGGTATGGGTGGAAATGATAGCCCCTATGGGCGACCCAATGGCCATACAAATAGCAGGCTATTACCTCAGCATCCGTAAAAAAGATGCAGACCGGATATGGGTAGTTGCGACTGGGGGTAAAAAGTAACCGAATTGTATGTTGTAGAAAATACTTATTTAACATAAAATAGCATTTATGGTTTTAGTACTTAAAGACGGAGCGAACAAAAGGGAAATTGAGGCTATTGAAAAGAAGCTTTCTAAAGGTGCTTCATCGGGATTTAATGCTAAAAAATATAATGGTGTTTTAAAAATTAAGGGTGACGCATTAGAAATTCAAAAACAGCTACGCAGTGAATGGGAGAGAGATTTTAGTTGACACTAATATTATCATTTACTTATTGCAGGGCAACGATACTTTAGAAGAAATTCTGCAAGGCAAGCGTTTGCATGTTTCTTTTATAACTGAACTAGAATTATTTGGTTTGCAATCTGCAACAAACGGGTCTGAATAAAAAATAGAAGCATTGCTACAAGATTGTTTTATCGTGCCGATGGATGATGGCATCAAGCATCAATATAAGATTTTAAGAAAATCACATAAGCTGAAATTAGTAGATTGTCTGATAGCAGCTACTGCTTTGTCTTTAAACATACCAATAATTACAGCGGATAAACAATTTAGTACAATAAAACCTCTAAAATTAATTCAGTACGAAAAATATTAAGCTATCAAGTTTTTGCTCTTTTGAAATTATATGATAGCCCTCGACCTCTCCACCATTCAATTAAAGCTCAAACAATCAGAAGGCAAAACCCTCGTGTTTGACCCCATCCGCAAAAAATGGCTCGTGCTCACACCGGAAGAGCATGTAAGGCAATACATACTTCAATACCTGGTGGAAACCATGCAATATCCCGCATCGCTCCTGGCAGTAGAGAAAACAATAAAGGTGGGTACTTTAAATAAGCGGTTCGATATAGTGGTGTACAGCCGCGAGCATATACCATGGATGCTTGTAGAGTGTAAAGCGCCGGGGGTAGAAGTGACCGAGAAAACCCTGCACCAGCTACTCAGCTACCAGCGCACCGTTCAATGCAGTTACTGGCTACTTACCAATGGCCACCAAACCTTTTGTGCCGATGCCTGCGATGTGCAGCACATACAATGGCTTACATCACTTCCTGCCTATCAGTGATAAATAATGGTCACTGCTGAACAGGCCCAGGGCTTTATTCACCGCATCATCATCTTTCAGGCTTATGGTATAGTAGCCATTGTCGCGAAATAGCAACCGCGCCAGCTGTGCCTTAATCTGCAGCTTAAAGTAATCGTTATTTGCAGGCTTTGATAACTCTTTTAATGCTGCCTTGCGCACATCCGTGCCGAGATTGACAAGATACTTATCTGCTATTTGCGACTGCGCATTGAACGAGGTGCTGAACTCGGCAATGTCCTTAAACTTCAGCTGTTTCCTGTTCTCTATAAAGTAGTCCCATACAGCGGTCTTCAATTCCTGGCTATAGATCATACTTTGCAGCGCAGCAGATAACCGCGATGTGTCGTAAGGAATAAACACATCGGGCTTTATGCCACCACCGCCATATACTACACGGTGGGTAGAGGTATAAAATGGCGTTGTGTCGGCCTGCACAGAATCGCCACGCACAAGCTCCCCCGTCTCAAAGCGCTTTTCAAAGTCCTCCATATAGGCCTCTTTGCCATTGGCAAAAGACCGCTGTATGCAGCGGCCCGATGGTGTGTAGTATTTAGCCACTGTAAGCCGCAGTGCGGCGCCATTGGGCAGGTCGTACTGCTCCTGCACCAAACCCTTACCAAACGACCGCCTGCCAATGATCACGCCCCTGTCCCAGTCCTGCACCGCACCGGAGAGTATTTCGCTGGCCGATGCAGAACCCTCATCAATAAGTATCGCCAGCTTTCCTTTCTCAAACAGCCCCTTGCCCGATGCCCTGTATTCCGTCTTTGCCGTATGAGTGCCCTTGGTATAAACGATGAGCTTATTATCGTCCAGCAGGTCATCAGCTATAGACGTGGCCGCATCGAGATAGCCACCGGGATTATCGCGCAGGTCTATGATCAGCTGCTGTGCACCCTGCGATTGCAGCTTCTTCAGCGCCGCACTAAATTCATCGTAAGTAGTAGCTGTAAATCGGTTGATCTTAATAAAGCCTGTAGCCGCATTGAGCATTATACTTGCTTCTACGCTATAGGTAGGTATAATATCGCGGGTGATGGGTATTTGCTTTATACCACTACCGATTGATTGCTTCAAGGTAACAGATACATTGCTGTGCTGCTTACCCTTTAGCAAGTGTACTATGCTGTCAGCGGTTATGCTTACCCCCGCCACCAGTTTATTATCCACCTTTATCACCTGGTCGCCTATCTCTATACCCGCATGATTGGCAGGGCCATTATCTATCACGCCTGTTACCGCAAGAGTATCCCTCACTACAGAGAACTCTACGCCAATACCAGAGAACCCGCCATCAAGGTCATCATTTACACTTTGCAATTCATCGGCAGGGATGTATACCGTATGCGGGTCTAGCGACTTAAGAATACCTGAGATAGCGTCTTTGTAAAGCTGATTGGTATTTACCGTATCTACATATTTTTCGTTCACCAGGTCTATAAGCTCCTCCAACTTATCATTCTGGCGAATGACCGTAACTATGTTGCGTTTATTGCGCAGCGTATCGCGCAGATTAAACCCTATGATGATGCCAACGACCAGTACTACCGAGAAAAAAAGTGGGGTCCATACGTCTCGTCTATCCCTTTTATTTACGTCCATTTTCAGAAAACTGCTTATAAAGGTACAGCAATGGCATTATGGAAAAGCAAAACAGGCAGACAGGGAAGAATTATAAAAGGGAATGCATGCTTAGTAGTCAAGCGCCAGCCTGATACCGAGGTTCCACTGACTTGTGCCCGGTGTAACCCGGCTGCGGTATACAGAGCGGCATATAACATCGTCATCATAGTAAGAGCCACCGCGCACTACCTTTTTCTCACCTTTCTCCGGGCCTTTAGGGTTTACAGCGTCTATGGTACCTTTATAGTAGTCGTCCTGGTACCAGTCCTCGCACCACTCCGCTACATTGCCCGACATATCGAAGATGCTAAGCTCGTTAGCTTTCTTCTGCCCTATAGGGTGGGTGGTAGTATTAGGGCGGCCATACCATGCCACTTCTGTTATCTTGTCGCTGCCGGCATACTTGTTTTTCTCAGTATACTTACCGCCACGCGCCGCATACTCCCACTCTGCTTCGGTAGGCAGGCGGTATTTTTTACCGGTCTTGTCGTTCAGCTTTTTTATGAATGCCTGCGCATCGTCCCAACTCAGCTTTACCACAGGGCAGTTATCACAGTCTTTATTGCCATAATTAACGCCTATATATGCCGGCGGATAAACACCCATCAGCGATTTATACTGTGCATTCGTCACTTCAAATTTGCCTATATAGTAGCTGCCCACATTCACCCGGTGCAGGGGTTTTTCGTTGTCATATTCAGGCGCCAGGTATTCATGGTCGTCGCAGCCCATAAAATAATTGCCGCCCTTTACAAATACCATTTGAATGTTCGCATACTCCTGGCAAAATGAAGGAAGGCTTAATAAAACCAATATCACAAACAGCGCTGCTTTTTTCATAAAACTCAAAACCGGATTTTATACATTTATTACAGATACGATTGGCGAATATACAAATTATAGGTAGCAAACCTATGCTGTGAAGACGTTAAAAAATAAGGCAAAATCAGAAATTAAGATTGCAAAGGCTATAGTTTAAAATCATCATACACTTCTTTAAGGTCTGAAAGAAAAAGAGGGTCTCGTACAGCCAATCTCATCTGTGCCATTTTATCCGTGTTCGCTGGCGGTATAGTATCAACCGTTACCCACACCTCTTTATTCTTAAAAGTATCGGGCAATGTGATGATAACCTGTGTATCGGTTACTTTAAATAATTTGCTGTAGGTCATAAATTTTATTAGAAATAAATCAAATTATGCTTAATGGAATAATAGGTTAATTAAGAATACGAGTTTGCCGAAACAATAAGTTCATTAATTTTCTTATGTCTATATTCAATAAAATCCATAACTCCATCAATGTTACCCACAATTGTAGGCTCAGGAAAATTATTAATATCCCATTCTTCGTTTATGTTGTCAAGATTAAATTGTAAATTATGTGGAAGCCGTACGCAGACTTTCTCGTAATATTTTTCTACTATTTGGATTAATAGTTTTCTGAGATTACTTGTGTGATCAGTTGGCTTGAGTAAAGTGTTTGGGATCCAAATTGTATTAACGCAACTAGTATAAAGCCCCGCAAATAGATTCTTTTCATCAGATTTATTAAATCCTTTTAATTCATAATTATTCCGTGATTTATAATCTTTGTGGTCGACAATGTGCGCAAGGGAATAGTTATTAGGATTTGTTCTGTTATACTTGGTACCCCTCAAAACATATGACCAAATTTCCTTTGGAAATGAATTGTCGTCAAGTAATAAGCAGTTACCACCTTTTGCAGTTTTGGGATTGATTCCAAAACTTGAGATTTCTTTTGTTCCAGAATGTCTACGAATCCCAGGAAATGCAACTGGAGAGTCTTTCCATAAATAAATTTCGGGATTGATCCCTAGCTTTTTAAACTGAACCGACCATTCAGATAAATTTCTATTATTGTCATCGACAATTATCTTTACAATATCAGGCGAAATAATTTTTATATATGGCAGCAAAATCCTTGCGAATAAAATTTCTTCCTCATTGCTTGGAGTTTTCCAATCAGGCCATTTTTTCTGCTTTTTTAACTTAGTTTCAGACATTGTAGAAATAGTATCAAGTTCCATATGCTTATCTCAAATTTTCTTAAAGCAAAAGAGCGAAAGCCACATCGCTCTACGCTCTGTTTCTTTCGCTCTCATCTTAAAGTGCGGCAGAGGAGATTCGAACTCCCACGCCCATGACAGGCGCTACCACCTCAAAGTAGTGCGTCTACCAATTTCGCCACCGCCGCATTGAGGGGATGCAAAAGTATAAAGAAAAAGCCTAAATCCCTAAAAGGGTCTTCCCTCATTTTTTGAGTCGGTTCCACGGAACCCACTCGCATTAGTACTCCCTACATTTGTAAAAGAAAAATACACATCGCCATGCAAAGACTGAACTAGGAAGGCTTCTATAATAATTACGTAGAAACCACGTCAGCACACCTTTTTCTGGTGTCAGACGTGGTTTTGTTAAGTGTATTAAAAATATGATGAAAAAACATGTAGGAGCAATCCCTTGCGGTTGCCCCGCTCAATGCCGGACAAAGACCCGGAAAACTATTATTCACCCAATTTGTATTGCATCTCCCGTGATAAATAATATTATAGATAATTTACTTATCATTTTTATAAATAGCAGAGCATCAGAGCACATGAAAAATATACCCGACTCCTCCCCGAAAAGAGACCTGAAACCCGCTACAGGCAAGGGTTTTGAAAATATAAAAACAAAGATAAAATTAATTTATGCAAAGAAACGATCCCTTGGCGAGCTTAAAAACTAGACACGAAAAATTGCGCCTCTTCGCGAAACTTTCTCATGGCATCAGAGCACATGAAAAATATACCCGACTCCTCCCCGAAAAACGACCTCAAAACCTTGCCCATACTGCGTTTGATTTTTCATATCATAAAAATATACTGCTATCAAAAAAGTAGAATCTGGGCACCATCGCTTACAACTGCTATGCAGTATCCCCCCTTGAGCATAGCATTGTGCGTTGGCGAAGGGGGGCAAGGGGGATGTTCTTCAAAATGAGGGTACCCGCTCCCCCAAAATCACACATAAACCCGCTACTGGTACCACTCTTATTTTTCCACTATTAAAATAAATAATAAATACATATAAAGAACTAAGCAACCACCTATCTCCGTAGAAACACGTAGACAAAATACCAACTTCCCCTCATATAGCGATCCGGTAAATGTGGTGAACTTTGCATTCATAAATTCATTGTTCAGCCAAATCACATTTATATGAAAAAGTATGCGTTAATGATCGCCCTTCTGGTTTCCCTGCATAGCCTCGGCCAGTCGTGGCAAGCCACCCACCTTACATCGGTAACCTACTTGCCCATAGTTATGGAAAACCATAATGGCACACTCTATGCCACCGTGTTCAACTCCGTTACCGCAACCCTGAACAAACTAAATGCCGACAATGCCAGCTGGACCACCATATCCACAGGTGCAGATATCACCGTGCCCCGGTTCATGAAAAGCGCCGGCAGCAAAATGTACATGACAACGGTCAACTCCGGCGTGTACTCCATGGTGTACCATACTACCGATGGCTCCAGCTTTACGCTCGATACTGTGGGTCTGCCACATTCCTTTGGTGGCGTCACGCTCATCACCCGGATACAGTATTATAAAGGCAAAGTAATTGTAGCTATGTCGGGCAATGGCTACTACCTCAAAGACACTGCCGATGCCGCATGGCACAGCATAAACTGTCCTACTGCCTTTAATGCCCCGTCCGATCCGCTCACTTATTTTAACGACACCCTGTATGCCTACGACAATAGCGGCGCAGACATCTTTTATGTATCAGGCGATTGGGGTATGAACTGGACAGCGCGCACCACCAACCTCCCCACCGACTACAGCTGCAACCTGCTGGTAGCCGATGAGGTAACAGGCAGGCTATATGCCGCAGGCGCATGGAGCAGCGCTGCAATGTATGGACTGAAATACTCCGACGACCACGGCGTCACATGGACCACCTCAACCGCTGCCGCACCATTTATGTCGCTCAACTATATGCACTCACAACAGCATATCACCGCCATCTACGCTCACGACCCCACAGTATACCTCGCCCTCGAAAACAACGCCGACAACACAGCGCCCGATATCATAGGCTCTACCTCTGGCCTCGCCAATCTTGCCTACGACACCGTTGGGTTGCCTGCCGCAGGCGGCGCTGCCAACGGCTTTAACTTCCTCATGTACCAGGGCAAACTGGCATTAGCGCTCAATGTGATAGATGTGTATCTGAAAGGTGTACCTAACTATATAAATGAACCAATGGCTCAAAAGAATAATTTTTCCCTTTACCCAAACCCATGCACAGACCGCCTCATCATCAGCTCAAAGAACAATGCCACACCGTCTGAAATAAAAATATTGGACTGCACCGGCAAAGTAGTGCGCACACTTACCGGCGATACAAAGCAAATAGACGTCACCCGCCTGCCAGCAGGCACGTATCTCGTTACATTTGTTTACGACGGTAAAGCGAGTGAGATACAGCAGTTTGTGAAAGAGTAGCAGGGACTTTGAAGATATAGAGAAATGCAAGTTTACGACTTGCATTTTTTGTATTTTGCAACGGCTGTAGGTACGAAGCCTTCTGTTTATTGAGAGATTAAAATCTTGCCATCGCTGAAACTTTAACCATCATGGGAACACTGTTTGCTCACTTCAATTTTCTATTCGTTTCTTTGTTTTATCGTTTAATATCATATTTTTGGCATAATTTTGTTTAATATTCTTATATGAATACCACCATACCAAATACACAAATTCAAAAAAGGGCTGAGTGGTTCGACAACCTGATCGCTACGTTACGTACTCACGAATTACAGCTTGAAACCAATACTGCCCCCGCTGAATTAGTTGAATTCTATAAAAATTTGATGGGCAATAATATAGACGAATTATTAAAAACAAATAAAGCGTTAACTCAGCAACATTTTGTTAGCAAAATAATTCTTGAATTCTTAAAATTGTTAGACAAAACTTTACCTAGAAAACTGGCATTTGATTTCAATGATTCTGAAGTTTTAGTTTGGGCTGAGATTGATGATAATAATGATCAGCAGGAAAAGCTCATAGTTCGGGCTGAATCAAAAATAAACGCTTTATTCCACGCCTACGGTTTTGATATGGAAACAATGATTGTCGAAGAAAGTGACAATCTCCCAATTCCTAATCATTATAAGGTATTCAAATCTTAGTTCTCCTTTGGCAAATTTCGAAGAACACATTACTCAATGTAAAAGCAATCTTGCTTTTTTGTCGTGTGTGAATCAACAAATAAAAAATTATCTTGATTGGCAGGTAACGGTGTGTTTTTATACAGCATTACATTTGGCCAATGCTCATTTAAGTAAACATGGCCTGCAATATCGCAAACACCACGACGTGAATTATGCTTTAAACCCCGATGTTGCTATATCTGTTTCAAAACTACCCCACGATGAATATGATTCATACATTGCATTACAACGATTAAGTAGGCGTAGCAGATATCTTGTTAATGAGAAGGATATGGAAAGCAGCGCAGCCTTTCTTACTTACGATAAACATGTAGCTAAAGCAATCCGACATCTCGATAAACTAATAACTTATTTTGCTTCTACCTATAAACTGGATTTAAAACCAATTGACTTTTCTTGTGCAGATCTGAAAAAAACTGAAGGACTTAGGTTCTTTATAATAAAGTAATACCCATGGTTAAAATTTGGGTTAATAACGCGTATAGAGATGACTACTGTACTTGCTTTGTTTAAATAATTGCTACCTCCTCAGTATTATTCTAAACGTAGTCCCCCTCCCCACCTCAGACTGCTTCACGAACAGTGAGCCGTGATGGTACTTCTCTATAATGCGGCGGGAGAGCGATAGGCCCAGTCCCCAGCCGCGTTTCTTAGTAGTAAAGCCAGGGGTAAATACACGCTTTACCTGGTGCCCCGGTATGCCCTTGCCATTGTCCTGTACGTCTACCCATACCTGCTGGGGTGTATTGGTTACCGTAATGTCTATCTTGCCTTCGCCGGCCATAGCGTCCAGTGCATTGCGTATCAGGTTTTCCATCACCCAGTCAAATATGGGTCCGCTTATATTCACGGGTATTTCTGCCTCTGTGTTGTGCAGGGAGATGATCACTTTCTTGGGTGCGCGCTTCTGCATGTATTCTACTATGCCCTCCAGGCGCAATACCAGGTTTTCTTCTTCCAGCTGCGGTGCGCTGCCTACCTTGCTAAACCGGTCTGCAACCAGCTTTAGCCTGTCCAGGTCTTTCTGCATTTCTATGGCAGCTTCGCTATTGGGGTCTTCCTCCCGCAGCAGTTCCAGCCACCCCTCTATAGAGCTCAGTGGCGTACCCAGCTGGTGCGCCGTCTCTTTCGACAGGCCTACCCACACCTGGTTTTGCAGGCTGCGGTTGGCTGCGCTCAGGGCTATAACCACCACCGCCAAAAACAGCATGATAATACCCAGCTGCACATAAGGGAAATACCTCAGCTGCGTCAGCAGGTACGACTCGCCATAATACACATAGTTCTTGCCCGTACCATAGTCGGCAGGTATAGGCGGGTGCAGCCGCTTAAACTCTTCCAGTTTTTCCACAACCACCCTTCCGGGACTGATAGCATGTACTGTGTCAATATTTTTAGAATCTATAATGCGTATCTTCTCATCAGTAACTATAAGCGGTATGGTGGTATTCTGGGTAATGATGGTGCTGGCAAATGCAGTTTCCTGGTCGTTTTTAGAGGTTACCAGTGTTTTTAGGGCGGCGGCAAGCTCCTCTACCTTTTTCTTTTCCTCATCGGCCAGTTTACCGGCCAGTTGGTTAGTATAATACAGCGAGGCGCCTACAATAAAGACGGCAATAAGTGCCAGATATGTTTTCCAATTTAAATATTGCCGCATAGTTCGCCCTCCGAATAACGATGGAAAGGTAAAAATATTATGATTTTGAAGGAATTACTATTATTTTTGCGACGGAAATTAACAATATTCATGGATAGCCAACATAACAACAAGGGACAAGAGATCGATAACCCGGCAGACATTGAGCTTAATAAGCCCTCCAAATCGCGCTTTTTATTCTTACTTAGTTTCTTCGGCTTTTTCATTTTTGCATGGGCAGGGTGCTACAATCTTTATGAGCATAAGTATCAGAAGAATGACAACATGACTGTTCCTGATAATACCCTTTACGAACCTAAGTATAAATAATCAGTAGCTCCCCGCTATGATCGAGTGCCATAAGGATACTGCTGTTGTAATATTAAGCTACAATGGCACTAAATGGCATGAGTTATTTTTGCCCAAAATAGTAGAAGAAGCACATACCGGCTATGAAGTAATAGTCGTTGACAACGCATCTACCGACGATACGCTGCAATACGTACAAGAGAACTTCCCCTCGATAAAGACCCTGCAAATAGCGGTTAACTTTGGCTTTGCCAATGGCTATTACGAGGCGCTGAAGCAAATAACGGCGAAATACTACATACTGCTCAGTGCCGACTTTGAGGTGACCGAAGGATGGTTCCCGCCGCTGCACGAAGCTATGGAGCGAGACGAAATGCTGGCCGCCTGCCAGCCCAAAATACGCTACTGGCGCAATAAGGAGTGCTTTGAATATGCAGGTGCAGGCGGCGGCTTCATGGATAAGTTTGGCTACATGTTTTGTCGCGGCCGCATCTTCTTCGACCTTGAGGAAGACAAAGGCCAGTACAACGATAATGTAGAAGTATTTTGGGCCTCCGGCGGGTGCCTGGTGGTGCGTGCCGATATCTACCATAAATTAGGTGGCCTGGACAACGATCTGTATGCACATATGGAAGAAATAGACCTCTGCTGGCGCATAAAGAATGCAGGCTATAAGATAGGCTACATCTCTAAATCGTTAGTATACCACGTGGGTGGCAGCGTTATCAGCTACGGAAGCCCGCAGAAGCTATACTATAACTTCCGCAATAACCTGGTGCTGCTCACGAAGAATGAGAAGGGCGCAAAGTTGCTGTGGCTGTTCCCGCTGCGGCTGTTGCTCGATGGCCTGGCCGGGGCACGGTTGTTCTTTACCGGCAACTTTAAGCAGACCTTTACCATAATGAAGGCGCACTTCCATTTCTACCGCGACATAGGTAAATGGCTGGGCAAGCGCCGCGAGAATAAGAAGTTTATAACCGTGCGCAACGAGGTAGGCATCTACACCCGCAGCATTGTATGGGACTACTTTCTGCTGCGCCGCAAGAAGTTTACCGACCTGCGCTGGGCGCCAAAAAAGCTGGACTGATTTTTTAGTACACAATCAGGCAAAGCTTTATCTTTATAACGATTATTGCAACATACCGGCTTATCAGCTAATGAGCTAATCCACAAATCAGCTAATCAGGAAAATATGGCACTCTTCGCACAACTTGGGAATTATAAGAATTTCGGGCTTTTTGTAATGCGCGTGGGCGTAGGGGTAATGCTGTTTATGCACGGCCTGCCAAAGCTTACTGGTGGCCCGGCAAAGTGGGAGGCGCTGGGCCATAGCATGGCCAACCTGCACATTACAGTGGTGCCGGTTTTCTGGGGCTTTATGTCGGCGATCACTGAGTGCATAGGTGGCTTGTTTTGTGTGCTGGGGTTATGGTTTAGGCTGGTGAGCATATTGATGGTGATCAATTTCATAGTTGCCATTGTGAAACTGAATATGGGTGGCAGCACTATTATGGAATCTGCCGAAGCGATAGAGCTATGCTTCGTTTTCTTTGGCTTTATATTTCTTGGCGCAGGCGCTTATTCTGTTGACAAGAGCTAACCTCTTTAATGGTTATTGTAAATGATCAATGGTTAACGCTGCATTTTGGAATAGCCATGCTTGTTGTCCGTGCATAATGAAATACGCCCGCACCTATTAGAGTACGAGCGTAGATAACAAAACTTATCTTTTATATCTTCATGGTAGCTGCATAAAAATTCCATGCCAAAGGGCAATGTGACTATTAGAAATAACAGGCCTTACGGGTTTCTTAGCTTACATCGCAGGGTAGTTTAGTGGTCATATTATTAAATGTCGGGCACCGCGTTCTTTGTACGAAGGGGCAATGCTAGAGGCAGATGGCCCTTACGATTTCTGTAAGCTTTTCCAGCAGGTCGAGGCTGTGGTTAAACGCCTGCGCTAACCTTTTCTGTAGTGAGTTGTTTATAAGAGGGTACATGAGTCTTAATGATCTTTTCTATGATCTCTGCAGTTATATCGGGATAGTTGACTTGAATGCGCTGTCCGTTTTCCAGCCACTCGCGGATGGTGCCGTAATACTTTTCATCCAGCGTCTTTATTACGGTAGCACCCATGGCTGCGGCGCCGGCGGCATTACAATGCTGCTCATACTGGGTGAGCATAGGTATCACCAATACCTTTTTGCCCAGGTACATAGCCTCGGCCGGGCCTTCAAAGCCAGCGCCGCATAGTACACCTGTGCTCTTTGCCATACTTTCTATAAATGCCCGGTTATCAATTTTGGTTACAGAGACATTGCCTGATATAAATGGCGCTTTGTTATGCTTGGAAAATACTTCCCACCTGGCATTATTAAATTGTGAGAGGTGCTTTACAATTGTGGCATCGTCGTAAGCCGGGAGGTATACGGTATAGTGCCCTTCATCGACCGGTATTATCTCACGGATCTCTTTGCGGATAACCGGGGTAAATATATTTTCCCCGAAGGCTTTAAAGTGAAAGCCATAGGCTGCGGTAACGGGGGCATAGCGCTGTAGTACCAGCTTGCCCATAGGGTCGCCGGCATCGGGCTTTGGGGCATTTTTGTGGAGCACGGCGCACTGGTGGCTTACGGATATACATGGCAAGTTCTTGCGTTTACATGCCCATGCAGAAACCGGCTCGAAATCGTTGATGACCAGGTCGTAATCCTCTACCGGGAATTCTTTAATGTCTTTGAGCAGGCGGAATAGCTTCAGTTTTTTGGCTGTGTCTATAATGTCTACACCACCGCTTTTGCCGAAGATGAAGCTCATGCCATACATGCGGAACTTAACCGGGAAGGGCACATCTACATCGGCCTGTATGCCGCTTATCAGCACATCTACATCACCGTACTTTGCCAGTTCGGGATACACATCTCTTGCCCTGCTCAGGTGGCCGTTACCGGTTCCCTGTATGCCAAATAATATTTTCAAATTGCGGTTAGTTTAAAACTCATGATCTTCGACTCTATGCTGCTTCTATAGCTGCGCCCAGGTTTTCTTCTTCAGTGTTCAGTTCGCTGCCTTTGTTGGGTTTCATGTTAAGCTCTAGCATCAGGCTGGCCATCATAGCTTTGGCAGATTCTTTGCCTTGCTTCTTTTTGTTGATGTCTATGGCCTGCGCCACGAGGTCTTCATTGTAGTTGTATATCGACCACTTAGAATCGGAATATTCAAGGGCTGTAAGGTTTTCTATCCAGTCGCCGGAGTTCATGTAGGTGATGTGGCCGTGCCGGGTATTCACATCCTTTATTTCCGGGTGGTGTATGTGGCCGCAAATCACATAGTCGTAACTATTTTCAGCGGCTATGTCACAAACGGTATCCTCGAAATTATTGATGAACTTAACTGCACCCTTTACACTATTCTTTACTTTTTTGGAAAGGGATATGTTGCCACGCCCCATTTTGCGGGAGATGTAATTTACGAAGCTATTGATGAGGATAAGCATATCATAGCCAATGGCGCCCAGCTTGGCGAGCCACCTGCTATGCTGCATCACCACATCGAAAACGTCTCCATGAAATATCCACACGCGTGAATTGTCGATCTTGAGGGACAGCTTATTGGTTATCTTGAGTGACCCGAGCTGGAACCCTTTGAAACGCCGGAGCATCTCATCGTGGTTGCCGGGAATGTAGTATACGGGGGTGTCTTTGGCTATGAGGCCTATGAGGTGCTTTACCACCATCATATGGGTTGCGGGCCAGTACCGTTTGCTGAACTGCCAGACGTCGATAATGTCGCCGTTAAGAACTACCGCCTTGGGTTTGATACTTTTAAGATACCTGAGGAGTTCGGTTGCGTGGCATCCGTAAGTGCCCAGGTGTATATCTGAAAGCACCACAATGTCCACCTCTCTTTTTGCCATTTATTCCCTTCGACGAAGCATTTGGTTACACAAAGGGACAACTTTAATATGAAAAGATGGTTATTCGATTGTTAATTTAATATGAATTAACAGGCATTGGCTTAAAACTCAAAGCCCTCCCGTAAGACTACGGAAAGGCCCATTTAACTCAAACAGAGTTCAAATGTGTTGCATATTAATTTAGTTGTAGTTTACTGTTACCGGTACGCCTGTTGCGTTAGTGTAGGTGCCAGCAGTTTGTGCTGCGGCTACGTTAAGCGTTGCACCTACAGTAAGTGTTTGTGCGCCACCTGAGCTTAGAAGGCCTGTGCCTGATGGGCTGCTGGTAAAGTTAGTAACGTTCATGTTATGAGTAGATCCGTCTGTTATTACTACGGTACCAGGTAAGGTGATGATGTAAGAGTAGTTGCCCTGGCCTGTTACGTTAAAGCTTGCAGCAGTTACGGTACCTGTAGTAGCTGGAAGAGTAACACCACCTGCACCACCTGTAGTACGAGTACCAGCCGGAGCAAGAACTGTAGTACCAGCCAGTGTAGCAGAAACGGCTACGTTACCGAAGTTCATATCTACTGTCTTAGAGATAGCGATAGGAGTGATGATTGTTGCAGAGGCAGAAGCTGTTGCTGTAGCCTGTGCGAAAGAAGCGTTAGCGCCTGTGATGATGATTGCTGCTGTTGCGAAGAATTTTGCGATGTTTTTCATTTTGTTTGTTTTTAGAAGTTTGAGTGAGTTTGTTTATCGTTGTTTGATAGGTATATTACCAACGACGTGCCAAACTATTAACTAATTGATTTTCAATTGATTATTAACTTGGCACAATATCAATTATTCCATATCAAGGACATAGGTTCTATAAAATGGATTATTCCATAAAATGATCGCCAGGAAGAGGTGTGAGCTTAGGCTTTTGTGCTTTCATGAACTTGCCTATTTATAATTGCTATGCTATAAATATGTGATCCTTTCAGAATCATGACATGCTTACACATGGACTTTAGAACTATGTTCGCGCGTTGCAAACGCGCCGCCGGTGCATCCGCGAAACATTCGTGGACGAGAGAATTGGAAGGCTTGCCTAGCTTGGCTTTAAGGCCTGTTTTCGGGGAGGAGTAGGCCTTGTGTTGAAGAATATCCCTCTTGCCTCCTTCGCTAACGCACAAGGCTGTGCTCAAGGGGGAATGTTGTAGTGCATTTATAAGGTGTGGCACCCTGACCGTACTTTTTTGATAGCGATTCATTTTTCTTGTATGAAAGTTGGAAGGCTTGCCTAGCTTGATTTTAAGGCTTGTTTTCGGGGAGGAGTAGGCCTTGTTTTGAAGAATACCCTCCTTACTCTCTTCGCTAACGCACAAGGCTGTGCTCAAGAGGGAATGTTGTAGTGCATTTATAAGGTGTGGTACCCTGACCGTACTTTTTTGATAGCGATTCATTTTTCTTGTATGAAAGTTGGAAGGCTTGCCTAGCTTGATTTTAAGGCCTGTTTTCGGGGAGGAGTAGGCCTTGTTTTGAAGAATACCCCCCTTACTCTCTTCGCTAACGCACAAGGCTGTGCTCAAGAGGGAATGCTGTGGCGCATTTATAAGGTGCGGAGCACTGATCGTACTTTTTTGATGGTGGTTCATTTTTCTTGTATGAAAATTGGAAGGCTTGCCTAGTATGGTTTTGGGGCCTGTTTTCGGGGAGGAGGAGGCCATATTTTTTTGTGCTATCGCGCTGTGAAAGACAGTGTATAGTTGCAGTGTGTGATATTTGAATCATGTAAACGAAATTTTATATAGTATCGCATTAAGTATAAAGTTAGGGTGGATAAATGCGAGTGTTATCGTGTGTGAGCGATGTCGGGTTTCGGCACACCGTACGGCTTCTATTTTTTTGCAACAACTGAAAACCGATATTTGAGATTGCTCTAAAACACAAAAAACGCTGCTCCACGCAGCGTTTTTTAGATTGGGGTTGAAAATGGTTATTAGAGGTCAATCTGATTAGTTGTAGTTAACTGTTACCGGTACACCTGTAGCGTTGGTGTAGGTACCGGCTGTTTGTGCTGCTGCTACGTTGAGGGTTGCACCTACAGTAAGTGTTTGAGCGCCGCCTGAGCTTAAAAGGCCGGTTCCTGATGGGCTGCTGGTAAAGTTGGTCACGTTCATGTTGTGTGAAGCGCCGTCTGTTATTGCTACGGTACCGGGTAATGTGATGATGTAAGAGTAGTTGCCCTGGCCTGTAACGTTAAAGCTTGCAGCAGTTACGGTACCTGTAGTAGCCGGCAGTGTAACACCACCTGCACCACCTGTGGTACGAGTGCCAGCCGGAGCAAGAACTGTAGTACCAGCCAGTGTAGCCGAAACCGCTACGTTACCGAAGTTCATATCTACCGTTTTAGAGATGGCGATAGGAGTGATGATGGTAGCAGAGGCAGAAGCTGTTGCTGTAGCCTGGGCGAAAGATGCGTTAGTGCCAGTGATGATGATTGCTGCTGTTGCGAAGAATTTTACGATGTTTTTCATTTGTTTGTTTTTTAGAAGTTTGAGTTGAGTTTGTTTGTTTCGTTGTTTGATAGGTATATAACCAACGACGTGCCAAACTATTAACTTGCTGAAAATCAATCACTTATTTTTTTACATGATTGCAAATATTCCATTTATTGGACAATTTTTCTTTAAAAAGGAATTAATCTATAATATAGATCAGATAAATAAGAAAAGCGTGGCTATGGGAACAATTTTTATAAGATATTAGATTGAAGCATTATCAGTAATTTTATAACCTGAAAGTCATTAAGTTATGTTACCGAAACAAACCAAAGCATCGTTATTAATAGCCGAAGACGAAGAGAGCCTTCGTGAAGGGCTGAAACTGAACCTGGAACTGGAAGGATATGAAGTGACGACGGTAGATAACGGGCCAGGAGTGATAAAAATGGTGAAAAATGAATATTTTGATCTTATAGTATTAGATATAATGCTGCCCGATATGGATGGCATCACCGTATGTGAGACCATAAGGATGCAGCATAACGATGTGCCGATATTGTTCTTGTCGGCCCGGAACAGTGGAGCAGACCGTGTGCTGGGACTGAAAAAGGGTGGGGATGACTACCTGACCAAGCCCTTTAACCTGGAAGAGCTGCTGCTGCGCGTAGATAAGCTGGTAACCAAGAATAAGAAGATAAAAGAACCGCAAACTGTAGGTGATACCTATGAATTTGACGGATGCAAAATAGACTTTGCCGCGCATGAATGTGTGGACAAGAATAAAAAGACGCAGGAGCTGAGCAAGAAAGAAGCAGCACTGCTAAAACTGCTGATAGAGCATGAGGGTGAAGTAGTATCTCGTGAGCAGATATTGCAGATAGTATGGGGCTATAACGTATACCCTACTACACGCACCATAGATAACTTTATCCTGAACTTCCGTAAATTCTTTGAAAAGGATAGCCGTAACCCTAAGCACTTCCATTCGATACGTGGGATAGGGTATAAGTTTACGAAGTAACAAAAAGCGACAACAATTTACATTGCCACTGCCTCAAACTGCTTGCTAAGCGTGCAGCTGTCGGGATGATAAATGTGCTGTATGCTATCGCAGGTAAACCTGGCTTCGTTGTAATGATCGTAGTACATGGAACCTGCCCTGTAAATTGTGTCCTGGTTGTTTACGTGGCATGTGCATACATACTCATACCTTCCTTTACACCCATGCGCAATCATAGCAAAAAGCAGTAAGGCGGCATACCCGTGTAGTTTCATATACCGAAGATAGGAAGTACTTTTTATTTTAGGCTCTTACCCCTAAACACAAGGGAGTAATTTTCCCGAATGTGTAACTATTTTCAAGACAATAAACAATAGCTTTAATACTACAATCTTTTTTGCTGATCATGTAAAAGCGCCTTATTGAAACTGCCTGTATCCCTTTTATTGGTTTTACCACTTTTTGTTGCGTGGGGCTTTAGTTCTTGCCATACTTCCCGCCCGAGGGAGGGGAGCTATTATATTTATGTGAAGACAAGCAGGAATGCTAAGCTCATTTACCGCAAGGAATATGATGGGCTTGTGTGGCGGAGGGGCGTATACAAATTGCGTGAGGATTCGGTAATGAATGTAAGAGGAAAGCAGGCACTGATAGCGGTGCCTGACAGTGATGTGGCAGTGCCGGTAACAGTGCGCAGGAATGGTAAGGAAGGTACGGTGTATATACAGCCCATACATGATTTCTTTATAAAGCCGGATGATAAAAAGTACACCTTTCCACGTAAGGTGTTTGTGGATATCAATGATTCCGGTAGGGCATTTTACCGATATAGACGCAGCACCCTACTGGTGCAACAAAACGCTGTGCCAAAGTGGAGTATGGACTTTACCCCTCCTATAATTAACGGGTTTGGGTATGGGCTGAAGGACATGGCCGCCATAAGCATAGTGGGGTCTTGTATTGCGCTCAATCGTAATTACGGACGAGGGCGGTCGGTATCGTTTGAGGTGGGCGGTATCTTGCCTATGCCAAAATCAGGCCCTAGTGAAATTACGGCATACACTCCTTACAAATACAATAAGATCAGTGGGTGGTTTGTGAGTGTGAAAGAGATATGGACACTAGCCAGATGTGAACTGGGTTGTGGCGCGTATTTTGGCGGCCACTATAGCAAAAGCTATTATAACACGTTGTACAGCGATGGAGATTCATTAGGATATTCGAGAAACGGTTATGGCATTGGTTTATGCGCGTCGGCATATTTTCGCATTACGAGCTACTTAGCTATAGGTGGTGAGTTTCAGCCGCAGCTTATTTCCATTGATAGGTCGGTATCTCTGGGTTTTGAGTCGGCATATGATTTTGGTTTTAAATTACGGGTGGGGAGGCGACGAGGTGCGGGTAGGGATAGGATGCATTATTAGTAGGGGCTTTGCGTTGCGAGTGGAGACCTTTGCGAGTGATAACCTTCGCGAGTGGAGACGCAATGCATTGCGTCTCTACCAGGCGAGGTCGGGGTCGTTGCTTTCGTTTTTAACCTTGTTGTCTATACGGCTTTGTATCTTTTGCAACTGGCGGTCGTAGACGAGGCGGGCTATTTTATGGGCAACGTGTTCGTCATTAAGTATTGCTGTTAGCTTTTTCTCTGAAATATCGAGGCGGTACATTGCCTGGAAGAATGTCTCCGGGCCGCGCTCCAGCAGTAGTACTACTTTATCGGCGAGTACTTTTAGTATTGCATCCTCATACAGCGTTTCGGGTAACTGGATATCCCAGTCGCCCTTTAGTGCTGATGCTGTTTCTTCTAAAATGTTGCCTTTGATCATAACTATCCTAAGATGGTGTTCAACTCTTAGAACATCTTTATTTTGTCCAATATCATATCCTTAACACTGGCAAGCGATATACGTTCTTGCGTCATGCTGTCGCGATAGCGGATGGTTACGGTCTGGTCTTCTTTGGTCTGGTGGTCTATGGTGATGCAGAATGGTGTGCCTATAGCATCTTGCCTGCGGTAGCGCTTGCCTATGCTGTCTTTCTCTTCGTAAAAACACTTGAAGTGCGGCTTGCACGCTGTTATCAAGTCTCTTGCTATTTCGGGCAGGCCGTCTTTTTTTGTGAGTGGCAATACTGCCAGCTTTATAGGCGCCAGCATGGGCGGGAAGCGCAGCACTACACGACTATCGGGCTTGTCGTCGGTTGTCAGGTCTTGCTCTTCGTAAGCTTCGCTGAGTATCATCATTACCGTACGGTCGAGGCCTATGGATGTTTCTACCACGTAAGGCACGTAGTGCTGGTTGATGTCGGTATCAAAGTAAGTGAGCTTCTTGCCGCTAAATTGCTGGTGTTGTTTCAGGTCGAAGTCGGTGCGGCTGTGTATGCCTTCTACTTCTTTAAAGCCCATGGGGAAGTCGTACTCTATATCGCAGGCCATATCGGCATAGTGCGCCAGTTTCACATGGTCGTGAAACTTGTACTTGTCTGGTGATATGCCGAGGCTGAGGTGCCACTTCATGCGGGTTTCTTTCCAGTGCTCGTACCATTCTTTTTGTGTGCCTGGCTTTACGAAGAACTGCATCTCCATCTGCTCGAACTCGCGCATGCGGAATATGAATCCGCGCGCCACAATTTCGTTACGGAAAGCCTTACCTGTCTGTGCTATCCCAAAGGGTATTTTCATACGCCCTGTTTTCTGCACATTGAGGAAGTTGACGAAGATACCCTGTGCTGTTTCGGGACGCAGGTATATTACGTTGGCTTCCTCTGCTACAGAGCCTATCTCGGTAGAGAACATGAGGTTGAACTGGCGCACATCGGTCCAGTTGCAGGTGCCGCTTACTCCGCAATTTATTTTGTTATCAGTGATCAGCGTTTTTATCCCTGCAAAGTCGTTGGCAGCGAGCAGCTGATCCATCTGCTGTAGTAGCGCATCTCCTTTTTCTTTATCTAAAGTTTCGGCAAAGCCCTCTATCAGGTGATCTACACGGTAGCGTTTCTGGCTATCCTTATTGTCGATCATCGGGTCGCTGAAGTTATCTACGTGGCCGCTGGCTTTCCATACTGTGGGGTGCATGAATATGGCGGCGTCTATGCCTACTATATTATCCTGCATCTGGGTCATGCTCTTCCACCAGTAGTCGCGGATGTTCTTTTTTAGTTCAGAGCCGTACTGGCCATAGTCGTATACAGCGCTCAGGCCGTCGTATATTTCGCTTGATTGAAAAACAAATCCATACTCTTTGCAGTGCGCTATAATATTTTGCAGCTTATTGTCATTTGCCATAATGCCGGCAAAAATAGCTTATAAATTGAAATGTGGGATCATCTGAGAGATTAATGATGCGTCAAGCGTTTTTTGAGACCGCGGCTACCGAAATTATAGGTGATAGAGAATTATGGTCACAGGAGCCGTGAATCTGCATAATTTGCAAAATTGTTTATCTTTCGCAAATTTCTTGTTCTAACCAAACAGCGGGCGACTGCAGAATAATTTAATGAAAAACAGAATATTATTCATCCAGGACGATGAAGTGAAAGATGTATTGCTGCTAAAATACCTGGCTGATCTAAATTATTCGAGCGATCAAATACGCAAATGCGCTACCATAACGCAAGCCATTGAGTTTTCCCCCGAAGATATTGACCTGATCATGCTGTATGTGCCGGCAAATGATAGCGCTAACATAACAGGAATGCCTGCGCTAAAGCGCCAGTTTATTAGTGTGCCGGTGATCATATTGACAGATGGGGATGACATAGACATACAGATAAGGGCTATAAATGAAGGGGCGCAGGAGGTAATGGTATATGGCGCTTTTGATAGTGCGAAGCTGAAGACAAGTATAACACTGGCCAAGACGAGAAAATGCTATTCGCTGAGAATGAAAAGTGCGCTGGAGGAGTATCAACGGCATTTTGATAATGGCCCCATACCTATGTGTATAGTGGACTCGAAAACAATGAAGTTCCTGGTAGTAAATAATGCCGCGGTACAAAAATATGGGTATAGCAAGGAAGAATTCACCGATATGTCGATATCAGACATCAGGCCTGCGGAGGATATAGGGCCGATGATGGAGCTGATAAAAGGCAAAAAGGAAGAATACCTGGATGCCGGATACTGGCGACATCTAAAGAAAAACGGCGAGGTATTTTATGTGCATATTTATTCCCACGCTATTGTTTTCGATAATACACCTGCGCGGCTTAGCTTTATAGTGGATGTACATGAAAAGCTGCAGGCTGATAAGCAAAACAAGGAACTGAATGCACTGATAAAAGAGCAAAAAGAACAGCTGGATGAAATACTGTACTCTATAAACGACGCGATATGGTCGAGAAGGGCTGATACTAATGAGCTAATCTATGCAAACAACGCTTACCATAAGCTATATGACTATACGCCGGAAAATATAGAGACCGACAATGACTTTGTTTTGGACCGAATATACCCGGAGGACCGGGAAATACTGTTGGGCGGCATGAGGGATGTAAGGGCGGAAGGGAAAACAGAGATCGTGTACCGGTTTTATCATAAAGACGGCAGCCTTAGAACGCTGAAGGCTACCGCGATATACAAAAAAGGAATAAATGGCAAGCCGGATACTGTAGATGGCATAACTACCGACATCTCGAAAGAGAAGGAATTGTATGATGCTATACGGAATAGTGAACACAAGCTGCTATCTACTATCAACAATACCAAGGACCTGATATGGACGGTGGATACTAACCTGAGGATCATCTTCTGCAATAAGCCCTACCAGGACCACTTTTATAAAATTGCCGGCGTGGTGCTGGAGGAAGGCGACTACGCACTGGGTAACTGGCACTCAGAGGCATTTATTACCAAGCGGAAGAAAGAGTACGAAAGGGCGCTGAACGGGGAAAGCTTTACTACCGTAATAGAAGAGAAAACAAAGGACGGGATACAATATAACGAGATAAGCTCTAACCCTGTTTTCGACCATCATGGCAAGATCATTGGGGTTAACTGCATAGTGAGGGATGTGACAGAGCAACGGATGCAGCTGCTGAAAATACAGCGGCAGAACGATATGCTGAAGGAAATAGCATGGATACAATCGCACAAGGTGCGCGGGCCGGTAGCTAGTATACTGGGGCTGATATCGCTGGTGAAGCACGAGCAGGAAACACCGCATAATACAGAAATAATAGAAATGCTGCGCAATGCTACAAACGAGCTGGATACTATAATAAGGGAAGTGGTAGCCAAAACGAATGATATAGACTACAGCTATACCTACCTGCCATCTGTAAAGACGGGGCAATGATCAGAACCGCTCTGCCATGCCTAAGCCAAAGAGTGCGTAATCATATATTGCGGGGTCTTTAGGGTTAAGCTCTTTTAGGTGGGCTGTAAGCTGAAGTGCATTCGCCCAATTTGATTTTATATTGTCTATCAGCCCAAGCCGCTCTGCTACACGGGCTACATGCACATCGAGCGGGCATACCAGCTGTGCGGGTGTCATCTTTTTCCAGATGCCGAAATCTACCCCTTTGTTGTCGTGGCGCACCATCCAGCGCAGGTACATATTCAGACGCTTGCAGGCGGAGTTGCGTGTGGGCGTGGCTATGTGCTTGCGTGTACGCTCAGGGTGCTCCAGTGAAAAGAAGTAATTGTGAAAATGGATGAGGGCTTCGCCTACATTGTGTTCCTTATATTTTTTGGCCGGTACAAAGGCGTTTTCAAGAGAGTCGTGCTGCTGATAATGATGTTGCAGGAATGCTATGAAGTAAAGCAGGTCGGTAGCATTGAAAGTGCGGTGCGCGAAGTGTATGAACTTCTTTAAGTCAGTGTCTTTATGATGCACAATGAAGTCGTGGGGCTTGTTGTCCATCCAGCCCATCAGCTTGTTGCAATTGTTGATGATTGTGGTGCGATTGCCCCAGGCAAGCACCGCAGCGAAAAGGCCTGATATTTCTATATCCTGCTTCTTTGTAAAGGAGTGGGGTATAACAACAGGGTCTTTCTCTATAAAAGATGGCTGATTGTATATGGCCACTTTTTCGTCAAGAAATTGTTTTAGCTGCTTTGCGCTCTCCATTGGTGTATAATTGCAAGACGGTAAAGTTATGGCTGTGGCACGAAAGTATTGAATGCTCGTACACCATAACTTGCTATCTTTATAATGGTATGGCTATTTTGAAACGGATAATACTCTTGACCCTTATTATTTTCCATTTTACGAGTGCGCAGGGGCAGATAGTACTGATACGGCACGCCAATAAAGATACAGCATACATTGGGGAGTATTACAGTAATAACCTCGTTATCCGCGGATTTGAAAATACCAAGTTCAACAATTTTAAATTTATAGACGGGCCTGATAAACTGATCTTTAAGCCTAATGACCATAATGTTTTCGGTATTGGGTTTAACTATAAGTTTATTGGCTTCAACATTGGCGTGTATGCCCCGGCTACGGGCAAGAGCTTTGACGTATATGGCAAAACAAAACGGCTGGATGTGCAGCCGCATATGTATATACACAGGTTTGTTATCGATCTTTATGCGCAGTACTATCATGGGTATTATCTTGCCAATGCCAACGCCATCAGGAATAGTACATTGAATGATGATGTAGAAAAAAGACCTGACATAGATACCCGGAATTTAAACCTTGTGGTACAATACGTGTTCAACGATAAGAGATTCTCTTACAACGCTGCTTTTTACCAGAATGAACGCCAGATAAAAAGTGCGGGGTCTTTTATTATTGGTGGCGGCATTTATCATACTGATATTAGTGGAGACTCGGCATTAACACCGGCAAATCTCAGCTATGCTAACTTTTTCAATAATTATAGGTTTAATGCCTGCCATAATACCGGCCTGGGATTCAATGGCGGGTATGCCTATACGCTGGTGATCAAAAAGTACTTCTTCCTGACAGAGGTGATAACAGCGGGTGCAGATATTAACAGGGTATCGCTTTCGGCCCCTGGCAGCGAGGTGCAAAAAACGGATGCAGGCCTTAGCCTTAATGCAAAGCTGGCTGCAGGGTATAACTCAGACAACTACTTTGTGGGCGTTACTTATATGCGCGTGGTAACTGAAGATCATTCGCTGGCGCCAGATAGCTGGCAAGAGGTGAATACCGGTAACTTCAGGCTTACCGTTGCAAAAAGGATTCGGTTGAAGAAGGCGCTTCCTTTACCGCTTCCTCCTCTACCGAAGACTGACCTGATTAAGATAGAGTAGGGATTATCTAACGGGGTTTTAAAATTACCCTAACAGGGCTTTTGGCTAAAGCCTGTTATCGTATCATTCGTAACCCCGACCTAAAGGCCGGGGCAACTAAAAAGAGTGTGGTTTAATTTACTAACTATATTAGAAGACTTCACCGATATTTACAAACAAGCCACTGGAGCCGCCCAGGCCAAAGCCATAATCGAGGGCTACATTGGTTCTTGAAAACTTATTGAACCTTATACGCAGGCCGGCTCCCCAGCCGGGTGCTACTGTCTCAAACCTGCTTGATGCTTCTTCGGTAAACGACTGAGCGTTTGCAAATACAACCCCGCCGAGCAATCCATTGTTCGTTAAGCGAAAGCGGTATTCCCCTTCCAGGTACACCATATTTTCGCCGCGAAACCGACCTTGTATATATCCACGGCCTGTATTGCTATAGGGGTCGCCGCCTGTGTTGGGTAGCATCAGGTAGGGTGGTTTGCCGCTAAGGGTGAGCCATTCATAGTTCCAGAATGCCAGTACATTATTTGAGTTGGCTGGAAAAGGAATATATTTTCTGAGGTCTATGGTCAGTGACCTCCATGTATTGGTGTTGCCGAATATGATGAGGTTAGGCCGGTAAACGACATTTACAAAGTTGCCGTGCTGGGCATTTACGGGGTTTGACCGGGTATCGTACAGGAAATTAAAGGTAAACCCTGATGCAAATTCGGTGGCTGAGTCTCCATAGTTTTTAAAATCAGTATGGTTATTAGGCGGATTCAGCTCTTTTATATCCCAGTAATAATCGAGGTTATAGCCGATACCGGCATATACATTTTCAGCTACTTTTCTTAACACTGCCTGGTGCAGGTGAATAGTAGAATAAGTAATGAGATAACCGTCGCTTAAAGATGTATGACCGCCCAGGCCATAAGTATAAGATGGGAAGTAGAGAAAGCGCCAGTCTATAGATATGTTGTATTTATTTCCCTTGGTCCAAAGGTTTGTTTGCACCGGCAGTATGATCTGGTTATGAACGGTATAGGTTAAGCTGGACAATATGGTAGATGTATTGGCATCGGGGTGGGTGTAAAATGTAGCGTTGCCTGCCAGCAAGCCTGCAAAGCCGGTTTGCAAAGTATATCCCGCCGCTGGTACCACAGATACACGCAGTTTCTTCGACTTGATATCACCCGTATCTACCCTTTTACCAATGCCTTTGTGCGCTATGTTGCGCACAATGTCTATAATGTCAAGTTCGTTATTGTATTTATTTTGTAATACGCTGCTCCCGGCAGCGCTGTCTGCAACTGGTGTTGCGCTGCTGTCGGCCTGGGCAAGTCCGGTAACTGATGAAAATAGCCACAATAATATCGTGGCTAGCTGTAAGGTGATTTTCAATCGGGCAAAAATTTTGTTATGCACTATAAGCCACTACTATATCTATGCCACTAGCCAGAAACTCTATTTTTGACTTATAAAGACCACAAAGGTTAAAATATAAATCCTAACACTATCATAATTTCACATTATTTATCATTTGTTTATTTGTTTTAGCCTCGTAATGCTTATTTTGTAGCTGATAAATAATATAAAATGCTGGAAGTAAACTTTACCCCATTCCCCGTTTTGAATACAGAGCGGCTAACCCTAAGGCCTGTTAGCCTTGACGATGCTAAGGAGCTGTTTTTTCTGCGTAGCGATGAAAGTGTGATGAAGTACATAGACCGGCCAAGGGCAAAAACGGCAGAGGATATATTCCTGTTTGTAGAGAAAGTGAACAATAACCTGGCTAATAACGATGGGATATTGTGGGGTATTACAATTAAAGATGACCCAACACTTATAGGCAGCATCGGGTTTCATTATTTGATGAAAGAGAACTATCGTGCGGAGATAGGCTACGTTATGCATCCTTCACAGCATGGTAAAGGCATAATGCAGGAGGCTGCACGGGCTGTTTTAGATCATGGCTTTAACATAATGGGGTTACATTCCGTAGAGGCACATATAAACCCTGAGAATGCGGCATCTGCCAAAATGCTGGAGCGCATCGGCTTTGTGCGCGAAGCATACTTTAAAGAGAACTATTTCTGGGATGGTAGATTTCTGGATTCTGTGGTGTATTCGCTGATAAAGCAAGACTAGCTGAAAGAGAATAAGGAGCTCCAGTAAAATACTTTGTTTTCGTCCCATTCTTTGCGGGTGATGCGGTAGAGATCATATTTGGCGCCTTTGCACACCGCACCTGTCTCCGTAAGCTGCATACCATTGCGGATGGCTACTTTTTTAGATTCTGTGTTATCGGGGTCTATAAGGGAGATAACAGAGTCGGCAAGGTCATTCTCAAAAGCATAATCCCTGAACCTGCGGGCTGCTTCGGTAGCATAACCTTTACCCCAGTAACGTGGCAACAGGTGGTACCCTACTTCTATTTCCTGCTTGCCATTTACTTCCTGCAGCAGCAGGCCGCACTTGCCTACGAACTCGTTTGTTTCTTTATCTATTAGCGCCTGCAGGCCATACCTGTTTTCCCGGTATCTCTGCAGTGAGAGATCTATCGACGCCTGGGCCATTTCTTCGGGTGTTTTGCCTTCAAAAGCGGTAAACCTTGTAGCTATAGGATCTTTGCAGTATTCAACCCATATTGCCACATCTTCCTGCGTTAAAAAGCGGGTTATCAGCCGGGGTGTCTCCAGGTGGTCGGTGTATGTCATAATTAGTTTTAGGGCGTGTTATATATCCCACGCATTTATTGTTTTTAAACCCTGCAAGTTATTAAAATCGGCGGTATTTCTGGTAATTAGTACACGATCGTATACAATTGCCGTAGCTGCGATGATCGCATCAGGAAGTTTGATTCTATAAGACTTCCGAAGCGTAATCGTAGTATCAATGATCGTTTTGTTTATCTCAATAACATTCGCCAGTGTTATAAACTCCGCCATTTGTAAGGTTGCATTTTTATAGCCTAGAAATTCTATATAACTGACAAATGAAATTGTAAAATCTTCATTGATAGTATTTGCAATGAAGTCAAGTCCTTTTTCAGGGATCTTTTTTGTTTGGGCATCTACAAGAGTATTTGTGTCGATTAAATATCTCTTTCCCATTCATTGCGGCTTTGAATAATGTATTGCTGGAGCTTTTCGCCCTCTTCTTCACTTAACGTTCCAAAAAAATCTGACGGTTTTTTTTTTAATGGCACAGATGCTACGGCATTATTTACTTCGTCGTCAGTATAAAAAAGCACATGAACTTGTTTGCCGACATAAGTTTCTGGCAACAAGACAGAAATATCAAGGTTTGCTTTTTCGGGTGTTATAATTGTTTGCACCATCCTGCAAATTTAAGAAATATTGGAGCCGCACCTTCATATGCATAATGAAATATTATGAACATAGTGAATTTTTGTATATGCCCGCAGGCCAATGTTGTTCACAAAAAAACCATCACACATTAGGTGATGGTTTTCTCTTTTTAGTCAATTAGCCTTATGCCAGTCTGTTAACTACATCCTGTGGTTGTTCCGCAGTTAGGACACATATAGCAGGTGCCGTTGCGCATAGTAATGTTGCCGCAGTTGCGACAGGCAGGCGCATCGGCGCTGGTGCCCATTAGTTTCTTAAGCTCTGCGTTATTTGCGTTCACGGCTACAGGCACGGGGGCTGGCGCCAGGTTTGCCTTTGGTTTTTGTGCTTGTGTTGGCTGCTGCGTTTGTGGTGCGGTAACCCGTACCTGCGACAGTTCCTGCTGCAGTGCATCCATTTCCTGCTGGTGCGTGCGCCTGTTTGGGTCTGGAACGTGTACCAGATCGTCACGATCGAGGTATTCATAAGCCAGCAGGCGGAATACGTAATCGAGCACCGACGTAGCATTCTTTATGTTCGGGTGCTCTACAATGCCTGATGGCTCAAAGCGGGAGAACGCGAACTTATCTACATACTCTTCCAGCGGCACACCATATTGCAGGCCTACCGATATAGCTATAGCAAAGCTATTGAGCAGGCTTCTCATAGTAGCGCCCTCTTTGGCCATGTCTATGAATATTTCGCCCAGGGTACCATCTCCATATTCACCTGTACGCAGGAATATGGCCTGGCCACCTACTTTGCCTTTTATGGTGTAGCCACGGCGTTTTGCAGGCAGCTGCTTACGCTCTACAATACGGCTCAGCTCGCGTTTCAGCTGCGTATCAGGGCTTTCCTGTACGCGCCTGTTCACTTCTTCCAGCAGCTCACCCACGGTCAGCTTGCTCATGTCTATGATCTGGCTGGTTTCGGCCGGAGCTTCTTCTTTGGTTGTTTCTTTCTTTTCTTTTTTATCGCTCTTGTTGCTCAGTGGCTGGCTTAGTTTAGAACCATCGCGGTAAAGCGCGCAGGCCTTAAGGCCCAGCTGCCAACTGAGATAGTAGCAATCTTTTATTTCTTCAATAGCAGCTTCATTTGGCAGATTGATGGTCTTGGAAATAGCGCCGCTGATAAATGGCTGCACTGCACCCATCATGCGTATATGGCCGTGTGCGTGTATATAGCGCTGGCCCTTCTTGCCGCATTTATTAGCGCAGTCGAATACAGGAAGGTGCTCGTCTTTCAGGAATGGCGCACCTTCTACGGTCATTGTGCCGCAGGCGTAGTCGTTGGCTGCATCCATCTCTGCATCAGAGAAGCCTAATGATTCCAGCAGGTTAAAGTCTGGTGCAAAGTATTGCTCCGGCTTAAAGCCGAGGCGCTGCAAGCATTCTTCGCCCAGGTTATATACGTTGAATACAAACCCTATTTCGAATGCGCTTTCTACAGCCACATCCAGCTTCTTCAGCTCTTCGGCTATAAAGCCTTTTTCGCTCAGGCTCTGGTGATTGATAAATGGAGCGCCTGCAAATGTGCCATGTCCTTTGGCATACTTCACAATAGCGTCCATCTGCTCAGGGCTATAGCCCAGCTTCTTGAGCGCTGCAGGTATAGACTGGTTAATGATCTTAAAATAACCACCGCCTGAAAGCTTTTTGAATTTCACCAATGCAAAATCAGGCTCTACGCCGGTAGTATCACAATCCATTACCAGGCCTATAGTGCCTGTAGGCGCTATAACGGTTGCCTGTGCATTGCGGTAGCCAAACTTTTCGCCCAGCTGCACTGCCTCATCCCATGCGCGGGTAGCGGCTTTCAGCAGGTAATCAGGGCAGTATTTTGCATTGATACCCACTGGTTTTATTTCTATACCTTCGAAAGCATCAGCAGCATCATAAGCGGCTGCACGGTGATTGCGCATCACGCGCATCATGTGCTCTTTATTTTCTTCGTAGCGAGGGAATGCGCCCAGGCAACGCGCCATTTCTGCAGATGTTTTGTAGGATACGCCGTTCATTATGGCCGTGATGGCTCCTGTAATAGCGCGGGCTTCTTCACTGTCGTAAGCCAGGCCGCTTACCATGAGCATAGAGCCGAGGTTAGCATAGCCAAGGCCGAGTGTGCGGTAATCGTAGCTAAGCTGTGCTACTTCTGGTGAAGGGAACTGCGCCATAAGCACAGATACCTCCAGCACCACTGTCCACAGGCGCACCATGTATTCAAAGCCTGTTACATCAAATGTGCTGGTTTCTTCATCGAAGAAACGGCGGAGGTTGAGTGATGCGAGGTTACATGCGGTATTGTCCAGGAACATGTATTCAGAGCAAGGGTTAGAAGCCCGGATGCTGCCACCTTCAGGGCATGTGTGCCATTCGTTGATAGTAGTATCGTACTGTGTGCCCGGATCTGCACAACGCCATGCTGCATAAGATATTTTTTCCCACAGTTCTTTGGCAGGTATGGTCTTCATTACCTTGCCAGTGCTGCGTGCGGTCATTTCCCAGTCTGCATTGTTATCAAGCGCATGGAAAAATGAGTTTGGCACACGTACTGAGTTATTAGAGTTCTGGCCAGATACTGTTTTGTATGCTTCTCCTTCGTAGTCTGATGCATAGCCTGCAGCTATCAGTGCGGCTACTTTCTTTTCTTCTTCTACCTTCCAGTCTATAAAGTCAATTACTTCAGGGTGGTCAAGGTCCAGGCATACCATTTTGGCTGCACGCCTTGTGGTACCGCCGCTCTTGATAGCGCCGGCCGCCCTGTCGCCAATTTTCAGGAAGCTCATCAGCCCGCTCGATGTGCCGCCGCCACTCAGCTTTTCACCTTCGGCCCTGATGTTAGAATAGTTTGTGCCCACGCCAGAGCCGTATTTGAAGATACGGGCCTCGCGCACCCACAGGTCCATGATGCCGCCCTCGTTTACCAGGTCGTCATCTACGCTTAGTATAAAGCAGGCGTGTGGCTGCGGGCGCTCATAAGCATTTAGTGAGCGTTCCAGTTTGTTAGTGCGCGGGTCTACGTAGTAGTGACCCTGTGCTTTGCCATCTATGCCATAGCTGTTGTACAGGCCGGTATTGAACCACTGAGGTGAGTTAGGTGCGCAGCTTTGCATCATGATGCTATAAACCAGCTCATCATAAAATACCTGCGCATCTTTTTTATTGCCGAAGTAGCCATAATTCTCGCCCCATGTGCGCCAGCAGTCTGCAAGGCGGTGGGCTACCTGCTTAATAGAAGTTTCGCGGCCCAGGCTGCCATCAGCTTGCGGCACGCCCGCTTTGCGGAAGTATTTTTGCGCCAGTATGTCCGTAGCTATCTGCGACCAGTGTTTTGGCACCTCCACATTGGTCATTTCAAATACCTTTTCGCCGTTAGGGTTACGGATAACTGAAGTACGGTAATCGTACTCAAACATATCGAACGGGCTTACTCCTTCTTTTGTGTAATGACGGTCGAAGGAAAGGCCCTTGATTGTAGTTGTAGCGCTCATCGGCAAATATTATTTAAGAGTTAAAAACGTCCTTTGTGAGGACAGCTAAATTATTATAAAACGAGGCCGTTTTAGAATAAAAGAAACTAACATATCGTGGATAACCGATGAACATCAAGCGGGTAAATACGGATGATTTTTAATGTAATATTATTAACAATTTTCTTCTTGGAATTGTGAATAAAGTTACTATATTTTAGCGTGACTGCCAAAAAATGGCACCGGTCCTATCTACTATAATTCAATACCATGGCTGCTTTCGTTAAATTTTAACATTAAGTACAGCTATGGATTTTTATGTATAAAAGGCAAAGTTGTAAAAATCATACTTTAAGACTTTCTTAAGGAAAATTTAAACTTAAAATATCTGGATAACTGATATTAAGCCTAATTTTGCCCTTTCAAAGCTTTATGGAAAGTAATTATAATAAGAAATCATTGGTAACCCGGTCTGCATGGATCGGGCTTGCAGTTTTCTTTTTAGTTTTTTCCTGCCCGGTTAAAAAATATATACGCCTTCAGTTATACAAGCAGCACCCTTTAAAAGAAACTTCATCTGCACCGCAGCAATATTCTATCAAGGAGATCAAAGAACGCAGCGTTGTGGATAAGCAGGAAATATCGCAGATAATATCGCTGTTCGTTCAAAACCGTGTTTCTGATCATCCTGATTTCATTCCCTTTTATATTGCAGCCTTTTTATCCTTTGCGCTCTTCTATATTTTTAAGAGAGACGAAGAAACATATATAATCAGCGACCCGAGCCCGGGAAGCCCAGGCGATCTTCCGCTATATCTTAAGTTGCGCCACTTACAGGTCTGATACCACTTGATTTCCGATGCTTAAAATGCTTTGCGGTTGCTACTGCATTGTCGTTTGGCCCGTTTCAGAATTTTGTATTATTCATCTGCATTTATGCTGTGAATGATGCAATGATCACCATGTAAGTTCATAGTTCAATTTATTAAAAAATCATGTGGATAGTTAGATTTGCTTTAAGGAGGCCTTATACAGTAGGGGTTATGGCCTTTCTTATTCTAATGATGGGGATAATGGCTGTCAGGTCGATGATGGTGGACATATTCCCTGTAATTGATATTCCCGTTGTATCTGTTATCTGGACCTATCCGGGCCTTTCAGCTTCTGAGATGGAGAAGAAAGTAGTATACCTCAGTGAGCGCGGTATATCATCGTCGGTAAATGGGGTGGAACGTATAGAGTCGCAGTCGCAGCCGGGGATAGGGATATTAAGAATATACTTTGAGAAGGGCACCGATATTGGTGCGGCTATTGCGCAGATGTCAGCAGTATCAGGTACTGCCATACATGGTATGCCGCCTGGCATACAGCTGCCGGTGATCCTGCAGTTTAATGCTACCAATGTGCCCGTGGCGCAGATAACCATGTCTAGCAAAACGCTGGGCGAGGATAAGATATTCGACTACGCGCTCAATTTTATACGCCTGCGCCTCTTCACCATTCCGGGCCTTTCTACACCTGCGCCATTTGGTGGCAAGCAGCGAGAAATAGTGGTGGATGCAGACCCTAAGGCGCTTACGGCATACGGCTTATCGCCGGTAGACCTGCTTACCGCTCTGCAAAACTCAAACCTGATCATCCCCGCAGGTACGGCGCGCATAGGCACACGCGAATACAATGTGCAGCTGAACTCCAGCCCCGATGCGGTTAAGGAATTTGAAAAGATACCGATAAAATCAGTTAACGGCCAGATAGTGCTGATGGGCCAGGTGGCCAAGGTATCTGATGGCTTTGCTGACCAAACTAATGTAGTGCGCGTAGACCGTAAGCGAGCGGCTTACCTGTCGATACTTAAGAAATCAAATGCGTCAACCCTAATGGTGGTGGAAGCCGCAAAGGCAATGATACCAGTGATCAAAGAAACTGCACCTGATGGCCTTGACCTGAAAGTAGATTTTGACCAGTCGGTGTTTGTGGAGAACTCTATTGAGAGTGTACTGCACGAGGCTATCATCGGTGCTATACTTGTTTCGCTGATGATCATGTTTTTCCTGGGCAGCTGGCGCAGCATGGTCATTGTTTGTACCTCTATACCGCTGTCAATTCTCGTGGCGCTTATTGTACTAAAAATAACCGGCAACTCTCTGAACATCATGACGCTTGGCGGCCTTTCACTGGCAATAGGTATGCTGGTTGACGATGCCACGGTAGAGGTTGAGAATATCCATCGAAACCGGGGGCTGGGAAAACCCCTTACTATAGCCATACTTGATGGCGCACAGCAGATAGCCGTGCCGGCGCTGATGGCTACGCTTGCCATCTGTATCGTGTTCTTCCCTGTAGTGCTGCTAAATGGCCCATCAAAATATCTATTCCAGGCCATGGCGCTTTCGGTGGTTATATCTATGATGGCGTCTTACATTTTATCGCGTACGCTGGTGCCGGTACTGGCGCGTATGCTTATGGCCAGTGAGCATCATGGCGACGAACCACCTGTAGACGGCACTCGTTTTAACATGTTCTCTTTCAAATTCAACAAAGAGCGCGACCGCCGCTTTGGTAAATTCACAGACCGCTACGGGCGCGTGCTGCACAGCTTTTTAAAGAACAGGCCGGCGGTGCTTATTATCACGCTTATAGTAATGGTGATATCTGTGCTGCTTGTTAAAGTTATTGGTACGGATTTCTTCCCTAACACCGATACCGGTATGATGAAGATACATTTCAGGGCGCCAATAGGATCGCGGATAGAAGAGACAGAACGGCTTGTAGACTCTGCTGAAGGCCGCATCAAAAATATAATAGGCCAGAAAGATATAAGCGTTATCAACGACATGATAGGCGTGCCCCTGTTCTACAACCTCGCATTTGTGCAAACCGATAACACCAGCAGCATGGATGCCGACATTCTTATATCGCTGAACAAAGACCACAAACCTACCAATGAATATGTGCGGCAGATACGTAAAGACCTTAACGAGCATTTTCCGGGTTGTGCTATTTATTTTCAGTCGGCAGATATTGTGAGCCAGGTATTGAACTTCGGAACATCGGCGCCAATAGATATTCAGCTGATGAACAACAATTACGACACCTCATTCAAATATGCAGTGAAGCTCAAAAACGCCATACGCACCATTCCCGGGGCTGCCGATGTGAACATAAAGCAGATACTCGACTATCCTACCATGATGTTTAATGTGAACAGGGAGCGTGCGCAGGAATTAGGGCTTTCCCAAAAAGATGTTGCCAACTCTATGCTCGTAGCCTTGTCTTCAAACGCCACAGTAGCGCCATCGTTCTACATAAACCCGGCCAACAATGTGAATTACAATGTGGCCGTAAAAGTGCCATTCAATGAGCTTAATTCTATCAACAACATATTGAACACACCGGTAACCAGCAGCAGCCCTGCACCTGGCGCGGGTAATCTTTCTGATGCGCCATCGGCGCCAACGCAGACGCTCAGTAACCTTGCTTCTGTAAGCTATCAAAACCAGTACGACGTTATTAATCACTACACCGTACAGCGTGTTATGGATATTACAGCTAACGTTGATGGCCGTGATATGGGCTCTGTAGCTGATGATATAGAAAAGAAGATAGCCGCTATGGGTCAACTACCGGTAGGCATGCACATCTACATGCGCGGCCAGCCAGAGGTGATGAACAGCACCTTTAAAACACTCGGCCTCGGGCTTATCATATCGGTGATACTGGTGTACTTGCTTATGGTTATTTTGTTCCAGACCTGGCTCGATCCATTCATCATTCTTTTTGCTGTGCCGGGTGCATTTGTGGGCATCCTCTGGATGCTGGCTTTAACCGGTACTACTATAAATACGGTATCGCTTATGGGGGCTATTGTGGCGGTGGGTATTGCGGTATCTAACTCTATATTGCTGGTGAGCTTTGCTAATGAGGTGAGAGTGGAAAAAGGGCTAAATGCCGTAGAAGCCGCACTGGAAGCCGGCAGAACCAGGCTGCGCCCTGTACTGATGACTGCCCTTGCCATGATACTGGGCATGATACCTATGGCGCTGGGCACTGGTGCGGGTGGTGAGCAGAACGCACCACTTGGCCGCGCTGTGATGGGTGGCCTTATTGTAGCTACGGTGGTTACTTTATTCATAGTACCGGTCATTTATTCGCTGTTAAGAAAGAACGCGCCGGAACGTAATAAGCTTGATGAACAGTTCAGGCTGGAAACCATGCGCTACGACGAGATAGAAGGCGAGCATACGGTATTGGTGCCTGAAGTATCTGTAAACACTAATGAACAACATTAATCAACATTGAAAATCTATAGTTATGAGCACAAATAAAAACAATGGTTCTTTTCGCATCTGGCTGGGCGGCGGGTGTATAGTAGCTGTTGCTGCAATAGGGTTAATATCTATGTTGCTGAAACGGAAAGAGCTGCTTGCCAAAGAAACGAACATTAAAGTAAGCGAGATAAAGAATGGCCCATCGGTGAAAGCTATTAAAGCGGGCATGTCGGGCGCAGAGAAAGGGCTGGTGCTTATTGGCGAGGCACGGCCATTTCAGAGTGTGACGCTGTATGCAAAGACCAGCGGCTACATGAATAAGATACTGGTAGACAAAGGTGATAAGGTAAGAGATGGGCAACTGCTCGCCACCATCCTGTCGCCAGAGGTAGATCAGTCTTATAAAGCAGCCATTGCCGACCTGGAGAATAAAAAGAAAATACAGAAGCGCGACCAGGCGCTGGTACAGAAAGACTACATATCGAAAGAAGATGCAGAAGCCTCTGAAACAGCGGTACAGGTGGCCGAAGCGCAGGTGCAATCGCTAAAAGAGCAGATGCTGTATAAGAATATCATAGCGCCGTTTGCAGGTACTGTAACGGCACGCTTTGCAGATGCCGGTGCGCTGGTGCAGAACGCCACTAACTCGCAAACAAGCGCACAGCCGGTAGTAACCATATCGCAGCTGGATAAGATACGCATCTATGTGTATGTGGCGCAGGGCGATGCTGCATTTCTGAAAGAAGGCTACCCGGTAACCATCACTATGACCGAAAGGCCTGCTTTGAAAATACCAGCTACCATCACCCGCATAGCTGGCGAGCTGGACCCAAAGACCCGCATGATGCTAACTGAAATAGACATTCCAAATACTGATAAGGATAACCAGATAATCCCGGGCAGTTATCTACAGGTGAATTTTAAAGCCCCTGAAATGAAATACCTGACTATACCGTCTGAAGCGCTGATGATAAGGGGCGGCAAGCCTTATGTGCCGGTCATTAATGCCAATAACGAGATACATTATCAGCCTGTAGTAGTGAATAACAATGATGGGGTGCATGTATCTATTGCCAGCGGTGTTAACACTGGCGATGTGGTAGGCATTAATGTAAGCCCGGAGCTGCCTGAAGGACAAAAAGTAAGTGTACAATTATAAAAAACTGTATGAGCTATAAATTAGTGTATGCCGTAGTAATTGCGGCGCTGTTTAATACAAATATGTCGGGTGCCCAAACAGCTACGGTAAGGGTGCTAACGCTGCAGGAATGCGTAAACATGGCGATAGAAAGATCTACTGCCGTGCTAAAGGGCAATAACAATGTAGCCTATGCAGGCACGCAGATATTGGCTGCTTATGGGCAATACCTGCCCAACCTGGCGGCAGGCGCAGGCTATAACTATAACAGGGGCAATAACTTTTTCGCCTCTACGGGGCCGGAGCTAGTGAATGAGAACCGCAGCCAGTTCAACTATCAGCTTACCAGCAGTATCAACATTTTTTCCGGGTACTACAACTACTCGAACTTTAAGGCCGCTAAGCTGAGCAAGGATATATCTAACCTGACCCTGGAACTGGCCAAGCAGCAGATAGAGCTGGACATAACGCAGTCGTATCTGCAGGTAATACTTGATAGAAAAATAGTAGGCCTTGACAGTAGTAACCTTGCTACATCGCTCAAGCGCGAAGACCAGCTTACAGTGCTTACCGATGTAGGCCGTAAAGCAAAGACCGACCTTTATCAGCAGCAGGCACAAACAAGCAGTAACAAGCTGTTGCTGATAAATGCCATCAGCCGTATGGAGAACGATAAGATACTGCTGTTTCAGAAACTACGCATTGACTCCACTGATAATTATGAAATAGCAGATATAGCCATTGATGACAACCCAAATGCTGCACGCTATGGCAATAAAGATGAGCTGCTGCAAGAGGCATTGCAAAACAGGGCAGACCTGCAATCGGCACAGCTAACAACCCAAATGACAGACTGGAACATAAAGAAGTACAGGAGCGGGTACCTGCCACAGGTAAGCCTGGCAGCAGGCTTTTTCAACAACGGCGCCTACTTCAACTCCCTGAGTGTAAATGGCGAAAGCGCTGATGTAGGTAGCCAGCAAACAATACCTACCCAGTTATATAAATACACCTACGGTACTGTAGGTATTAATGCTACGTGGAATATCTTTGATAAGTACTTTACAAAATCAAATGTAGCTGGTGCAAAAATAGCAGCAGACAATGCCCGGATAGACCTGCAGGATACTAGGACAGGAGTGCTCTCAAACATACGCCAGGCGCATAACGACTACCGGAATGCGGTGCAGCAAATGGAAACAGTTGGGGTAGGGTACAACGCAGCACAAAAGGCATACGAAGCAGTAAGCGGGCAATATAAAGAGGGCGCTACAGACTTCATCACGGAGTCGAACGCGCAATTGGTATTCCTGCAGGCTGCTCAAAACAAAATACAGACATCTGTAAATATGATGCTCCAGAAAAAGATACTTGACTTCTATGCGGGAACTATAAAGAACTAGTGATACCTCATCGGGTAAAGGTTAGGTGATAACTGCTTGCATTGCCATTCTCATCTTCTGCGGTAAACACCAGCTGGTGTTTGCCTTTAGGGCAATGGCCGTCGAACTTATAGAAGAACGAATCGCCATGCTGCTCAAAGCAGATCCATTTGCCATCGAGGTAGCCGCTGAATTTTTTTACTGATGTCATATTGTCTTTTGCGTCAAACGTCATCTGCTTTACTCTGCTGAGATTTGCTCCGTTCTTTTGCATAGACCATATTACAGGAGCTGTTGTATCAATATCCAGCCAGTAAGTGCCGAAATTCCGGACACGTGCTTTGTACCAACCATTTTCTATTTGGGTAGCCGCTCTGCCATCTTCATCTTTGTCGTCGCTATACATCGTTACCACCTTTTTTTCAAGACCGGCGGGTATAGCTCTTCCGGGCTTTAAGTGTAAGTCAAAATAGGTATGTACAGGTAGCCACGGCTGACCTAATTTTACTTTAGCAGAATATCCGTTTTCACTTTTAAGTGTTTCGTTACGAAACCAAATGTCTTCATAAAGGGCCTTATCATCAAGCGTAAAAACAATATTGCTGTCAATGCAAATGTTCTGTTTATTCGCGTAAAAACGCCTGCAGCCCATTGGTTTATCAGTATTTGTACGCTTCATCGTTTTGCCAGATGATGCATAAAAGCTAATACGGCTTTCGTTTGCTTTATCATCTGCAATAACGATCGCAACCTTGTGCACTTTATCTTTCAGGTCTATCATTCCCTTGCCTGCATTGAGGTTGCTATATATACGGTCTAAGCGATTGCCTGGCAAAAGATACAGACGTTGTATCCATTTATGGTGTTGCTGTTTCGTTCCATAGTCTGTATATGCGTTAATATACCGTGTTTCATCATAGCCTATATCATCAAGGGTTACCTGTGCCTGCAGGCTATCGTCTACAAAAAGTTTGGTCGTGTAAAATGCGATCGTATTATCACTGCCATCCATGTAGTCATCTACGTTTATCCCAATGCCGATATTCCCGGGCGCCAAATAAACAGTATCTCCAATGACCTCATACCCTGTAGCAACGGCTTTTACAGGTACATACACATCTCCCTTCTTCAGCAGTGGCAATATATCTTCTTCTGCACCTTCCGTACGAAAAGCAACCTCCGCAGGTACCGGCGCTATCTTATCTACCAGTGGCAGCCCAAACAACTCAGGGTTTAACGGATGCTCTGTTTTAGTATTCCTGATCTCAAAATGGAGGTGCGGCGCGGTAGATGCGCCGGTGTTACCGCTCCATGCTATCTGGTCGCCTTTCTTTACCGGGAACTGGTTGGGGGTTAGTTGTATATCTACGTCCCAGTGTTTTTTATCGTACTGCTCTTTGCTTAGGTAAGCTTGTAGGGCAGGGGCAAAGTTGTTCAGGTGTGCGTAGAGCGTGGTATAGCCATTTGGGTGGGTAATGTACAGCCCGTGGCCAAAGCCACCTTTCTCCATTTTTATACGCGATATGTAACCATCGGCGGCGGCATGTACCGGCTGGTTTTCTTTGCCCAGTGTTTTTATATCTACCCCGCTATGAAAGTGGCCCGGCCTGCATTCCCCAAAGTTGCCCGCAAGAAATATGGGTATATCCAGTGGGTTGCGGAAATAATCTTGCGGATAGCTGGGTGTGTTGGTAGGCAATTGTCCTTGTGCATAGACAACACATGAACACATTAGCAAAGCCGCTATTAATAGATATCTTCTATTCATCTGTTGCAAGTTACAGCGAATGGCTTATTTTCTCATAAACCCTTGCCATTACAAATCCACTTATAAAGGCTTTTTCCTCTTTTATTGTGTAGCTGTTCTGCTCAAAGGCTTCGTTTATATGCGGCAATTTTTCGGCCTCAACGCCGCAGAATGTTCGGAAAAACAGGTACATGATCTTCAGTACAGTTCTTTGCCACCATATAGCTGTATTCTGAAAATCGCAGAATAGCCATAAGCCTTTTGTTGCAAGCGATGTATCTATCTTCAAAAAGATTACTTTAAGTGTTTCTTCACTAAAGTTGTCTAATAGAAACGGCGTGATCACTACGTCAAAATCATTAGGAAAAGAGATATCCTGTATAGGCGCGGTTACGAAAGCCACTTTATTTCCGCCCACATTTCTCGCGCTGGCAAGTGCTATCATTTTTGGTGAAATGTCTATGAAGGTAATGGAGAGGCCTGATGGATGTATGCGGCTTAGTTCTTCCAGTATCCAGCCGGTGCCGCCGCCGGCTATAAGTATTCTTGAGTTTGGTGGGATCTTCTTTAGCAAATATATCTGTGCATTCATGAGGGTATTGCCATAGATGATCCGTGCGAGACGGTCGTAAAAGGTGGCTATGGTATCATAACTGCGTTTCAAATCGGGGAGAATAAGGGCTAAAATTAGAAAAGGCCCGCGGTATTGTCACGGACCTTTCAAAACTATAACCAGGCTTTTTTATTTATTGAAGATGGTACACTTTAGCTGCACCTGCAGGTAGTCGCGATCTATATACTTGTCCATCGGGGTCAGTATATTGTTGATGCCCTTGCGATACATAACACCTGCCTTTACTTTTTTAGTTACTGAATATTCTGTTTTGCCTATAAAGCCTACGTCGAATAAAGGCGCTACAGATACATTGTTGCGGGTTTCGGTAGATGGCGCCGGCCTGTTATCAGCAAGTGCCTGCTCAAAGTCTGGCCCTACGCCTACCGACATGTTTCTCATCACCTTATAACCAATGCTTGGCGATACCTGTGCATAATAGAGGTTATAGCTCTGGTTTACATTTACCAGCGGGCCTTGCTGCGGCATTGAGTTTACGGTAGTTTTATTATCCTCGGTCATGGTGCCTCTTGCTGCTGATTTTGCGCCCATCCTTGCGGCAGATGCTGCTACAGGGCTTTCCCGCATCTGTGTAGACTGTGTGTTGTTAGTGCCTGCAAAAGCTACATCGCTCTCTACAAATACTTTATCATTGAGCATCCGGCGAACTGTTGCGCCTACTGCAAAGCCGCTGTTCTGGCTGCCACGGTTTACGCCGCCTGATAACGTAATGGTTGTCTTTACTGGTTTTAGTGGGCCTTCTTCAGGTTTAAAGGTGTTGTAGCCCTCATTTACCACTACCGCATTCTTCTTTTCCTTTTTAGGTATCAATACTTCCTTTATTGCAAAGTCGTTCTTTTTTGCAGCAATAAAGCCAACGGCATTCTCAAAGCTGATCGCGAATTTTTCTTCTACGGCAACCTTCTTATTTTTATTTGTATGAGCTTGAGTAGTATTAGTGTTGTTTGATGCGGTATATTGTTCTGTAGCCACCATAGTGGTTGCCGGCTCGTTGAGTAACATTTGTGGTTTTTCGAAATTGCCAGAGCTTACAAAAGCGGTGCTTTGGCCAGATAGGCCAGTGCCCTGCAGGTGCAGTATACTGGTAACGCCCATAGCCATAGCTACAGATGCGGCAATACCCGCCAGTGGCATCAGCCACCACATCATCACGCTACGTTTTCTCGCACGCCCGTCCATTTGCTCTGCGAGCTGGTCCCAACTACCGGGCTTGTACGCAAAGTCGCTCTGGTCAAACTTCTGTCTGACCAGTTCGTCAAACTCTTTTGGTTTCATACGTCACTTTTTGATGTTCACTTTTACCTATTTTTTTCTGGAGCAGATTTCTCGCCTGGTGCACATGCCAGTGAGATGTTCCCTCGCTTATATCTAACTGTTCTGAAATTTCTCTATGGTTATAGCCGTCAAAAACAAAAAGGTTAAACACGGTTCTTGTCATCGCCGGCAGGCACTGGATGATGTTTACCAATTCCTTAAACTCCATGCTCTCCATCGCCTCATTGCTTACAGATATATTACTTTCCTCAGCCGGTATAGAGTTCACATGCATAATAAGATCTTCCTTAAAAGCTGTGCCGCGCAGGAAGTCAAGGCATGTATTCACCATTATCCGTTGCATCCATCCGGCAAAAGAACCTGCATTTTTAAAATGATCTATTTGGGTAAATATCTTAAGAAAACCGTCGTTTAGTAGTTGTTCGGCGTCCTGCATACTCTTTGCATAGCGGGCGCACACCTTCAAAAACGTACTATAGTACGTCTTATACAGTAGCTCCTGTAATGCCCGGTCTTTTTTCCGGCACCCTGCTATTATTTCCTGTTCAGAATATGCGGGCATAAGTATTTTTGGCTATGGTAGTGATCTGCAGCAGCTGATCATTACATTAAATTACTTAATAATTTCCATCCCGTCAAGTTTTTATAAGTGCATCATCACACTGGTATTAGTTTTTTTACAATGATAGTATTCACAAGGGCCGGCAAACAGATCATTTCTAAATTTTAAGTTGATAGGTTTTTTATAGTTTTCATTGTTTTTTCAGCGGCAGATAAACATCAAAAAGGCGCCTTTCTTAATTTTAAATAAACCGCTTACCATAATAGACGAAAAACTAGCTCCAAATCTTGGGTCTTTTCAGAAAAATTATTTCTTTTTAACAAAACAGACCCTTCTTTAACAAATTTCCAGCGCATCCGGGTAAGGAAAAGCTCATGATCACCACCAGCTTTGAGTGTATTTAAACAAAAGCCGCATTGGTTTTTGATAGCGTTCTATAAGGTTAAATACCTTGTTAGCCTATATCCTTCAATAAATTACGTATGTAAAACCGGGGAGGACCTCTATAATTTTCCTGTGGCAACACAATTATAATTCAATTTTATGTGCTGGCCACTTGCAAAAATAATCTAGCTGAATTGTTGTAGGTAAAGTTATATTAATAAGAAAAAGCCGCTGATGGGCGGCTCTTTCTTATTAAGAATTAAATTATATTATTTCGAAAGCTGTATCTTAAAGGTGGCCTTACTGCCATCCTGTTCCCTTAATACCACGAAGTAATTGCCATCTGGCAGGTAAGAGATGTCTGTTTCCAGGCCGGTTTGGCCTAAGGCATCGGTATGCAGCAGCCCCTGGCCGGTTACATTATAAACATCAACACTCATCCGGTCTACCTGCACGCCCCAGGTTATTTTCAGCAGGCCAGAGGTAGGGTTCGGTGCTATAGAGATGTCTGTATGATTTATGCGCTTCACGTCCAGCAGCGAAACATAAAGAATATTTGAAGTGTCGGATATGCAATTGTTGTCGTCTTTTACTGCAAAATAATAGCCGAGGTGGCTGGGATGAAAATCTTTGCCAATGACCCCGGGAATCAGAACGCTATCCTCGTACCACCTGAAAGTACCAAATGAATTAGCCTGCACAATATCGCCTATAAGAGAGATCAATGGCGCTACCGGTGTGCTGTCGCGTATCATCAGGAATGGGTTAGAACTGATAGTATCGTGTGCATAGCAGCCATGGTCTGTCGCATTTACCCTAAAGGTTACCGTATCTCCGTTGGCAAAAGTAGAAGTAAATGTAGTTGTGTTGAATGCAGAAGGCACATTATTAACGTACCAGGTATAAGTTGGCGACACACCGAAGTTTGTATAAGTGCCGGTAAACGTAACTATTGAATCAAGGCAACCAGGGTTTGCACCGCCGGTTATTTCAGTTGTCACCGTATTATTAAGATTCGGTATCACGGTCATCGTTATAACATTAGAAACGGTAGAATGATTAGTAATGCACTCATCGGGCGCTGTAAGTATGCAGTACACCAGGTTGTGATCATGCAATGTGTCCGTTATATATATAGGGCCTAATGCACTCGGGATAACGTTACTGTCTACATACCAGCTGAGATTATAGCCCAGCCCGGGAGATGTAACAGTGGCGTAGAATGTATCTGTTGCACCGGCACAAATAGGGTTGCGGGTTACGGCTACAGAAATAGTAGCAGTCAGGGAATCTTTGATAATGGGTACACTCTGTGAGAAAACAGTATCGTTGTAAGGAGCCGAGCAGGGAGAGTTAGAAACAACGCGGCAGGAAACCGTATCATTAAAATTAAAGAAACGGGTAAAAGTGCTGCTGTCTTCGCCTAAAATAGCCAGGCCGTCTATCATCCATTGGTAAGTAGGGGCAGTGCCACCGTTTATAGGAAAGGCGGTGAATGTTAGCAAAGACTGGGTACAATAAGGGTTGCTGCCCGTGGTCAGCGCTATTATAACACCCGGCGCTATACTGGTTGACCGGTGGATAATAATGGTATTTGACCGGGCGCTATCCAAGCCGGCAGAGTTTGTATAATATATCTCGCAATATATACTGTCGCCATCTACAGGCGCCGTGGTATAAAAGGTATCTATAGTAACTGTGGTAAACACATTGTCGACATACCAGTGGTATGATGTGGTGCTGAAAGTGTCTACGCTTTGCACCGCTGTAAAAGTAAGCTGGCTGCCTGGGCAGGTAGTATCTGTATAGGGTGGTATAGAGATAGTGACCGTTTGATGAACCTGGGCAGACAAGAGGCTATGAATACCGAAGCTCAGCAAAAATAAAAGGGTAAATTTACGGATCATAATATAAATATTTACTCCATCCAGCCGGGGAGGATAGAATTAGTTTGCGTAAAAATAATCTATTCATTTAATAATTCTAAAAGATTTTTTAAAATATCATTTAGAAAGAAATATTTTTAAAGTTTGGATAGAGCTTTATTTTTTTATATTAAATACTATATTTGCACCCCCGTACAAACGGATCATCATCCGCTTAATGGGGATTTTCATTATTTTATACAGATACTTTCAACGACAACCCAATGCATTTAAAAGGTTTGGTTAAGTTTTTTACTGGCGCCCTGATACTGATATCACTGTACCAGCTTTCTTTGACTTTAATCGTCCGGAACGAAGAAAAGAAATTACATGCGCAGGCATCGCGCATGGCAGCGGCACAGGCAGCCCCCGGCATATCGACAGAGAGCATGGCCAAGCTCGACGACAGCCTCTATCAAACGATCACAGATAGCATGCAGGGCGAAGTTATCTTTAGCGTACCTGTACTTAAAAAGTACACTTACCAGGATGCTAAGGGTGAAGAGCTGAACCTGGGTCTGGACCTGCAGGGTGGTATGAACGTGACACTTGAGGTGGGCCTTGATGGTCTCGTTCGTTCTATGTCGAACAACCCGCGCGATCCGGCTATGAACAAAGCTATTGCAGATGCCAATACCGCGAAAGCAAACAGCGAAGCCAACTTCATCACACTTTTCGGTGAAACTTACCAGAAAGAAAATCCGGGCGTGAACATGTCTTACCTGTTCACCAAGCCTTCTGAAAAAGAGATCACACGCGCGTCTACCAACGACCAGGTGCTTGCTAAGCTGAACAGTGAAGCTAAGGACGCCGTAAAGCGTACTTATAATGTACTGCAAACGCGTATTGATAAGTTCGGCGTATCTAACCCGAATGTAAACCTTGATGAAAAGAAAGGTATCATTACCGTAGAGCTCGCAGGTGTGCATAACCCTGAGCGTGTACGTAAATACCTGCAGGCTACTGCAAAGCTGCAGTTCTTCGAAACATACACTAACCAGGAAATAGGCCCGATGTTGGTTACTGCCAACGATGCGCTGTACAAATATCTTTCTGGTAGCGGCGAAGACAGCACATCAGCTGACTCTACTAAAAAAGCTACAGCATCTGCTACAGATACCACGGGCAAAGCAGGCAACGATACTGCCAGCCTCACTAACGTGCTGGGCAGCAAGGCCGCAGACAACAAAACTGCCAAGACAACAGACTCTGCCCAGATAAAACAAGCAGATGCAATAAAGAAGAACCCGCTTATAGCCCTGATAATGCTGAATGCTACACAGGAAAATGGCTTTATGGCCAGCCCTGTAGTAGGCTATATAGCAAAGAAAGATACCGCTAAGCTGGACAAGTACCTGGCGCTGGATGCGGTAAAAAACAAATTCCCGTCTAATGTGCATTTTGCTTATGGCGCAGATGACAACAAGAAGAACCGTGACCCTAATGCAAGAATACCGCTGTATGCAGTGAAAATGCCTCCGGGCGGTGTTGCAAGACTGGAAGGCGACCACATTACCAATGCACGTGCTGACTATAGCCCGCTTAACGGCCAGCCCGACGTAAACATGGAAATGGACATATCTGGCGCACGTGTGTGGAAAGATATGACCGGTAAGAGCGTAGGCGGATATGTAGCCGTGGTGCTCGATGACCGTGTTTATTCTTGCCCACGTGTAGACAATGAAATAGCTTCAGGCAGCACAGAAATATCTGGTTCATTCACAGCAGAAGATGCGCAGGACCTTGCCAACATTCTGAAGTCTGGTAAGCTGCCGGCGCCGGCAAACATTGTGCAGGAGCAGGTAGTAGGCCCTACGCTGGGTGTTGAGAACATCAACAAAGGAATGAACTCGCTGATACTTTCGTTCGTTATCATATTCGTGCTCATGCTCGTGTATTATAATACCGGTGGCATCATCGCAGACATTTCGCTTATCCTCAACCTTATATTTACTATCGGTATTTTATCTGCGCTGCATGCCACGCTTACCATGGCCGGTATAGCGGGCCTGGTACTTACCGTAGGTATGGCGGTGGATACGAATGTTATCATCTTTGAGCGTATTAAAGAGGAGCTTACGGCCGGCAAGTCGTACCAGCAGGCCATATCAGATGGTTATAAGCGCTCTTACGCTCCTGTGCTCGATGGTCACATCACCGTACTCATCACGTCTATCATCCTGTTCATATTCGGCCTTGGCCCTGTGCGCGGTTTCGCTACTACACAGATCATCGGTATCCTGTTATCACTGTTCTGTGGTATCCTGGTATCGCGCCTTGTTACAGATGTGTATACTAAGCGCGAGCGTCACTTCAAGTATTTCACCGGCCTTTCAAAATCTATATTCCGTAAGGCGCACTTTAAGTTTGTTGAGGCCCGTAAGTACACCTACTGGATCACTGCCGTAGTATTGCTGCTTGGCGCCAGCACTTGGTTCGTTGGCTTTGATAAGGGCGTTGAATTCCAGGGTGGCCGTAGCTATACAGTGAAGTTTGAGCAGAAACACCAGATAGAAGAAGTGCGCGAAAAGCTGAAGAGCTATTTCAATGGTGAGCGCCCGGTTGTAAAAACGATCGGTACCAATAACCAGCTGAACATCACCACATCTTACCTGATCACTACTCCGGGACAAGGTGTAGAGCAAAAAGTGGAAGAGAAACTGCTGGAAGGCTTAACAAAGGAAAACCTGATACCATCAGGTACTACGCTGGAACAGTTTAACAGCAAATACCTGCAGAGCTCACAAACAGTATTGCCAACGATATCTGACGACCTGAAGAACGGCGCTATACAGGCAACCATCATTTCGCTGATAGCTATCTTCATATACATCCTGTTGCGTTTCCGCAAATGGCAGTACTCACTGGGTACCCTGTTATCATTGTTGCACGACGTTTGTATCATCCTTGCGGTATTCTCTTTCTTCCGTGGTAAAGTACCATTCGCGTTGGAAATTGATCAGCACTTCATCGCAGCTGTACTTACCGTAATAGGGTTCTCGATGAATGACACGGTTATCGTGTTCGACCGTATCCGTGAGTACTTCCGTAAGTCACCAGATGAAGATAAAACAAGCGTTATCAACCGCGCTATCAACGATACCATGAGCCGTACCATTATGACATCGCTCTGCGTATTCATTACCCTGCTTATCCTCTTCATCTTTGGCGGTGAAGCAACACGCGGATTCGCATTTGCAATGTTGATAGGTGTATTCACCGGCACCTACTCATCTATCTTCGTGGCAGCCCCGGTACTTGTAGACATGGACAAGAGCGGCTCCCTGAAAAAAGAAGTAGACCGCGAAGCACACGTAGAAGAACTGAAGAAACTGGCGTAATAGCCTTTTAGAATAAAACTTGGAATCCCGCTCTTTGGAGCGGGATTTTTTTATGTTTGAAAAGGTTTTATAGCTTTATGATAATGACAAGGAAAAATACACATGCCTTATTATCGCTTTGTTTGTTAGCTATGCCCATTTTTACTTTTGGACATAAAGACAATCAGAAAATAACTGCTCAATTTAGCTTCAATCAAATTGATAGCTTAACAAATGCAACAGTCACTTGCATTGTTGCAGATACAACATCTTTTTTAGTTGTAAATACCATGTGGTATGTTGGTAGCTATGATGAAGGAAATGCTCGCTTTGCGGCACACCAAAACCATTTTGATATATACATACTATATTCCAAGAACCATAAATTTTATGTTCAGAAAATTGATAATTATAGCTTTTTCAAAAAGAGAAAGATTAAGGGTGAAAAGGTAGAACGATTCTTAGTAAACGCTTTTGATAAAATGAAGAAAGAAAAACTTGCACGTAAAATTGACACCTCTTATGACGAGCATGGACAAATGAGAACATCTGTAACAATAGTGGATCATAAGCTTGTTAGGCAAGTTGAGATTATCAAAGCTAATGACACGTTGCGGTACGAATATCCAAGTGAATTTTCGGAAAATAAGAAGAATCTGACAACGTATAAGTTCCATTTCTTTACTTGTCTGGATAAGATTGTAAACCAGATAGATAAAAAGAAGGGAAAAAGGAAAGATATTATAATTGAAAATTAATCTCCGCTCTGGTTTAACTCAGATTTTGCAGTTGAGTAAAATGTGACAGGTTGTCGTATTTTTTTACATCCTCGCCGAGTCTCCGCTTTTTCTGCGGGACTCGTCGCTACTCGCGTAGAGCATCCTACTAACCATAGCACTAGTCCATCCTGCTGTGTACCCACAAGTATTGTAGTCCAACATAATATGCCCCATAGGGGCTACCGCTTTGTAGAAAATGATATCCTCCCCACATGTATGCCCCGTAGCGGGCTAACCAAATACACTAACAAGATATCTCCCTCGCATTCGAACCCCGTAACTTGCCCCGGAAAATAGCTGCCACCATGTCCCGGCAAAACCCATCCATAAGATCCATAGCACAGAAAAACATACCTCCTCCTCCCCAGAAACCAGCCTCAAACCCTTTACAGGCAATGCTTTCAGTTTTCAAGGCAATTATTACCTACGTCTCGCCCGTGTTGGTGTTTTCACCAACACGGGCGCGCAAGACAGGCGCCATAACTCATCAAACAAAACTAATGAAAAACAAGCTTCCTCCTCCCCCAAAATCGACCTCAAACCCACTACAGGCAAGGCTTTCCATTTTAGGGCCGAATATTACCACCCAATAGCTCCCGCTCCGTTGGAGAGGGTCGGGGAGAGGTTTTTTTACCTACCTTTGCCCCCGCTATGAAGAAATTTTTCGAGCATGTGGGTAAGATCTGGCTGATGATCAGTGAAGGGTTTACCCGGCCTGAAAATATAAAGGTGTACTGGATAGAGTTTATGGAGCAGTGCAACGATATAGGCATTCGTTCCCTGCCTATTGTGCTAATTATCTCTGTGTTCCTGGGTATGGTGCTTACCATCCAGCTATCTTACCAGCTCATAAGCCCGCTGGTACCTAAAACGGTTATTGCCACACTTGTACGCGACTCTTCCATACTGGAGCTTTGCCCTACGGTAGTGTGTATAGTGCTGGCAGGGGTTGTAGGCTCAAAAATAGCATCGGAGCTGGGTAACATGCGCGTGAGCGAACAAATAGATGCACTCGAGATAATGGGCATAAACACCAAAACCTACCTTGTCCTCCCCAAAATTCTTGCTGCTATGATCATGGTGCCATGTCTCATCATTATTTCCATAGCCATTTGTATATGGGGCGGCTACCTGGCAGGTCTGTTTTCTCATATCCTTACCCGGCAGCAGTTTTTCCTCGGCCTTACTACGGGCTTTATGCCTTATAACCTGTTCTTTGCTATGGTGAAGGCCTTTACCTTCTCCCTTATCATAGCCATAGTACCGGCATATTATGGCTATTACGTAGAAGGTGGCGCGCTGGAAATAGGCCAGGCATCAACAACCTCGGTGGTAGTAAGCTGTGTGCTTATTCTTTGCGCTGATTATGGCTTATCGCTCTTACTACTATAGCGACGCTATTCCGAAAGCTTTTTGATGCACTTGCTCATATCAATGCCTTTCAGCATTACTCCTGAAAAAAGATCTCCCTTTTTTTCTATCCTGCTCGTTATGTTTTTAAAGGTAAAGTCCGATGGGTGCAGCCCGCTTTTTACCTCGCTCCATTCCAGTGGTGTGCTTACTGTTGCGCCCGGCTTTGGGCGCAGGCTGTAGGCGCAGGCCAGCGTTTGCCCCTTCCTGTTTTGCAGGAAGTCGATATAAAGGTTGCCCTTGCCCCTTTTACTCAATGAGCGCTCCAGCGTAGTGAAATCCGGCAACTGCTCCTGTGCCATCATGGCTATCATGTGGGCAAAGTCCTTAGCCTGCTCATAAGTGTACTTCGCACCCAGCGGCACATATACATGTATACCAGTAGCGCCCGATGTTTTGGGGAAACATGCTGCTCCAGCCTTGTCCAGTATTTGCTTTATCACATTGGCAGTCTCTATCACCTGCTCAAACGTGTTATTCTCCGATGGGTCGAGATCCATCACCAGGTAGTCCGGCTTATCCAGGTCTTTAAGCCGCGAGTTCCAGGGGTTCATTTCTATGCAGCCAAGGTTGGCCAGGTAGAGCAAGGTAGGCTTATCGTTGCAGATAATGTAGTTTATATCCTTTTCTGCGCTCTCAGAATACAAGGGTATATACTTTACCCACTTAGGCGCTTTCAGCCCGGCATCCTTATGAAAAAAGCCCTTTTCATTGATTCCGTTAGGCATCCGCAATAAAGACTCCGGCCTGTCTTTCATATACTTGAGGATGTGCGGAGCTACAGTATTGTAATAGTTCACCACATCTCCCTTGGTATAGCCTTCTTCTGGCCAGAATATTTTATCCAGGTGAGTGAATTCTACTTTCTTTGTACCGGTTAGTATCGGGGCTTCCATAGCTGCGCTTTTTACTGTTTTCGATGGCTTCTTTTTACCTGCGTCATCCTTTACTTCTTCATGCACCTCGGTGGGCGCTTTATCTATTCGCAGGCCCATAAACACAGGGTGCCGCCTGTGTCCGCTTTCTGTTACTTCAGAGTATTTCAGGTTGCACACCAGTTCAGGCTTCACCCAGGTTACGGGTGCGTTCACAGGTACCTTAGCATCAAATGGTGACTCCTCGGTTTTTAGTGCTTCCAGTTGCCGATATACGTCTTTCAGAGCCTTATCATCAAAGCCAGTACCGGTGTGCCCTATATATACGAACTTACCTTTTTTATACAATCCCAGTACCAGCGCGCCAAAATATTTTCTGCCACCCCGGGGTTCTGTATAGCCCGCTATCACCGCCTCTTCCATGATCACGTTCTTCACCTTTAGCCAATCATTGGTGCGGCTGCCTTCTGTATAAACACTGTCCGCACGCTTAGCTATCATACCTTCAAGCCCCTGCTTTTTCATAGCGGCAAAAAACGCTTTTCCCTGTTCCTCTATATGGTCGCAGTAACGGATGATATCGCTGTTAGGCAGTAATTCTTTCAGCAGCTTTTTCCTTTCCAGCAGTGGCTTATCCTCAATCGACTTGCCATCTATATAAAGGCAGTCAAAAACATAATAGCAAATAGACAGGCTCTTATCTTGCGCATATTGCTGTATCAGCTGGAACGATGGCTTGCCATCTTCATCCAGTACCACTATCTCGCCATCCAGCACCACCTTCTTTTTTACGCTCTTCAGCTCTTCATACACTGCGGGATAGTCAGGCGCAAACGATAGCCCATTCCGGGAATACAGCTTTATATCATCCTTGCCTATATCCGCTATAGCACGATAGCCATCCCATTTTATTTCGTAGATCCAGTTCTTATCGTTAAATGCTTCCTCATGCAGCTTTGCCAGCATAGGCTTTATATACCTGCTGAATTTTGCATTGCTGCTGCCGTGGTGGGTTTGGGAATAAGACTTTGGCTCAGGTTCAGGAGCCGTAGGCTGCTTCAGCAGTATCGGCTTTACTTTTTTTTTACCACTTTATCTTTGTTACGCTCTGCCGTGTAGGCCAGCGAGCTTTTCTTGGCGTAGTCTTCGCTGGTGTAGTCTTCGTCGGTGGCATATTTATCATGGTGCTTTATCAGCAGCCAGGTCTTTTCATCCTTCTTCATATTCACCAGCGCGAAGTCACCTTTCAGCAACTTTCCGTGCATCCTGAATTTTATATTGCCGGCATGCAGGTGTTGCGCAAATTCCTTTGGTGATATAACGTTAGCATCTTCATCAATCGGCTCATAAGTGCCATGGTCCCATACGTCCACATGGCCCGCCCCATAATTGCCGGCAGGTATATCGCCTTCAAATGTTGCATAGTCTATAGGGTGGTCTTCCACCATCATAGCCAGCCTCTTGTCTTTGGGGTTAAGGGACGGCCCTTTAGGCACAGCCCAGCTTTTGAGTGTACCATTTAGCTCCAGCCTGAAGTCGTAATGCAGGTGGCTGGCATGGTGCCGCTGCACCACAAATGTCAGCTTGGCTCCGGCGAGCCCCTTTTTGCCCGCAGGCTCAGGGGTGTCGCCAAAGTGTCGTTTGCTGTTATATTTAGCTAAGCTCATTATTCTATATTTTTCATGCCTGACATTCGGATAGAGCTAAGATGCCTTCTTTCTTGTTCCCGTATCCAAGCTTGCCTTTAGTTGTTCCATCATGTCTTTACTCTTGTTATGCACCAGCTTAAACTTAGGCGCTGTGATCTTCTTTCCTTTCGCCTTTGCTTCTATTATCTTCATCAGCTCATCATCGTAAGTGTCCTTATACTTCCCCATGCTGAACTTCTTTGGCGTCAGCTGGTTAATAAGCGCCTGGGCCATTTTAAGCTCAGCAGGCTTTACTGTTATATCCTTTGGTATGTTCAGGTCCTCGTAATTCCGTATCTCCTCGGCATACCTTATTTTCAATAGCAGCAGCATGTCGTCCTGTGGTTTTAGCAGGCATAGATTTTCTTTAGTGCGCATTATATATTCGCCTATAGCCACCTTACCACTTTGCTTCAACGCCTCTCTTAATAGCACATAAGCTTTCTCGCCGCCTTTTGTTGGCTCCAGGTAATAAGGGGTATCGTAAAACGTAGTATCTATATCTTCCTCCTTAGCAAATTCACTGATGTCTATCATTTTACTCTTCTTCGGGCTTACCTTTTCAAAGTCATCGTCAGTCAGCACCACGTATTCATCATTGTACTTAAAGCCCTTCACAATATTAGCCCACGGCACTTCTTTACCCGTATCAGAATTTATGCGTGCATAGCGGATGCCGGCATGGCCGTTTTTATCCAGCATATGCAGGTCCAGCGTACTGTCCTGCACAGCGCTAAACAACCTCACAGGTATATTCACCAACCCGAAACCAATAGATCCTGACCATATAGCGCGCATAGCAATAGTATTTGGTGACTAACCTATTATAAAAAGCATGCCTGTAGATGATTTCATTCGCCATAATGTTCAGGAAATGAACTCCGCCGTTTAAAGGAAAAAAGACAATACGGGAAAAATCCCCCTCTCCCTACCGTAAAAGTCACGTAGCGGAGTATAGTAAATACGCGCATTTTTACGTAGCCAAATTGCCCCCCAACAATGACGACAGCATCATACACCTACAGGCCGGAGCTTACACCTCGGGAAAAAGAAGTATTAATGTATATAGCGGAAGGCTTAAGTTCAAAACAAATTGCGGCTAAGCTAGCCATCAAAGAGAACACCATAATCAACCATAACAGGAATATGCTGCTGAAGACCGGTACGAGAAATAACGAAGAGCTGGTGCGCAAGTTGTCAAAAGAAGTGGGCGCAAGGCGTTTGTAACCGGCATAAAAAAGCCCCCGGTTATGCACCAGGGGCTGTAT